>JAYVTW010000135.1:0-10639 GCA_043788445.1 Methylophilaceae bacterium
GTCAGTCGTGGGTGTGCGTAACCTCGCTGGATATAACCAGAAAATTAAAGATGCGAAAAAAGAGGGTATTAATATCCCGCATCCGTTTAGCTTAACGCCAGATGACCCAGAACCATTGGATGTGATGCCGCTTATCGTGGTTGTGATTGATGAGTTGGCCGATTTAATGATGGTGGTT
This sequence comes from Methylophilaceae bacterium, assembly GCA_043788445.1. Lineage (GTDB taxonomy): Bacteria > Pseudomonadota > Gammaproteobacteria > Burkholderiales > Methylophilaceae > JACMMS01. Next base: position 179 of record JAYVTW010000135.1, read on the forward strand.
GGCAAAAAAGTAGAAGAACTCATTGCACGATTAGCGCAAAAAGCACGTGCATGCGGTATTCACTTGGTATTAGCGACACAACGGCCATCTGTTGATGTAATTACTGGTTTAATTAAAGCTAATATCCCAACACGTGTATCGTTTCAGGTCTCAAGTAAAATTGATTCACGAACTATCCTAGACCAAATGGGCGCTGAAGCGTTATTAGGTCAGGGTGATATGTTATACCTGCCGCCAGGTACAGGTTACCCGCAACGTTTGCATGGTGCGTTTGTGAGCGATGCGGAAGTGCATCGTGTAGTTGACCATTTAAAAGCTATGGGTGAACCTAATTATATTGAAGGCATTTTAACTAATGAAGCGGAGGAGCCTGGCGGTATTGAAAACCTGGTTGGGTCAGCTGGTGGCGAAGCAGACCCGCTCTATGATGAGGCGGTAGCTATCGTGTTAAACACTCGCCGTGCCTCTATTTCAGGCGTGCAACGACAATTGCGGATTGGTTATAACCGTGCGGCAAGATTGATTGAAGATATGGAACGAGCTGGGCTGGTATCCGCCATGCAAAGTAACGGTAATAGAGAGGTATTAACTCCACATAATGAATAAAATTATTTTGAACAAAATTATATTAAATACAATTTTAGTTTTTACACTAGAACTGCCTCTGCTAGCACTGGCTGATGGGGTTTCTAGCCTAAGGAATTTTTATAATCATACAGATGCTATGCGTGCTCAGTTTCATCAAGTTGTTACTGATGCACAAGGTCGTAAAGAGCAAGAAGTTGAAGGTACCATGCAGTTACAACGGCCAAATAAATTTCGTTGGGATTATAAAAAACCATATGAGCAGCAAATTATTAGTGATGGTAAAAAAGTATTTTTATATGATGTTGATTTAGCGCAAGTTACTGCACGAGATTTAAGCCAGGCATTAGGTTCTAGCCCAGCTGCAATGCTTGCCGGAGGTGAAAATGTAGAAAAAAACTTCATGCTTAAAAATGCAGTTCGTAAAGATGGGCTAGATTGGGTATTAGCATTACCAAAAAATAAAGACAGTGGTTTTGAACGTGTTTTATTGGCTTTTGATGGCGACAAGCTGCAAAAAATGGAGTTATATGATAGTTTTAATCACATTACTGCAATTAGCTTCTCAGAAATAGAGCGTAACCCTAAACTAAAAGGCAGTACGTTTTTATTTACAGCACCCAAAGGTGTTGATGTGGTAGGCGAGTAAGCGAGAAAGTCTACTTACATCAATTAATTGGGATAAAAATTGCATGATTATTTTATTAATACATGTCATGAAATTTAAAATCACTGACTGAGAAAATTGACTAGTCTATTTGAGCCTAAAAGCCCACAAGCACCATTGGCAGAGCGATTACGCCCAACTACTTTAGATGAAGTAGTTGGCCAATCGCATTTGTTAGGCGAAAATAAACCATTACGCTTAGCATTTCAATCGGGCAATTTGCCTTCCATGATTTTATGGGGTCCGCCCGGAGTGGGCAAAACCACGCTTGCGCGACTTATCGCAAATACTATCAATGCCGAATTCGTCGCATTATCTGCTGTGCTATCAGGCATTAAAGATATCCGCGATGCGATAGAGCTCGCCGAACATAATTTACAGCAATCTGGTCGTAAAACTATTTTGTTTGTGGATGAAGTACACCGTTTCAACAAAGGCCAACAAGATGCTTTTTTACCGTTTGTAGAAAGCGGACTAATTACTTTTATTGGTGCGACGACTGAGAACCCTTCATTTGAAGTCAATAGTGCGTTACTTAGTCGTGCACAGGTTTTTGTATTAAAAAGTTTATCTGAACCTGAATTGGGCCAGTTGTTAGTGCGCGCGCATCTATTAGTTGCTGAAAATGTCATATTGGATGATGTTGTCATTGAGCAAGTGCTAGCCTATGCTGATGGGGATGCAAGGCGATTGCTTAATTTTCTTGAAGGTTTATTTAATGCGGCGAGTGCAGCAAATGTCAAGCTGGTTGATGAGCCGTTTTTGCAAACGAGTATGGCAGCTAAGCTGCGCCGTTTTGATAAAGGGGGTGAAGCCTTTTATGATCAAATCTCTGCCTTACACAAGTCAGTGCGCGGCTCCAACCCGGATGCAGCTTTATATTGGTTTTTACGTATGCTCGATGGTGGTGCTGACCCATTGTATTTGGCGCGGCGTATTGTACGCATGGCGTTTGAAGATATTGGCATCGCAGACCCGCGTGCGCAAACTATCGCGTTAGAAGCCTATCAAATTTACGAGCGTTTAGGCTCACCAGAAGGCGAGTTAGCTTTATCTAACGCGGTGATTTATTGTGCGGTTGCCGCTAAAAGTAATGCTGCTTACAACGCTTATAATCAAGCTAAAGCGTTTGTTGCTGCGGATAAATCGCGCCCAGTACCATTACATTTACGTAATGCGCCTACTAAGCTTATGAAAGCCTTGGATTACGGCAGAGAGTATCGTTATGCGCATAATGAGCCTGATGCTTATGCTGCGGGAGAGCACTATTTTCCAGATGATATGACTGCACCGCAATTTTATGTGCCCACAGCACGTGGCTTAGAAGGTAAAATAGCTGAAAAATTAGCTTACCTTAAAATGCTTGATGAGAATGCTATAAAACAGAAAGCAAAGAAATAAGATGTTGGATATACAAATATTACGTAATGATTTAGATAGCGTTGTGATCCAGTTGAAAAAACGCGGGTTTGAGTTTAATGCTGAGATTTTTACGAAAATCGAGAACGAGCGAAAAGCAGTTCAAACCCGTACGCAGGATTTACAAGCAAAACGTAATAGCGCGTCTAAGCAGATTGGCGTAGCTAAATCTAAAGGCGAAGATACGAGTGCTGTGATGGCTGACATTGCAGGCTTGGGTGACTTACTAAAAGCAGATGAAAAAATATTAGCCGAGTTGCAAGTTGCTTTAAATAATATTTTGCTCAATGTGCCTAATTTACCCCATAACAGCGTACCACTAGGTGATTCAGAGCAAGATAACGTAGAAGTTCGTAGTGTTGGTGTACCACGAATTTTTGATTTTGAAGTAAAAGACCATACGGATGTGGGAGCACCACTTGGTTTAGATTTTGATATGGGTATAAAATTATCTGGTGCACGTTTTACGTTTATGCGAGGAAAAATTGCTAGATTGCATCGTGCATTAGCACAATTTATGCTGGATATGCAAACAGAACAGCATGGTTATGAAGAATGTTATACGCCTTATATGGTCAATGCTGAAACTTTAATTGGCACAGGCCAGTTACCAAAGTTTGAAGCGGATTTATTTTCTTTAAACCATAACAACAGTAAACTCTATTTGATTCCTACTTCAGAAGTCACATTGACCAACACCGTGCGTGATGAAATTGTTCCACTAGATGATTTGCCAATTAAATTGACTGCGCATACGCCTTGCTTCCGCTCTGAAGCTGGTTCGTATGGTCGTGATACTAAAGGTATGATACGCCAGCACCAATTTGATAAAGTCGAGATGGTACAAATCGTACATCCTGAAAAAAGCTATGAAGCTTTAGAAGAGATGGTCGGACATGCTGAAAATATTTTAAAAGCACTTGAATTACCATATCGCGTGGTGTCATTATGTACCGGAGATATGGGTTTTGGCGCGGCAAAAACTTACGACTTAGAAGTATGGTTACCCGCACAAAATACTTTTCGTGAGATTTCATCCGTTTCAAATTGTGAGGCTTTTCAAGCACGTCGCTTGCAAGCACGTTTTAGAAACGAAGCAGGGAAAACAGAATTTGTGCATACGCTAAATGGTTCAGGTTTAGCTGTAGGCCGCACCTTAGTTGCGTTATTAGAGAATTATCAGCAAACTGATGGTAGCGTTAAAGTACCAGAAGTATTGAAGCCTTATATGGATAATCTAGAATATATTAAAACTTAGTGGATAGTGTTTAGTCGGTAGTTTTCTAATTGTTGACTATCTTAAAGCTTTCAGTTGTAGGATTTTGGCTGGGTTGATAGCGTTCTAAAATATGCTGATAGCTACGGATGGAATCGACAAATACCACTGGTGCCCCCCCACTGGCATAGCCATATTTTACTGTCGTGTAATAGTCTGGATTGTTTAGCATCAACAAAGTTTTCTTGATATCTGCCCAGCTATTAGGGTTGAGATGTTGTCTTTGCGCCAACACTCTCGCATCTTCCACATGGGCATAGCCAATATTATAGGCGGCCAATGCCACATAGGTACGGTCTGGTTCTGCAATTTGAATAGGCAAAGTGTCTTTTAACTTCATAATATACTTTGCACCAGCTGGAATGCTTTGTTTCGGATCTAGTCTGTCTGTCACGCCCATTAAATCTGCCGTATTTTCTGTAAGCATCATGAGACCACGCACATTGGTGGGCGAAGTGTTGTAGGTGTCCCAATGTGATTCTTGATAACTTATTGCAGCAAGCAATCGCCAATCAATATCGGTTATATCTTGTGCCTGCTTAAATAGGGGTACATATTTTGGCAGTAGGCTGCGGCTGCGGATTAAAAAAGCTTTTATGTCGACTGCGTCAAGTCGCTTTGTATTGCCGAGATAACGGTCTAGTACATTGCGTAAAGTACCATCTTTTTTTATCCGAGCAAAAAAAGCATCTACTTTTTCGGCTAAAGCAACTTGGTTGTCAGTAGGTTGTTTTTTACTCAGTGGAGTTTTATTTAATAATAGCTTGAGTTTAGAGTATTTTGGTAAAGCCCATGCAATTTTTTCAGGCTCGCCTAACGACATGGCTACCTCTAAACTAGGATAGTAATTTTGCAGAATAGAAATTAAGTGGCTATCTGCAATCGTATATTCAATATCGCCATTGGCAACTTCTTCAATGAGTTGCTCAGTATTCACATTACGACGTTCTTCCCACTCAAGTCCAGGCTTAGTTGTTTTCATTTTTTTCAAGCGCTCAGCAAAGCTGGTGCTGGCAGGTACAACAAGTGAAGTCCCTGTTAAATCGAGCAAGTTTTTTGTTGGCCTAGCGTTTAGCTCTTTATTATAAATTAACTCTTGCTGAATCGTTTGGTAAGGTTGGGCAAAGGATACAACCTTTTCACGGGCTGCTGTGATACTTAAATCTGATGCAGCAATGTCAGCTTCACCGCTCTCAAGTGCTGGCAGTACTTGACTAATATTATTCACTACCAGAAATTTGACTTGGTAGGCTGCACCTAAACTTTTAACAAACAGCATGGCTAAATCGTATTCAATCCCAGCTAACTCTTTATCACCGTTATAGTAATAAGTAGTTGGGCTATTGAGTGTGACAAAGGTAATCGTGAAAGGGTCTTTTGCTAGCACTAACGGCGGCGGCGGTGGAGTCTTGCTGCAGGTTGTGAGTACTAGACTGCATATTAATGCGCCACAAACTAAGTTGGCGCGATTAAAACCTGCAGCAAAATAGTGCTTTGAAAACGTAGAACATAACATTCTGAAAGAGCGGTTGGAATGCGTGGCTTTTGTCGGCTTTAGCATAAGATACAGTTTCGCTGAGTTTGTAAAAGCTGTCTAGCAATACTTGATATCAACATAAGATAGCAAACTATTTCTGCTGCACCTCAATTTTCCCATCAGCCGCAATTAAAACAATATGTGCTAGGTCACTAAAAATACCATGTTCTACTACGCCAGGAATACTGTTCAGCAAATGATTAAGAGTAGCGCTATCAAGTGCTGGATCAAATACCATATCTAGAATTAAACTACCGTGGCTGCTAATGCTCAAGCCGTCTTTAGCTACGTTAGGTCGTAAGTCTCCATGCCCCCCAGCCAGTTTTATACTATGTTTTGTCATTTGCCACGCGCTACTCATGACTTCAATTGGTATGGCGTAATTTGTACCAATACGGTTAACTAATTTGCTTTTATCTGCCACTACAATAAATTGATCAGCTGCTTTAGCCAGTAACTTTTCTTTAACTAAATCGTAGCCGCGACCTTTAAGAAGTGCCATGTCTGGAGTGATTTCATCTGCACCATCCACATATAAATCAATAGTTGAAATGTGTTCAAGCGCAACCACATTTAACCCCAGACTTTGTGCTTTCATTGCGCTGATTACAGAGCTAGCTACAGTCGTGACTTTTAAGTTTTCTTCGGTTTGACGACGAGCTAATTCTTGAATGAAATAGTTAGCGGTTGAGCCAGTCCCTAAACCAACTAACATACCATTTTGCACATATTTTGCAGCGTGAATGGCGACTGATTCTTTATCATTCATGATGTTCTCCAATAACTTTATTTATATTATGGTGACACTTAAATGTAGACGTGTTGAGATTATATATTTAGCTAACAGTTATAATACTACTTTAACCCTCTGATTTAGTGCTTTAGAACTAGTATTAAGTTATTCAAACAAAGCTATAAAATAAAAACCATGCAATTAAAAATTCCAACTATTGGCCAGTCTAGCCGTTTGCAAGTTCACTCAACCGGCTACGATAGCTTAATCTTAGCAAATCTAGCTGTGCAATTAGCCCAAGCGACAGAAAAAACGCCATTGGTCATTATTACTGCCAGTGCATTTGAAGCGCAGCGCCTGTTGGAAGAGCTGCCGTGGTTTGCGCCTAGATTAAGTGTGCATTTGTTACCGGATTGGGAGACCTTACCTTATGATCATTTTTCACCGCATCCAGATTTAATTTCCGAACGTTTAGCTACGCTTTACCAAATTTCGCAAAATACTTGTGATGTGATTATTGTGCCAATTGGCACCGCGCTTATTCGGTTACCTGCGCAGTCTTACTTGGCTGCACACAGTTTTATGCTAATAAAGGGGCAGAAGCTTGATTTAGAAGCGTTACGCCTTCAATGTGCTCAAGCGGGTTACCATCATGTCAACCAAGTGATTAGCCCTGGTGAGTTTAGTGTGCGCGGTGGTTTAATTGATTTATTCCCTATGGGCGGTGTTCTACCTTATCGTTTAGATTTGTTTGATGATGAGATTGAGTCTATTCGGACATTTGATATCGATACGCAGCGTAGTTTGTATCCTGTGCCTGAGATTAGATTGTTGCCAGCACGGGAATTTCCTTTAGATGAATCAGGCATTGCACGTTTCCGTAGCAATTTTCGAGAGATTTTTGAAGGAGATCCGTCACGTGCAAAAATTTATAAGGATGTCAGTAAAGGTATTGCTACAGGCGGTATTGAGTGGTACTTGCCGTTATTTTTTGAACAAACAGCAACGTTCCTAGAATACTTGCCGAAGAAGGCCTCACTCTGTTTACATGGCAATTTAGATATCGCTGCACAGAGTTTTTGGCGTGAAGCACAATCACGCTATCGTTTATTAGCGCATGACACAGAGCGTCCAATTATTGCTCCGGAATTATTACTGATTAAAGCGGATGAATTTTTTAAAAGTACGCATGAATTTGCTACTTTATATATGAGTATTGACGCTAAGATTATTAGCACTGAAGATGGCGTTGCTGAGACGCCAATTGTTGATAGCTCAACTAGTCTGCCAGCACTAGATATTGAACGTCGTTCTGAGCATCCATTGCATAAATTACAGTCATTTATCACAACCAATAAACAGCGCATACTCATCGCTGCAGAAAGCCTTGGCCGCCGTGAAACCATGGCCCAATTGTTTGCAGAGCATGGACTTAGTATGCCCGTTTGCGAGACATGGGAAGAGTTTCAGCAAAGTGATGTCCGCTTGATGTTGGGCGTTTCAACCCTGCATGCAGGGTTTCTCACACCAAGCCTAAAACCAGCTGCTGCTAATTTTGCCATTATTACAGAGGCTGAATTGTATGCGGCTACCGTGCGTCAACAACGCCGGCGTGAGAAAGAAAAAGCGCGAAATACTGAAGGCATGCTCAAAGATTTATCTGAGCTACGCGAAAACGATCCAGTAGTGCATGAACAACATGGAGTAGGGCGATATAGAGGGCTATTTAACTTTGATTTTGGTGAAGGTGAAACCGAGTTTTTATTGCTTGAATATTATGGTGACGATAAACTTTACGTACCTGTTTCACAATTATTTCTTATATCGCGTTATTCAGGCGGCCCACCAGAATCAGCACCTTTACATCGTTTAGGTTCTGGACATTGGGAAAAAGCCAAGAAAAAAGCGCTTAAACAAATCCGTGACACCGCAGCTGAGCTATTGAATTTATATGCGCAACGTGCCGCGCGTAAAGGGCATGCATTTAAGTTGAGTTTGCAAGACTACGAGGCATTTTGCGAAGGTTTTCAGTTTGAAGAGACACCAGACCAATTGGAGGCGATTGAAAACGTCATTAAAGATATGCAATCTGGCCGTCCAATGGATAGGTTGGTTTGTGGTGATGTAGGCTTTGGTAAAACTGAAGTTGCACTACGAGCTGCTTTTGTTGCTGTTATGGGTGGCAGACAAGTTGCTGTACTTGTCCCAACCACATTATTAGCTGAACAACACTACAACACTTTTACTGATCGATTCGCCGAATGGCCAATTAAAATCGCCGAGATTTCACGTTTTAGAACAGCCAAAGAACAGGCAGAGGCGCTAAAAGGATTAGAAGATGGCAAAATTGATATTATTATCGGCACGCATCGTTTGATTCAAAAAGATGTAAAGTTTAAGAATTTAGGCTTATCTATTTTAGATGAGGAGCATCGGTTTGGTGTGCGCCAAAAAGAACAGCTAAAGGCCCTGCGTGCCGAAGTGGACGTATTAACCCTCACGGCCACACCAATACCGCGGACTTTGAGCATGGCGATGGAAGGCCTGCGTGAATTCTCGGTGATTAGCACGCCACCACAAAAACGCTTAAGTATTAAAACGTTCCATACTGATTACTCAGAAGGCATTATTCGTGAAGCTGTTACCCGTGAATTTAAACGCGGCGGTCAAGTATATTTCTTGCATAATGAAGTTGATACCATTCATAGTATGCGCGAAAAATTAGAGCGTATTTTGCCTGAAGCGCGTATTGCAATTGCGCATGGACAACTACGCGAGCGTGAGTTAGAGCATGTAATGCGTGATTTTTATCATCAACGTTCTAATTTGTTATTGTGTACCACTATTATTGAAACTGGTATTGACGTACCCACTGCAAATACCATCATTATGAACAAGGCTGATATGTTCGGTCTAGCACAGCTACATCAATTACGTGGGCGCGTAGGGCGAAGCCATCACCAAGCTTATGCCTATTTACTCACTGATCCAGACCGTAAGATTACTGCACAAGCCAAGAAGCGTTTAGATGCGATTCAATTGTTGGAAGACTTAGGCGCAGGCTTTCATTTAGCCATGCACGATTTAGAGATTCGTGGTGCGGGGGAGTTGCTAGGTGATAGCCAAAGTGGGGAGATGCAGGAGATAGGTTTTACGCTGTATGCGGATATGCTTAATCATGCAGTAAAGCAGCTTAAAGCGGGTAAAGAACCTGATCTTAATTCCCCATTGGGGGTGACGACAGAAATTAATCTGCATACGCCAGCCTTGTTAACCAATGACTATTGCCCAGATGTTCACGAGCGTTTAGTACTGTATAAGCGTCTCGCCAATTGCATAGATGATGACCAACTAGATACCATGCAAGAGGAACTGATAGACCGTTTTGGATTGTTGCCAGAGCAAGGCGAAACACTATTAAGTTGTCATCGATTGCGTATAGGGGCTAAACCACTAGGTATTAATAAAATAGATGCGAGTGATAGTGCCATTCAGCTACACTTTAACCAAAATACTGAAATAGACCCGATGAAGCTTATTGCTCTATTACAACGCGATAGACGCTGTCGTATGAATGGTCCAGATAAACTACGTATTATAGTGCAGTACAAAGATGTGCAAGATCGGGCAGACTTTATTAAGTTATTGTTAGCTGAATTTAGTGATAAGAAAAAATAGTTAGTTTTTATAATTTATAGATTTAAATTTCAGGAATAATAAATGTTTGAAAAAATCATCGGCGCGCTAGCCACTTGGATTATTGGTATCATTTCAACGATGGGCTATGGTGGCATTATTTTGCTGATGGCCATTGAGTCAGCCTGTATTCCACTACCTTCCGAAATTATTATGCCATTTGCGGGTTTTTTGGTGTTTAAAGGGGAAATGACCTTATGGGGTGTTGCTTTAGCTGGTGCGATTGGTTGCGTTGTTGGCTCAATACCCGCTTATTATTTAGGGTTGTATGGTGGTAGGCCGTTAGTGGAAAAGTACGGTAAATGGGTATTGATTTCTGCTAAAGATTTAGATTGGGCAGATAAAGCTTTTGACCGGCATGGCGAAATTATCATCTTTATTGGGCGCTTGTTGCCCGCAGTGCGTACTTTTATTGCTTTTCCGGCGGGTGTTGCACGTATGAATATGCCCAAATTTATTATTTACACATTTGTAGGTTCGCTCATTTGGTGCTGGGTACTCGCTTATGCCGGTTTTAAAACAGGTGAACATTGGGAAAGTTTAAAAGT
>JAYVTW010000136.1:0-2543 GCA_043788445.1 Methylophilaceae bacterium
GGTACATACATTAGCTGCATTTAATGCGACCGCAGTTGCATTACCCGCTTTTTTTGCTGCGAAATTGATAGAAGTGCCGGAGGCAATGGCCGCTGCCACGCCATTTGCAGATGCATTAGTAGCGTCAGTACCCAAGCTCAGAAATTTGGGTATGGCTACAGCCGCCAAAATACCGAGTATGAGTATAACGACAACGAGTTCGATTAAAGTAAAACCTTTTGACTTGTTAAACATATTCATGCCTTTAATAATAAAATTCAACAGCTGATAAGTTAAATATATGCTTTGCCTAACAACCATCTGTGACAACAGCACTGATAATCGGTGCTGCGTTGGGTGCAGGTTCTGTATAAGTAAATACACAGTTAGTGGAATCGCTACCACCAAGTACTTGAAAGGTTGCTTTCGTTCCACTAACAGAATAGCCGTAACCTTCGGCTTGAAGCTGCGCCAACGTTGGATTAAAAACGGTTGTTAATCCAGACGCGGTCAATATGCCTGCTGGACCACCAATTGCTGTTGCCGCCGGGTAAATATTGACGACATTCACAATGCCGGCTTCTGTGCATATTTTGCCTGTAGCACCAGGTGAATTATCCGCAGGTCCACCGTTATCGGCCGGGCAAACGGATTTGTCTGCAATGCCGTTGCGTGCCAGAAGGGTGGCATGAATCAATGCTGAGGAAGCGGCTACACTTCCGCGTGCGGCATTGAGTTTGGCAATACGCGCGTCACGTTGCAAGTTGGTAAATCTTGGCAAAGCCACTGCAGCCAATATCGCAAGTATGACAATGACCACAATCAATTCAATCAGAGTAAAGCCTTTATTCCTATATAACATTATTTTACCTTACTAAATTTTAATACTAAACACTTTGTTTTTATGTACTTATGATATTAACTTTAAGTGCAATATAACATAAATTTGTTATATTTACAATCATGGATCATGCATCAAACAACTTTAATTCATTCCACCAATAAGAGCTCTACCGAATTTACTAACTTGTAGCGTTGCTCGTCACCGTTCTTTAATATATAGACAGCCTGTTTCTTTGTTGTATCGAAATACCACACTGATTGAGTATCATCCGGTTTTATTGCATATTCACCAATATAATCGGGATAAGGTTTTAATAACATAAAAGGATTAATAGCACTTTTTGTTTTACTTAAGCCCGTTTGTTCTAAAACACTTCTGTGGCCCCATGCATCACGTAACTGTAAGCGCATATTCATTAGTTCAGAATTCAGTTTAACCGTTTCAATTTGATTCTGAATTCTTCCTAAACTTATGAGTAAAGTAGATACTAAGATTGCTATGATGCTTAAGGTAACCAAAAAATTAAAGCGTTTTACGCTGGAAAAATGCTTACCAATATACACAGTTAACCTTTGTGTAAAGCCACTTTGCTGAGATCCCAAATTGGCAGGAATATGCCTAACGCGAGAATCAGTACCAAAATACCAAGAAATACAATTAGGATGGGTTCAATCTGAGCACCTAATGTTTTGATTTCATACTCAACGTCTCTTTGGTACATATCAGCAATTTCTTGCATTAGATCATCCAATGCCCCTGATTCCTCACCTACAGCAATCATCTGTAATACTATAGGGTTGAAAACCCCCGTGTTATTCGCAGCGCGTAAAATACTTTCGCCGCGTTCAACGCCTAAACGCATATCTTCTATTTTTCGTGCAATGTATAGATTGTCTGTGGTTTGTGCAATTAAAGTTAAAGAACTTAAGATAGGCACTCCACTTTTGCTTGATAGGGCAAAGCTACGGGCGAAACGAGCTAATGTCCCTTTATGAATGATTTTCCCAGCTATAGGGATTCTAAGTTTTAGACTATCCCAGTTATATCGACCTGTATCTGTAGCAATATAGTAACGAAACAAGAAGGTGATCATGACCGCTCCAAGCAATAGATAAACCCATGAGTGCATCATGAAATTGGAAAATCCAAGCAATATTCTTGTCATCAACGGCAAATCTGCACCAAAGCTTTGGAATACTTTTGCAAATGACGGGATAACAAATAAGTTAACGATGACGATTGCTACTGCCATCGCAATTACTACGAAAGTAGGGTATCTTAGAGCAGATTTAATCTGGTCTTTTGTATATTTCTCAAATTCAAGATGATCGAATAATCTCAGAAAAATAGCTTCTAACATGCCAGTGGTTTCGCCAACCCTTACCATGCTTACATAGAAGTTAGAAAAAATTTTAGGGTGTTGTCTCATTCCAGCCGATAGTTCTCGCCCACTATCCAAACTATTACCAATATCACTAATCACTTTTGCTAGTGTTTTATTTTTTGTTGAGGCTTGAAGGCCATTTAACGCCTGCATAATTGGAATTCCTGCTTTCAGCAAGGTATACATTTGCCGGCTGAACATCATAATGTCGATAGTTTCTACCGACTCTTCAAATATACTTAGTACACTATCATTGTCATTATCGTTCGGCTTAGAACTGATACTTGCACTAATTTTAATAGGTGTGATGCCATTGCTGAATAGCTTGTTCGCTAA
>JAYVTW010000137.1:0-12291 GCA_043788445.1 Methylophilaceae bacterium
CTGCATAGTAAACTGGGCTGGAATACGCACTAGTATTAGTATTAACGGTACCATAATAAGTATTTTTTTGCCTCACAAACTCTTTAACATAATTAGCTGTATTTGCATCTAGCGTGACGCTTCTCGGTATGGGTGTATACCAAAAGCTATTACCATTAAATACTGAATCGGTGATTAATGAAGTTGCAAATACAGAGCTCGTGCCATACAAGAAGAAGGAGCTAACTAGTACTGATACTGTTTTTTTTAGTAACATTAAATGATCCCGAAATTACTATAAGAAAATTACAAATATTAATATAAACAAAGATATCTAATAACTCAAGCTCTGATGAATAGTTACCCATAAAAAAGCCCCACATAGGTTGAATTTATATCCAACTTCTGGGAGGCTTTCACAAGGCGGGATTTCTGTTAAACATCCATATTAAAACTTGTAAGTTAAATCCGCTTGTAGTACATCAAAATCTCTTAAGTTAAGACCTAGGTCATTACCGGCACCGGTTGGAGTACCTAAAGCACTATTCTTACGGGTTCCGTGACCATAAGTAAAGTTAGCAATCACATTGTCTTGAATATTGTATTGTGCTTTGAAGATTGTACCTTTCATATTCACACGACTATCAAAAATATCTGAGTCTACTGCGTTTTGATCAACTGAATACACACCCACATCTTGGTACCAAATACGAGCAGACCAGTCACCCTTGGCCATTTTGTTAGCTTCGAAATCTTTAAGTTCTTTAGATGAGCCAATAGCTAAACCTAGCATCCAAGCATTATCGTCATTGCCTGCAGCTAGAACTGCATTTTGTTCTGCGCCAGGTTTTGAAGCTGACACTGCTTTGTTAAAGCGCGTATTACCACTCGTGTTATACACATAATCACCAAATAAACGAATGCCAATGTTGCTAGATGTCATAAAGTTAATTTCGGCAGGGATTTCAATAGTATCTAAATCATTAACACCGGCATTATTGGCTAATGCAACTGTAGAAAGACCTGGTTTGAAGTTTGATCCCATATTATTGCTTGAAACTGTTGAGTAAGTTAATGCAGCTTTAACTGATGTATTATCGTTTATGGCATACTTAGCACCACCTTGGAAGGCAAATAATTCATTAGTTGTTGTTGCCGAAACGGGTGTCGAATTAATATAGCTTCTGTCACCTTTATAAGCCCACTGACCGGCTGTACCAAAAAGCTCAGCTGCACCTACTTTATATTTAATTTTTTCAGTTAAACCTTCAACAGTTAAGTCAGCATCCCAAACCATTGATGATGTGGTGTAAAGTGGATTTTCCATACGACCAGCTTCCAATGTTAACCAGTCTGTTGCTTTGTAACCAAGCATTGCACGTTTAACAAATAAAGTTTCTTTGTCATTCAATGATCCTGTAGTTTTACCAAAAGTAGCATTGTCAGAACGACCTGACGCGCCCATAGCAAGGGCTAAATCAGTATACCAATCACCTGATTCCGTTTTAACACCTAAAGTAACTTTATAACGTGCTCTGCCTCTAGTTTGATCACTATCTATTGCAGCAGCTGGGGCAGCTGGAATACCAGTACCTTGACGATCTTCGTAACGAACTCGAACATCCCCATAAAGAGTAGCATTTTCAATTGCGTCAGAAATTTTAAGCTTAGCCGCTTTTTTTACTTTTTTGTCCGCTAATTGAATGTCGTTTTCACGACCTTTTAATAAAGGAAGTGCTTCTTCTTCAGTTAATACGCCTTTTTGTACTAATGCCTGAACTAGGTCAAAAGTTGAATCGGCCATGGCATTTGCGCCAAAACCCATAATGAATGCTGCGGTAGTTGCAGCGGTAATGCTACGTAGTTTAAAAGTCATCAAATTGCTCCCGTTTAAGTTTCTTAATTACAACGACAACATTTTGATAACTTTAAATGACAGTTTGATGACAAAACCATAAATATTAAATAGAATGTTGCGTAAATACAACACTTAATATAATTAAAGTAATGTGTTTGAAATCAATTGACTAACATTACTCCTATCACCAATTAATATTAAGGTTTAATTATGAGTAATTGTTTTTATACCACACTTTTATTAAAGTGCTTTTAAAATTAATTTGATTCAGGTCGCATATGTGGAAATAAAATTACATCACGAATACTCGGACTATCAGTAATAAGCATCACTAAACGATCAATACCTATGCCACAGCCACCTGTAGGCGGCATGCCATATTCCAACGCGCGAATAAAGTCCGCATCATAAAACATCGCTTCTGCATCACCCGCTTCTTTGGCCTTCATTTGTGCATGAAAGCGTGCAGCTTGGTCCTCAGCATCGTTTAGCTCACTAAAGCCATTAGCGATTTCACGACCTGTAACAAATAGCTCAAAACGCTCAGTGACTTCTGGATTGGTATCAGATGCACGTGCTAACGGTGAAACCTCAACTGGATAATCGATAATATAAGTAGGCTCCCACAACAGTGCTTCTGCAGTTTCTTCAAATAGCGCCAATTGCAATGCACCTAAACCTGCATGATCAAATGGTTTCGTGCCATGCTTGAGAATCTCGGCACGCAAAAAAGTAGCATCATTCAATTGTTCTAACGTATATTGCGGTGCGTATTTTTGAATTGCGCCAACAATCGTTAAACGTTGGAATGGCACACTCAAATCCACTTCACGACCTTGATATTGCAGCACTGCAGTACCACGTGTAGCAATTGCAGCCGCACGGATACAGTTTTCAGTAAAATCCATTAACCATTGGTAATCAGTGTAAGCCGCATAAAACTCCATCATAGTAAATTCTGGATTATGGCGAACGCTTAAACCCTCATTGCGGAAATTGCGATTGATTTCAAACACACGTTCAAATCCACCTACTACCAATCGCTTTAAATAAAGCTCAGGTGCAATACGCATAAACATTTGCATATCTAACGCATTGTGATGCGTGATAAATGGCTTAGCCGATGCACCACCAGGTATTGGGTGCAACATGGGTGTTTCAACTTCCAAAAATTGATTGTCCAGCATAAAACTGCGTATAGCCGACACAAATTTGCTGCGCGCGATAAATGTTGCGCGCGTTTCTTCACTCACCATTAAATCCACATAACGTTGACGATATTTTGTTTCCTGATCAGCTAAACCGTGAAATTTCTCAGGCAATGGACGTAGTGATTTTGTAAGCAAACGCAACTCTTTTACTTTCACTGACAGTTCGCCGGTTTTAGTCTTAAACAACACGCCACTAGCCGCAACAATATCGCCTAAATCCCAGTGCTTAAATTCCTCATAGATCGCTTCGTTATTGGCATCTGTTAGATTGTCTTTGGAAATAAATAACTGAATTCGGCCACTAGCGTCTTGAATAGTCGCAAAACTTGCCTTACCCATCACGCGTTTAAGCATCATGCGGCCAGCGATACTCACCTGCACAGCTTTTGGGTCTAAAATTTCATTATCAGATTCACCAAATTCAGCATGCAAAACTGCAGCATGATGATGTGGCTTAAAATCGTTTGGGAATGCTGCGCCATTATTCGCTTTAGCGGTTTCGCGAATTAGTTTTAATTTCTCGCGACGCTCAGCAATTACATGATTTTCATCAACGGCAATATTCTCTACTAATGGGCTTGTTTGTTCAGTCATCATTTACTCAATCATCAAAATAATTGTAATAGTATTCTTTATGTCTTCAAGTAAAAGCTAAACACCTTGCTTCAAGCTCTCACTTATAAAAGGGTCTAAGTCTCCGTCCAGTACGCCTTGCGTATTACCAACTTCAACGCCGGTACGCAAATCTTTAATGCGCGATTGATCTAAGACATAGCTTCGGATTTGGTGACCCCAGCCAATATCTGTTTTGTTATCCTCAATTGCTTGTTTTTCTGCATTGCGCTTATTTAACTCTAAAGCGTATAACGCGCCTTTGAGCATACTCATTGCTTCCGCACGATTGCGATGCTGTGAGCGATCACTTTGGCACTGCACCACAGTATTCGTTGGAATATGCGTAATACGCACAGCAGAATCAGTTTTATTAATATGCTGTCCACCCGCACCACTTGCCCGATAAGTATCTACACGCAAATCCGCAGGGTTGATATCTACTTCTATAGAATCATCTACTTCTGGGAAAATCTGCACGCTTGCAAAACTGGTGTGGCGTTTAGCATTTGAATCAAATGGTGATTTGCGTACTAAGCGATGCACTCCATGTTCAGTACGTAATGTGCCATAGGCATAATCACCTGTGACTTTAATGGATGCGCCTTTAATACCTGCAACATCGCCCTCAGACTCTTCTAGCACTTCAACCTTATAGCCTTTCCGCTCGGTATAGCGTAAATACATACGCAGCAACATAGCCGCCCAATCCTGAGCTTCCGTACCACCACTGCCTGACTGAAATTCAATAAAGCAATTATTAGCATCCATCGGACCTGAAAACATACGACGGAATTCCATTTCTGCTAATTGTGCTTCTAACACTTTCGAGTCTACTTGTACACTTAACAAGGTATCGTCATCATTTTCTTCACGCGCCATTTCAAATAACTCACGACCATCCGCAATATTATTTTCTATAGCGAGCAAATTATTCACTACCAGTTCTAACTCACGTTTTTCTTTACCTAACTTTTGCGCTTTTGGCGCATCATTCCAAATATTTTGGTCCTCTAATAGGCCATTCACTTCTTCTAAGCGTTGCTGCTTAGTTTCAAAGTCAAAGATACCCCCGTAAGGCAAGGTGGCGCTCATGCAAATCAATTAGTCGATGACCAATGATATTAAGTTGTTCTGCTTCCATACTGACTTATTTCCGTAACTGCTTAAACAAAAAAAATAAATTATACATGAACGACCACATAATATTTTCTCGCACATTTTCCTGCACGCAGTTAAACTATGCAAACTTAATAAAACTGTAACAATTGTAGTCACTTAAATTAGTGCATATTGCTCAAAACGATTAACAATATAACAATAAATAAAGCAAGTTGGGATAATTTGGCGATTAATTTATTGAGCAAACGGATCGCTTCTGTGCCATCAAAAAGTGCTAATTTTAATTTTTTCTAAAACTTAATTGGCCGCGATGAATGACACGGCCTGATACACTGATCTGTTTGAAGAAATTGGGGAAAATGAATGTGAAATCGACAAGTTCAATTAAACCATTCTCCTTTCTTTATACAACATATTCATTACACCATTCGACCATTGTGAAATCCGCGAACTGGCGATGGTTCTTGATGATATTATTGTTTTATAGAGGAGATTTCTCAGCGCGCCAAACTTTATAGGCACACGCGCTTTATTGCATAAACAGTTGTATTAATTAGAATTGCTTTGCATGCCAAAGTACAAGAAGCCTTCAAAAATATAATGTGGTTTGTACTATCTTTTTTTTGTATAAAACGAAATATTACAAAACTAAAAATGTCATAAAATCGTCACAATTTTGCATTAACATGCGGAAGTCAGAAAGAAAGACATCAATGCAAAAAACAGGAGAATTTAATGCAAGTATCTAATTTTAGTTTAAAGACCATTATGTTAGTGACCAGTTTAACGATTACCACCAGCGCATTCGCTGTAGATATCACTGGTGCTGGCGCTACTTTTCCATACCCTATTTATGCAAAATGGGCTGAATCATACAATGTTAAAACTGGTGTAAAGCTAAATTACCAGTCTATTGGTTCAGGCGGCGGCATTAAACAAATAACAAATAAAACGGTTGATTTTGGTGCATCAGACAAACCTTTGACACCAGAAGCACTAGAAAAAGCAGGTTTGGTTCAATTCCCTACTGTAGTAGGTGGTGTAGTTCCTGTAGTCAATATTTCTGGTGTTGCAAATGGTGACTTACGTCTTAACGGCGAAGTGCTTGCAAATATTTTCTTGAAGAAAATCACAAAATGGAATGATCCAGCAATCAAAAGCTTAAACCCAAGCTTGGCATTGCCAGATTTAGCAATCACAGTTGTGCATCGCTCAGACGGTTCAGGTACAACATTTGTTTTTGCAAATTACTTAAGTAAAGTTAGTAAAGAATGGGCGGCTAAAGTAGGCGCTGATACTTCAGTGGCTTGGCCAACTGGTGTGGGCGGTAAAGGTAATGAAGGTGTTGCTTCTTACGCACAACGTATCAAAGGCTCTGTTGGTTATGTAGAATATGCATATGCTAAAGAAAACAATCTACCTGCAGTTACATTACAAAATAGCGAAGGCGAATTTGTTAAGCCTAATCTTGAAAGTTTCCAATCTGCAGCTAAATATGCAAAATGGGAAAGTGCTCCTGGGTTCTATGAAATTTTAACAAATGAGCCCGGTAAAAATACATGGCCGATCGCTGGTGCAACATTTATCTTAATGAACAAGGTACAAGTCAAACCTGAAAATGGTGCTGAAGTACTTAAGTTTTTTGACTGGGGCTACAATAATGGTGGGTTAATGGCTAAAGGTCTAGATTATGTTCCAATGCCTGAAAGTGTCGTCAAACTTATTCAATCTAGCTGGAAAAGTAACTTGAAGAGCAAAGATGGTGCTGCAATTTGGTCTAAGTAAGATTAGATTTTTGTAATACAATTTGCAGTGTTCTGATTCAGAAATTAAAATGACTTACACTGGAGGGAGTGCTATTTCCCTCCGGTTTCCTTGTTAACTGAACAAAAAAATTAGAAAAATCAACTGCTATGTCGTTATCCAACTTGCAAAACAGATACAGTGGTGCTAGCTTAGATAAGCTCTTCCGTGGCACTACAATGTTTTTTGCATCGATAGTTCTTATCGTACTCTTGGGAATTATTGTTACCTTATTCATCGGTAGCTTACCTGCATTAAAAGCGTTCGGCCCAGCCTTCTTCGTAAGCGACGCATGGAATCCAGTTACAATCAATTTCGGTGGTTTAGTTCCAGTTTATGGCACATTGATTACCGCGTTAATTGCCATGGCAATCAGTATCCCAGTCAGTTTTGGCATTGCTATTTTCATTACCGAACTTTCACCAAATTGGCTTAAAAGACCAATTGGCATTGCAATTGAGCTGCTCGCCGGCATCCCAAGTATTATTTACGGTATGTGGGGCTTATTTGTGTTTGCCCCATTATTCGCAGATCATGTGCAGCCTTGGATTAATGATAACTTAGGCACATTACCTCTTATTGGGCAAGTATTTCAAGGTCCTCCTATGGGTATTGGTATACTGACTGCTGGCTTTATATTAGCAATCATGGTTATCCCATTCACTGCATCGGTGATGCGTGATGTGTTTGAGATTGTACCCACAATGCTAAAAGAATCAGCTTACGGCTTGGGTTCAACCACATCAGAAGTATTATGGAACGTAGTAGTACCTTATACAAAAACAGGTATTATTGGTGGCATTATGCTAGGTCTTGGTAGGGCCCTTGGTGAAACGATGGCAGTTACCTTTGTAATTGGTAACGCACATGAACTTTCAGCCTCACTCATGATGCCAGGAAGTACTATTTCTTCAGCATTAGCAAACGAATTTACAGAAGCAGTAGGAGATGTTTACTCCTCATCACTTATTACTTTAGGTCTAACCTTATTCATGATTACCTTTGTGGTGCTTGCTATTGCTAAAATCTTGCTGATTCGCTTAAAGATGCGTGAAGGAAAACACTCATAATGCACTCAAATAGTTCGCTCTACTTAAAACGTAAAATAATCAACGCGATTATATTGAGCATCTCAGTTCTTACTGTTGTTTTTGCACTAAGTTTTTTGGTCTGGATTTTATGGACTTTATTTAGCAAAGGTTTTACTTATCTAGGTACAGACGTTTTCACAAAAAACACGCCTCCACCAGCAAGTTCTGGAGGCTTGCTGAATGCAATTGTCGGCAGTTTATATATGGTAATAGTTGCTACCTTTATCGGAACACCTATTGGCGTATTAGCTGGCACTTATTTAGCTGAATACGGTAAAACTGGTTGGTTAGCACCTACTACACGCTTTATTAACGATATTTTGCTTTCAGCACCTTCTATCGTTATTGGTTTGTTTGTTTATGAAGTTGCAGTTAACACGGTAGGTCACTTCTCAGGATGGGCAGGCTCATTCGCCATGACACTAATTGTTATTCCAGTAGTTGTTAGAACCACGGAGAATATGATGCAATTAGTCCCGACCACACTAAGAGAAGCTGCTGCCTCACTTGGCGCTCCATACTGGAAAGTCGTGATTAATATTGTATACCGCTCAGCAAGAACAGGTATCTTAACAGGCCTTCTGCTTGCAGTTGCTCGTATTAGTGGTGAAACTGCACCACTTTTATTTACAGCGCTGAACAATCAGTTCTGGAGCACAAACATGAGCCAACCAATTTCTAGTTTATCTGTTGTAATTTTTCAATTTGCAATGAGCCCTTATGAAGACTGGCAACATTTAGCATGGGCTGGTGCACTGCTCATTACACTCTTTGTGCTTGGTCTCAATATATTAGCGCGTGCTTTATTCCGCCCCAATCAATCTCAAAGCTAGTTCAGGATCTATATAGAAATGTCTACAACAATGTTACAACCAAAAATATCGATACAGAATATGAATTTTTATTACGGTAAATTTCATGCTCTTAAAAATATTAGTATTGAAATTCAAGCAAACAAAGTCACCGCATTTATTGGCCCATCAGGTTGTGGAAAATCAACACTATTACGAACTTTTAATCGGATGTACGAGCTTTATCCAAAATTAAGAATTGAAGGAAAAATTCTACTTGATGGCAAAGACATCCATGCGCCTGAGCAAGATATCAATATGCTACGCGCTAAAGTTGGCATGGTATTTCAAAAGCCAACACCATTTCCTATGTCGATTTATGACAATGTTGCATTCGGTGTAAAGCTTTATGAAAAACTATCTAAAAACGAAATGAATGATCGTGTTGAGTGGGCATTACAAAAATCTGCATTATGGAACGAAGTTAAAGACAAGTTGAATCAAAACGGTTCTAATTTATCAGGTGGTCAACAACAACGTTTATGTATTGCACGTGGTATAGCAGTAAAGCCTAATGTATTACTCTTAGATGAACCCTGCTCTTCATTAGACCCTATCTCAACGTCTCGTATAGAAGAGTTAATTAATGAGATTAAATCAGACTATACAATAGTAATCGTTACACATAATATGCAACAAGCCGCTCGCGTATCAGACTACACAGCTTACATGTATCTTGGCGAGTTAATTGAATATGGTGATACAAACAACATTTTCACCCGCCCTACTCGTAAAGAAACTGAAGATTACATCACTGGGAAATTTGGCTAATAAAAACCAGACCTGTCCAATAAAAATCCAGCATTGCTGGTTTTTTATTGGGAGTAAAGTTTAGTTAGTAACCATTTCTTTATAAAAGTTTATCAACCGCTCTGCTTGCGCTTTATCCGTCCAACGTTTTGCCACATATGCTTTTGCTTTAGCACCGAGTGCTATACGTGCATTTTCATGGCTTAATAAATAATCAACCTTA
The DNA here is from genome assembly GCA_043788445.1 of Methylophilaceae bacterium. GTDB lineage: Bacteria > Pseudomonadota > Gammaproteobacteria > Burkholderiales > Methylophilaceae > JACMMS01. The sequence continues at coordinate 9,501 of JAYVTW010000137.1, forward strand.
TCTGCAAACTCAATTGTGTTTTCTGTTGAAATCAATGCACCCTCACCTTCAATCAATATTGATTTAGTGCCGAGTTCAGCTAACGACACTACAGGCTTAGCTTGTGCCATTGCCTCTAATAAAACTAAGCCTTGCGTTTCACTTTTAGATGAGAAAACAAATACATCAGCCGATTGATAACACCTATTGAGTTCGGTATTTCTATCCAAATAACCAATAAACTGGATGTTACTATCCAACTTAAGTTCTTTAGTTTGCTTATGCAAACTGGCTTCTGCTGGACCTTCTCCCGCCACGACCAACAAAACATTGGGTTGTTTAGCAATTAATACTTTGGTCATTTCAAGTAAGAAATTAATATTTTTTTCAAATGCCACGCGACCTACATAGAGCAACATTGGACGGTTTTGTGCAATACCATATTTAGCTCTGAATGCTGCTCCATCAGCTTCAGCAAAGCTTTGTGCTTGCAGGCCAGTTGGTATCACCTCAGCTTGCGTTGTAATACCGTAAGTGCGCAAAACATCTAGCATAGGCTGCGAAGGAGCTACCATAGCCCCTAACGCGTTGCATTGTTTCTTAGAAATCAACCTTGCCAACCCTTTAGCTAAACTTTTTGGAATAATTGGTAAATAGTGATGCAGATAATCTTCAAAAAAAGTGTGATAAGTTTCTACACAAGGTATGTCTAGTAACTTTGCCAATTTAATACCAGCATAATGCGCCACAAACGGCGTATGGATATGAATTAAATCATAGTTAACTTCTCTCAACTCCGGCAAAAGTTTAAGCACGGCACTGTATTTCATCAGCTTATCTTCCGGATCAAAATAAATACTATGTGCCGTTATACGTTGAACCCAAGCTTCATCTGCTGATTTGACGTCATAATATGGCGCAATTAAATCTACCGTATGACCGAATGCTTGCAATTGTGCAACAAACGTCCGAATGGACGTAGAGACGCCATTTACGCGTGGGAAATAAACATCTGAGATAAACAATATTTTCATCTAATCAACCTTTTACATAAGTTAATCATAGAGTAGTAAAAAAGTATGACAATTTAATGAATGTCATAAATTAATCATGTAAGCGTCATTATTTGTTCACTTATAAATGACAAATTAGTGGCTATGCAAATACGAAAAATACTCAAAAATTTTTATTGGTGGTGTCCACTACTGATGTATTCAGTTGATGCAAATGCTTGGGGCTTATTTACCCACCTATATTTCGCCCAGTCTCTTATTATGTCTATGCCATTGCTAGACCCACGATTACGGTCGGCAATTAAGAAATTTCCAGAGTTAGTGATGGCAGGTGCTTGTCTGCCCGATTTAGCCGTTATTTCTAAAAAATTTAATACAACACATCAATGGCAAAAAGCTGAATATATGCTAGAGCTAGCAAAAACTGACCAAGAAATTGCCATTGCAATCGGTTATGCCAGCCATTTATATGTTGATGTAATTGCACATAATCATTTTGTTCCGGCACATGAAGCACTATGGAATAATAAAAGTATCGTAGCGCATATTGCATCAGAATGGGCATTGGATGGGCATATTGCAATACACATTACGCATACACCAGGGCAACTTTTAAATCGTCATCTCAATATCATTAGTCCCTTAGTTGCTAATTGCTTTGCCTGCCCAGAACCACAGACGAGGACGATACTCAGACAGCTTGCATTTGCCGATAGCTTATTAAGATTCATTAAACTACCACAAATCATTAACCAAATAATTCGCGTCACTGATAGTAATGTGAACAAAACATTTGGCTATTACATTACAAAAACGAAAGTGGCATTGGTTGATTTCAATAAAGCTTTGCAAGGCCACCACCCTTCTTGGGAGCCTGAATTAAGGCATCTTAGTTTGGATGAGCTGGGAAATTGGAGAACGAGTTGCTTAAAGGATTTAACTGAGGATCTTGCAGTACCTATTCACTACTACTAATTGCTTTAAGTATTTAAATATCCAGATTAAAACACTATCATCATCGATAGGATTGTGATTAAAGCACCTAATAATGCGCCTGCCACAACATCACTCGGGTAATGCAAACCCAATATAACGCGTGACATACCAACTAATACAGTAAAAGGAATGAGTAACCAAGTCAGACTCGGAAAATAAACCAAAGCCACACTTGAAAATATAACAGCATGTAAGGTATGACCAGATGGAAAACTAAAATGATCTAATGGCTTACCAATCAACCAAATATCCTGTCGTACTTGATATGGACGTGGACGCAACGTTTTAATTTTGACCCATTTATACAACAAAGTACCTGTAAAACCTGCTAATGACATGTGTATCACGGGTTGCAAGCCAGCTTGACCTTGTGTAAATAAAACTCCAGCCATGATGGCATACCAGAAAATTCCGTCGCCTAAGCGACTGATCAGCCTAAACCACAAGCGTACTAATTTATATTGACTTGTGCGGTTAACACTGACGCAGAGTGCGTTATCTAGTTTTTTAAAATGTGCTAGACAAACGCTCATTCTTTTGGGTAATGCTCTACTGATTATTCTATTACTCATCATAACCTCCACTTTGCTAAGGTTTATAAAATAGTGTTTTACTATCTCGCTTTCTAGAATTACATGTTTTGATGAAGAATTGATGACAAATACTCAATTATATTGTTAATGCAAATCATTATCATTTATAATATGTTTTTTTAATAGACGTATTGAGGTGTGAAAATGAGGATGCCCAATCAACCAAATCAAACTAAATTACGTAGTATTGCATTAGCTTTTTCACTATTA
>JAYVTW010000138.1:0-5463 GCA_043788445.1 Methylophilaceae bacterium
AGCGTTTTTTGGGTTGGCTAAAATAATAAAATAGCAAGCTATAACAGGACAAATTATGGCAAAGTTAGTTGTTTCGCTAGAAGGTGGTTTTTTACGGGAATATCCGCTGGATAAGGAACGTATTGCTATTGGTCGCCGGCCAACCAACGACCTCCATCTTGATAATTTGGCGATGAGTGGTGTACATGCAACGATACTCACCATCGGCAAGGACTCTTTCTTAGAGGACATGGGTAGTACTAACGGTACCATGGTCAATGGTAAATCTATTAAAAAGCATTTATTGCATCATAACGATGTCATTGAATTTGGTAAGTACCATGTTAAATACATTAATGAGGCATTGGCGAATAAAATCGTGCCGGAAAGTGACGAAGAGAGCTTTGAAAAAACAATGATTTTTCACGCTACAGCGAATGATCAAGTTGCCCCAATGGTGGCAACGTCTAGTGCTAGCCTATCAGATGCTAGCGTTACCGCTCCAAGTATTATCACGCCAATTGCCACAGTATTTAAGCCAAGTGTAGCTACTAGTGCTGCAATCTCAAGCCCCAATGGACGTATAGAAGTGCTTAATGGCTCTAATATTGGTCGTGAGTTGTTACTCAATAAAGCGTTAACGACATTAGGTAAGTCTGGTGTGCAAGTCGCGGTGATTACTCGGCGACCACATGGCTATTTTGTTACGCATGTAGAAGGTAAGTCGCTACCAATAGTGAACGGACAATCAATTGGTCTGCAAGCACATCATCTAAACGATCAAGATATCATCGAGCTTGCTAGCGTGAAGATGAAATTCTTAGAAATTATATAACCAATTGTTTAATATAATATTTACATTGGTTAATCTCTAGCTAGTCTATTTTATAACTTTTCAAATGCCAATTAATTTAGAAAACAACTTCAAAAAATTATGAGTCAAGAAGCCCTCATTAAGCAATTAGAGCGTCTTAACTCTATTGGCGTAGCTTTATCTGCCGAGCGTGATAATAATCGCCTGTTAGAGATAATTTTGATAGGAGCGAAAGAGATTACTAATGCTGATGGGGGCACACTTTATACCATCACAGATGATTCACACTTGAAGTTTGAAATCATGCATACAGACACGCTCGGAATAGATATGGGTGGTACTACAGGCGTCAAGATACCTTTCCCACCTTTGCCGCTTTATCTGGCAGACGGCAGCCCTAATCTTAATATGGTGGCTGCCCATGCTGTGCTAAAAGATAAATCGGTGAATATCGAAGATGCTTATTTAGCAGAGGGGTTTGATTTTTCAGGTACTCGTAAATTTGATCAAAGTACCGGCTATCGTTCTAAATCGTTTTTAGCTATTCCACTTAAAAACCACGAGAATGAGATTATTGGCGTATTGCAACTTATTAACGCCATGGATGCACAGACGCAGAAAATTATCCCGTTTTCAGCATCTAGTCAGCGCTTGGTTGAGTCTTTAGCCTCACAAGCGGCAATTGCATTAACCAATCACAATTTAATAGAAGGCTTACGTAACCTGTTTGAAGCTTTTATTCAATTAATGGCTGATGCAATTGATGAAAAATCGCCATACACGGGTGGCCACTGCCAGCGTGTACCAGAGTTGACTATGATGTTGGCAGAAGCCATACATCATACGGAAACTGGTCCTCTAAAAGATTTTAAAATGACGGAGTTAGAGCAGTATGAGCTAAGAATTGCCGCTTGGCTACATGATTGTGGCAAGGTTGCTACACCAGAATGGGTAATGGATAAGCCAACAAAGTTAGCTACAATATTTGACCGCATAGAGCTCATTGATCAGCGTTTTGAGTTGGTGAAAGCTCAAGCAAAAACTGCATTGCTGCAAAAGCAATTAGATAGCTTAAAAGTAAATCAGCCTATTGATGTTGCCAGCTTAGAGGCTGAGTATCATAGTTTTGCGCTGAATCTGGATGAAGATAGGGAGTTTCTGCGTAAATCTAATTTTGGCAGTGAGTTTATGACGCTGGAAGAGCGGCAGCGTGTTCAAGATATTTCCAATTATGAATATATCAATGCCGATGGTAAAAACGTTAAATTTTTAAACGAAAACGAAGTATATAACTTAAATATTATACGTGGCACGCTGACGCAAGAGGAACGCACCATCATCAACAATCATATTGTAGTGACGATACATATGTTGGAATCATTGCCCTATCCTAAAAGTTTAAGGCGGGTGCCAGAATATGCTGGTGGCCATCATGAGCGTATGGATGGTAAGGGTTACCCAAAAGGCCTGACTCGCGAGCAAATGTCTATCCCAGCACGTATGATGGGGATAGCAGATATTTTTGAGGCGCTTACTTCGCGTGATAGGCCCTATAAAGAAGCAAAAACACTCAGCGAATCACTGTATATTTTGGGTAAAATGAAGTTGGATTATCATATTGATCCCGATATATTTGATTTGTTTGTTCGAGAGAAAGTCTATTTACGTTATGCTGAAAAATTTTTAGAACCCTCGCAAATTGATCAAGTTGACGAGAGTAAAATTCCAGGTTACGTGGTCTGACTTAATGGTTGTTTTATTCATAAGACTTTAGTCTTGCGTGCTAAATTTCTTCACGGCAGATAAAATAGAAGTTTTGCATTGTTCGCTATTAATCGCATGATGAATAAAATCACCATTTGGCGATAAACGCAAATTAATTCCAATCTCACAGTATCCTAAGCAAGCTGTATGTTCTACTTCAATCGCTAGGTTCTGTTTTTTAATGACTTGATTTAGAGCATTAGCCATAGCCAAACTGCCCCGAGCAGCGCACGAAGGTTGGTTGGGATTGGTGCGTAAATTTGTACAGACAAGTAGTTTTTTCATCAGTGAAGTGTTCAAATGGTTGTCTAAATAGGCTGAGATAAACAGCCTGAAGCATCTAATTTGAGGTAGCTACCTTGTTCGTACCAATCGCCTAGTACTATACGTGTGCAGTGATGATTCTCAATCTGGTGCAGATGCGTATTCGGTCTGTGTGTATGTCCGTGTATCAATATTTCAGGGTAATTATATAGGCGAAGCAGCGCTTCAACAGCTGCTGAATTAACATCCATAATAGCCATTGATTTGCTCGATTTTTCTTCTTCACTACGTTGTCTTAAAGATTCAATATAAGCTTTACGCGTGATTAATGGTTGACTTAAAAATGCTTGTTGCCATGACGGATCACGCACTTGTATGCGGAACGCCTGATAAGCAATGTCACCAGTACAAAGCTGGTCACCGTGACTTAATAAAACCCGCTTGCCATATAAGCAAAGTAAAGTAGGGTCTGCAAGTAAGGTGGCGCCAGTAGCTTTCGCGAATGCGTGGGCAATTAAAAAATCTCGATTGCCATGCAGGAAGAAAAGGCGGGTATCAGACCCACTCAAAACATTGAGTGCTTTGACTACAGCCAAATGATGTGAATTATCCATATCATCATCACCCGCCCAATATTCAAACAAATCACCTAGTATGTACAAGCTTTCGGTTTGTCTGGCGGTGGTTTGTAAAAACTCAATAAACTGAAGTGTAATCTCAGGGCGAGTTTCACATAGGTGTAAATCTGATATGAATAAACTAAAATCGCTTGAGTCCATTAAATAATTCTTGAGTACTTAATGAATTGGGCTTTAAAAGTAGAGATTTAAGCTTGTTTGCATCAAAAGTGTGGTTAAATAACAGTCGCTTTTAGAATAATCACAGGCTCTAGAGGTACATCTTGATGACCAGCTTTATTACCTGTTTTAACCTTTGTGATTTTGTCTACTACTTCAGTACCAGCAACGACTTTACCAAAAACACAGTAACCCCAGCCGCTAGAAGTAGGTGCGGTGTGGTTTAAAAAGCTATTATCGCCTACATTGATAAAAAACTGACTGCTAGCAGAGTCTGGTATTGAAGTTCGCGCCATGGCAATTGTATATTTGTTGTTAGCTAGGCCATTGTTAGCTTCATTTTTGATTTCAGCTTTTGTTGACTTTTGTTTCATTAAGCCGTCAAATCCGCCGCCCTGAATCATAAAACCATCAATCACACGATGAAAAATAACGTTATCGTAAAAGCCGCTTTCAACATATTGCAAGAAATTTGCAACTGTAATAGGTGCTTTTTCTGCATCTAGTTCAAGTGTGATATCACCATAGTTAGTAGATAGTTTAACCAAAATATTTCCTTAAAATAAAGTCTCAATAAAATGTGTATATGTAGTTATTCGGCTGTTTTGGCATTTTTTACTTTTACGCTCTTAATTATAACTGCCTTAATGGGCACATTCGAATAGCCAGCTACGCTAGTAGTTGGGATTAAGCCAATTTTTTGTATGACATCTAAACCACTAATCACTTTGCCAAATACGCAATACCCCATTAGCTCTGGTGTTGGGTTGCTGTAATTAAGAAATTGGTTATTTGTTAAGTTAATAAAGAATTGTGATGTCGCAGAGTCTGGTTCATTGGTACGTGCCATTGCAATAGTACCCAGTTCGTTTAATAAGCCATTATTAGCTTCATTAGTAATAGGCGCATTGGTAGGTTTTTCTGTCAAATCACGCAGAAACCCACCACCTTGTATCATAAAATTATTGATTACACGATGAAAAATAGTACCTTTGTAAAAGTCAGAATTAACATATTGTAAAAAATTAGCAACCGTTTTGGGCGCTTTTTCTGGGTACAATTCAATAACAAAATTACCTTGGCTGGTTTGTATTTCCACTTGGGGATTACTAGCTAGTTTATTTGCAGCAAAGCTAGAGGCTACTACGAAGCCAAATAGCAACGTGCCGGCAATTATTTGTCTACTCAATCGTTTTATTAAATTTAGCACTAAACTCATACTTTTCCTTCGTAGATAATTTTCCAGGTATTGTTCTCAAAGCCCCAGTATTGGCGCTTACGTGTTTTAATTTGTATGTTGTTACTTCTAAAGTCCTGATCAAAATCAACCACAACAACCTTTTGTAGGGCTTTAGGTAAGCTAGTCATGCTAACTGGGTAGCTAAACATACTAATATTGGAGATGACGACATTGACCTGTGGTTTAGACGCTTGAACACGTGTTTTATGATCTGCCCAAGTCTTGTAATTGCCTTCTGGGCTAAAAAATTCTTTTGAGTAATGGCTTAGATATTGGTTGGTATCTTGTGCAGACCAATCTTTGCGCCATGCATCCATGGCGTTTGTTAATGCTATTTTTTGCTGTTCATAATCTTTGTTCTCCTCGCTTAAAGTCAAGCTATTGACAATAATGACCGGCGTATTGCCTGCTTTTAATACAGGTTCCAGTGCCTTTAAGTCTGGTTTACTGAGCACTACGCAGCCATCGCTGGCACGTGGAGGGCGGCTATAAGTATCCGCTGGTGTTCCATGTAACCAAATACCAGAACCGCTTTTGCTCAGGTGTTGGTCAAGCTCATTCGGATAATTAAGCGGATAAGCGGCTTCACCATAGTAATCAGGTAA
>JAYVTW010000139.1:0-6963 GCA_043788445.1 Methylophilaceae bacterium
GATCAAAACACTTACCGTCATCACCCTAAGTTAATTCAATTGTTTTTTTATTGCTTCAAGCCGGGCTAAAAATATGGCTTGTTTGATTTTTTCTGGTTCATCAAACCGTTTAGCGATCGTGCCAGCATCAATACTCATGGCAGCCTCTAATACTTTCAGCATTAAATCTGCCTCTGGGATTGGGCAGTTTTCTAAGCCAGCTCTGCCACGGCTATCAGACTCACATGCTTTGAGATAATCCTTAAATCGAATTGGCTGACGAATAGCATCCATCTCTATTAAAAAGTTAAGTAAAGTATCAGGACGCATCTTACTAGCTTGATGCAATTTGCCATGAAATTTAGCCACAATATGCGCTAATTCTTTGCAATCATTTGGCACTCGTAGACGTTTACTTACCTCCTTAAGCAAATTAACGCTGCGTTCTTCATGCCCTATATGGCGCGGCACAATATCAGCTGGTGTAGTGCCTTTACCAAGGTCATGCATAAGCGCGGCATAGCGCACTGGCAGTGAGAATTTTTGACTAGCAGCATAATCAACGACCATCATCACATGTATGCCTGTATCAATTTCTGGGTGATGTAGCGCTGGCTGCGGCACACCCCATAATCTATCCAATTCAGGCAAGATTTTTTTTAGTGCATGACACTCTCGCAGCACTGTGAACATGCGGCTCGGTTGAAATTCCATCAATCCTTTAGATAATTCTTGCCAAACTCGCTCTGCCACTAAAGCATCAACCTCACCATTATTTACCATATCACACATTAATGTGTTAGTTTCCTTGGCCACATTGAATTTAGTGAATCTTGCAGCAAAGCGCGCGATGCGTAGTATACGTACTGGGTCTTCACTAAAAGCGGCACTCACATGACGAAGAACGCCCGCTTTTAAATCATTAATACCGTGATAAGGGTCAATCAGTTCACCCTGTGCATCTTTAGCAATCGCATTAATAGTCAAGTCTCGACGAGCTAAATCTTGCTCTAAAGTCACATCAGGTGCTGCATGCACTTCAAAACCCTTGTAACCACTTGCAGTTTTTCGCTCAGTGCGCGCTAGTGCGTATTCTTCATGCGTTTTTGGATGTAAAAATACTGGAAAATCCTTTCCTACTGGCGTGTATCCAAGCGATAACATTTCATTAGGGCTACTTCCAACCACAACATAGTCATGGTCTTTTACTGGCAAGCCTAACAACTCATCACGGACAGCGCCACCTACGCTATAAATTTCCATAGGCATAGCAAGTTACCTGCCAGCAACACCACGAAATCGCTTATAAACTGAGCGAGGTGACATATTAGTTAGATTGTCTGGAACCAAAGTCTCTAATGCCATAGGAGAAAAACCAAAAACCTCTGGAAAACCATTTTTGCAGACATTATCAACTTGCATTGATTTAATATTATCGCGTGTCATCAATTTGATCGGCATTAAGCCCAGCATAAAACCTTGAAACATCGATAATGTATTATTTAAGCCAATAATAATACGTTTTTTGCCTAAGATATCTGCTATTTTTTGTACTAACTGTCTTAGCGTATAGACTCTAGGACCACCCAATTCATAAATTTTACCGTATGTGGCGGTATTTTGTAAGCAACTAACAAAAGCCTTCGCCACATCTTCTACCCAAATCGGCTGAAACTTCGCATTAGGTTTGGCGAGAAAAATAACTGGCATTAACTTGATCAAACTAGCAAATAAATTCAGAAACTTATCACCACGACCAAAGATAACGGATGGACGAAATATGGTGATATCAAGCTTTTCAGCATACTCTAAAATAGCGGCTTCGCCAGCTGCTTTGGAGCGCAAATAAGCACTCGGTGCCCAAGTACCCGCTTGCAACGCGCTCATATGTACTAAACGTAAAATGTTTAGTTCATCACATAATTGAACCACTCGGCGCGGTAGCTGATGATGAACACGCTCAAAACCAAACTTCCTATTCTCATGCAAAATACCCACCAGATTAATGACAATATCACTGCCTTTGATTGCGCTAGCTAAAGCACTATCTTGCATGATATTACATTCAACCACATCAACATTTGGTAGTAATATTAAATGCTTAGATAACTCTCGTCTGCGAGTCAACACTTTTACTTGACAGCCCGCAGCATCGAGCTTGCTAACCAAAGCACTGCCTACAAAGCCAGAACCACCTAACACGCATACTTTTTTTGCCTGTAATTTATTCATTTGCATCACTTACTCATTTTCTTATTTTGGTTAGTCAATATATTGATTAGATAATTAATTAGCAGGCAGGACAGTACTATCTGGTAGCTTTTCTATGAGGATTTCTGTTGCTTTATCTGCTGGCATATCTAATATATTGGCAACCTCACTTCCGCCAATGTTAACATTGCTATTGTTTAGATCACTTCCATCAATAGCGGGCACGTAGCCCAAACGCTGTTTTAAACTCATGGTTTTTATGCCCAAGCGGTATGCATACAAATTGGCGTTAGCCATGACTTTTTGCACATAAGTACGTGTTTCAGAGAATGGAATAGTTTCCGCATAGATCGCACCTTCAAGCGGCTGAATTGCCAGCCATTTTTTTGCACGATTAGGGCCAGCATTGTATGCAGCCGTTGCCATAAGTGCTTTACCACCCATTAAATCTAAAGTATAGCGAAGATAATAAGTCCCGAGCTGAATATTAGTATTTAAATCATGAATCATGCTGTTGTTGAAATTATCCCAACCGGCACGTTTAGCTATCCATTTAGCGGTAGCCGGCATTAACTGCATCAAACCAGAAGCACCCACACCAGATTTAGCGTAGGACATAAAACGACTTTCTTGACGTGTAATACCGTACACCCAAGCTTCATCGATACCTTGATTACGTGCTGACGCCTTCATCAACTCTCGATAAGGTGTTGGATAGCGTAACTCATAATCATGCAAAAACTTGGTATTATCAGCTGTAATAATAGCTAAATCATGCCATTTTTTACGGTTTGCATACTCAGCTGCAGCTAACTTTTGCTTGTCGTCAAAATTTCTAGTGCCCCATACCCACTCAGCTTTAGCATCCCACCGCATTTCCAAACGTTGAAATACCTCGCTGCGAACAAAAGCAGGCATGCTAGCGATTGTTTCTATCTCTTTATCACTAGCTTTGTAAAAGCTTGGGGGATTACTGATTAATTCACCCAACTCATCTTGCGCTAGCCAGCCATAATAATGACGCTCAGTAGAGAGCTCAGCAAACAACTTATTAGCCTCAACTGCCTGGCGATTTTCTTTTAATGCACGCGCTTTCCAGTAGCGCCAAGCTGCTTCAGTTTGTTGATCAGGCTGCATTAAGCTCACAGCGGTAAGTACACTTTTCCAATCATGTTGACGCAAAGCGATCCGAACATACCAAGCCAGCTGTTCTTTATCCAATATTAAATCATCAGTGTTAACAACAGCCTTTTTGAACCAGACCAAGGCCTCTGGCTCCAATTTGCGCGCTGACTGTAAAGCTAATCTACCATAAAAATAGTTACGGTCTACGATGGATAATTCATCTTCAATTTTTTTATAAGCTAATAATGCCTGTGCTGAATTGCTTCGGGCTAGTCGTTCTAATGCATATAGGCCAAGCTCACGTCCAAAACGAGTATTTAATGGAACTATTTTTTTGTTTGATACTAAAGATGGGTTTTCATAAACGCGGTCAAACAGCTTGTAATTAACAGCATTGCCAACCGTTGGTATACGGCCAATAATACCTTTAGCTAAATTGTTTTTACCCGATTGCAATGCCAATCTAAACCTTGCCCAAATAGCGGCATCCGTTAGTACACCCGCCTGTTGCATATGGTCGAACAACTGATTGCAATTAGAAGGCTGTTCCGTAGGCACCAACCATAAATTCATGGCATGCTCCAGAGTTGCAATGTCTTTAGTTAAATTGTCGCTCGATTGCCAGCGACCATCTGCGGCATAGCAATTCACTGCTGCATCATCACGCTTAAAGTTTGGCAACTCGGCAAAGAAAGCCGTCCAATTTTGGCGCTTAGCCAATACTTTTAGCCATTCACCACGCAAGCGATCGATAAACAAATAATCGTTATATTTCTCCATAAAAGCGGCAACAGTCACATTATCTGCTTGATCGAGCTGTAATAGCATCAGCCAGTAATCAGCATAAGGCGCAAGCGCATAATGCTCCTCTTGCAATTGCTTCAAATTATCTGCCAGTGCAATGACATCTTTTTTATCATAAGCGCGTCGCGCGGCGACAAAGACTTCATCTCCCTCGTCGGCATTAAAACTAAGGGCGAGTGCATTTGATGACTGCCATAACACGCAAATTAATAATAAAAATTTCACTAATAACGCTTTTGATTGCATCGACAAGCCTGAAGGAGTTGTTTCTAAAAATTGCACATGTTGTTATCGCTAAAAGCGAATGATACGCTCGATTAAGTACAGTAATAACGCCATGAGTACCAGCAAACCTGAATACTTTAACACTTGCTTGATGATCTGCAGATAACGCGGATTGCGGGTTATGAAATAGCCCGCCAACAACACTAGTACTGCAATAAACACCAATATAATAGTTATACGTATAACTGGCATATTAAGCTCTAGTTGTTTTTAAAAAAGAGGTTTTAGGTGAGAAAAGGTATCAGCCTGGGTGAGAATTGTCCTACTTGTCCAGAAAAGCCACTTGGCGCTTCCTGTGCATGCTCAAAACTTGCAAATTCCCAAGCTTCAGTATCTTCTAACAAAGCACAAATCAATTTGTTATTTAATGCATGGCCTGATTTGTAAGCAGTAAATGCTCCTAATAAAGGATGGCCGAGCATATACAAATCGCCAATCGCATCTAATACTTTGTGTTTAGCAAACTCATCTTCATAGCGTAAGCCACCCTTATTCAAAATACGGTATTCATCAAGTACAATCGCGTTATCTAAGCTCCCGCCTCGTGCGAGCCCATTGGCGCGAAGATACTCCACTTCGTGCATAAAACCAAAGGTGCGTGCACGACTTATTTCTTTGATATAGGTATTGTCAGCAAAATCAATTTTAACGTTTTTACCAGTATGTTCAAAAACTGGGTGTGGAAAATCAATTGTGAAATCAATTTTAAAGCCATGATACGGCTCAAAACGAACCCATTTATCTTCGTGAACTACTTGTATCATTTTTTTAATGCGAATAAATTGTTTTGCTACAGGCAGTTCCACAATACCCGCAGACTGTAATAAGTAGATAAATGGCACAGAACTGCCATCCATAATCGGTACTTCTGAAGCGTTGAGGTCGATAATAACATTATCCACACCAAGACCTGCCAAAGCAGACATGAGGTGCTCCACTGTGGCAACACGCGCACCATTGCACTCTAGGGCAGAGCACATGCGAGTATCACGCACAGCGCTAGCTTTTACCTTTATTTCGGGCGACTTGGGCAAATCAATTCGTCGAAACAATATGCCAGCATCAGCCGCAGCTGGGCGTAAAGTCATGGTGACTTTTTCGCCGTTATGCAATCCGACACCGGTGGTACTGATCTCTTTTTTTAGTGTTCTTTGTTTGAGCACCTATGCTTTTCCTTTGATAATAGTCTTATTCAAAACTATTACTTTTACAACTATATACACTGTATATAGGTCGATAATACTGAAATTCAATGCATGCTTGATAAGTTAACAGCATACATATGCTTGAATAATAGCACATCAACCACCACACGTAAGTTTACAAAAATATAGCTAGTCCGCCTGTTTACGTAAAAATGCTGGGATGTCATACTCTTCTACACCCGACATTTTCATCGCCTCAACTTGTGCACGGCGACCACCAGAACTAAACACCGCTGGCTCTTCTTCTGCCACAATACCAGCGCCCACATACATCGGCATATTAGTTGTGCCATCTCGTACCGTTGTCATCACTTGTAATACTGGCTTTTGTTGACGACGCACAGCGCTGTTAAGACCAGTAGCCACCATGGTGACTCGCAACTCATCGCCCATGCTTTCATCAAACACATTGCCCACTATTACCGTTGCATCTTCTGCAGTAAATGCTTTAATAGTATTCATCACATCATAGTACTCTTTCATTTTGAAAGAGGTGCTTGATGTAATATTCACTAAAACGCCACGTGCATTAGCTAAGTTGACATCTTCCAATAATGGGCTAGCTACAGCTTGCTCTGCTGCAATACGTGCACGATCAATACCAGACGCCGTTGCAGAACCCATCATCGCCATGCCCATTTCACTCATTACCGTGCGTACATCTGCAAAGTCGACGTTGACCATACCTGGGATATTAATCACTTCAGCAATGCCAGAAACTGCGTTGTGTAAAACATCATTGGCCGCGCGGAATGCTTCTAAAAACGGCACATCTTCGCCCAATACTTGCATCAATTTTTCATTAGGAATAATAATCAAAGAATCTACATGCTGTGACAACTCTTCTAAACCGTCAGTTGCAACTTTGGTGCGTTTGCCTTCAAATGAAAATGGTTTAGTGACAACAGCAACCGTTAAAATACCCATTTCTTTTGCCACTTCGGCAATTATAGGGGCTGCGCCAGTACCTGTTCCGCCACCCATTCCAGCAGTAATAAATAACATATCGGCACCTTCGATAATTTCCGCAATACGATCTCTATCTTCTATTGCAGCTTTGCGACCAATTTCAGGTCTAGCGCCTGCCCCTAGTCCTTTAGTGATATCGGTACCAATTTGCAATACTGTTTTAGCACTGCTTTTCTTCAAAGCTTGCATATCTGTGTTTGCACAAATAAACTCTACACCACTCACATTTTTTGCAATCATGTGCTCAACTGCATTGCCGCCGCAACCACCAACACCAATTACTTTAATGACGGCTTCTTGTGAATCTTTTTCCATAATCTCAAACATGTTTACTCTCCTAATTTGCCTTTACGATTTGAGTTTGTTTTATTACTAAAACCCCCTC
>JAYVTW010000140.1:0-3597 GCA_043788445.1 Methylophilaceae bacterium
ACCATGCATCACCACTGGGTAATCTGCACGAATGCGATCCAGAAAATACAAAGGCTTACCACCAGGCACCATATAATTTTCGGAGAGGATTTCGAACCAGTCTATATCGGGTTTACTGTCTAGAATAGGGTTGTAATGGTCTGTACGTAAACCTAGACCAAAGCCTAAATTAGCATATTTTGTATCGTTTGGTCGGTGAGAAATCATGAATTTTAGCTTAAAAAAAAGCGTGCACATATATAAAATAGTCGCACGCCTTTTTTAGCTAAGTTAATCAAGAATAGCACCTAAATAATGGTGCCGTGTTTAGAAGAACAGTCTTCTGAAGTTAGGACTAAGAAGCCATGACCTTTACAAGCATTTTGACCTTTACATGCGTTCTCAGCAGTTTTACAAGCGCCAGTTCCCTTGCAAGAATTAACGCCCAAACATTACACCATTTCGCCACTAGAGGCCATTTTAGCACCATTACTAGCGCAACCTGCCAAGATAAGTGCGGCTGCACCAATTGCAATCATTGCACCATTACGTACTTTTGATGAGGTTTGAATAGACATAGTATTTCCTTTTATATTCGTTTTAAGAATCTACCGCCTCTATAAAGGAAAGGTAGAATTAATTTATACGTGCAGCCAAATATAGTAGATTCATCAAGCCACACTTAGGTTAGTCGATGCTTGAATTAAATCCTTACACATCATGATTAAAAGTATTTTAATTAGTGTAATCCATAGTCAACGGCGCATGATCACTAAATCGTTCATCTTTATAAACATTTGCAAAAGTAGCCTTTGCAGCAAAAGTCGGCGTGGCAATTTGATAATCAATACGCCAACCTACATTTTTTGACCAAGCTTGCCCACGGTTACTCCACCATGTGTAACTATCATCGGTAGCATTGGGATGCAAAACACGATAAACATCAACCCAACCTATTTGATCGAACAATTCAGTTAACCATGCACGTTCTGCTGGCAAAAAACCAGAGTTGTTCTTATTACCTTTATAATTTTTTAAATCTGCTTCTTTGTGAGCAATATTCCAATCACCACAAATCACTACATCGCGGCCACTAGCCATCAGAGCTTTTAAATGTGGCATAAATCGCACCATCACATCAAACTTAAAGTTTTGTCGCTCTTCCCCACTAGAACCGCTAGGTAAGTACAAAGACACCACACTTAAATTGCCAAATTGACATTCTAAATAGCGCCCTTCTGCATCAATATCTGGCATACCCAAACCTTCAATAACTAAGTCTGGTTCAACTGTAGAGTAAATACCAACACCGCTGTAGCCTTTCTTTTCTGCATAATGAAAATGTCCGAAATAACCTGCTGGACTATGCATCTCATCAGTCAAATCAGCCGCTTGCGCTTTCACTTCTTGCATGCAAACGACATCTGCATTTTGTTTTTGCAACCACGAATAAAAACCTTTATTTGCAGCAGACCTGATGCCATTAAGGTTTAGCGATATAATCTTCAAAATTAACCTCTTTCTAATTTATTTTTAAGCTTAATTATGATAACGAACACTGAGCAAAATTCTACAGAAGAATTTATCAAATTTGCGATAAATAAAAATGTGTTGCGATTTGGTGAATTTAAAACCAAGGCAGGCCGTTTAAGCCCTTACTTTTTTAATGCAGGTTTATTTAACGATGGTATGAGCCTAATGAAACTAGGCGAATTTTATGCTACTGCCATTGTAAAATCAGACATTGAATTTGATATGCTATTTGGCCCAGCCTACAAAGGCATTACCCTTGCCGCTAGTATCGCGATTGCGTTTGCCGCGCAGGGACGTAATATTCCCTATACTTACAACCGTAAAGAAGCCAAAGACCACGGTGAAGGTGGCACTGTTGTTGGCTCACCGTTACAAGGTCGCGTGCTGATTATTGATGATGTTATTTCTGCTGGTACCTCCGTGCGAGAATCAGTAGAGCTGATTCAAGCGCATGGTGCTACTGCTTGTGGTGTGGCAATTGCAATAGATAGACAAGAAAAAGGCTCAGGCGAGCTATCTGCAGTACAAGAAGTTGAACAGGTGAATCATTTACCTGTTTGTGCAATTGCTAACTTAACCAGCTTAATCAGCTACTTAGAAAATCAGTCTAATATGGCACAACATTTGCTAAATATAAAAAGTTACCGCAAGCAATACGGAGTATTAGCTTAAATTTAAGGAATATATGTCACTTTTGTACAAATTTTGTCAACTTCTATTAATACTTTTTGTCATGTTGTTTTGGAATGTTGCCCAAGCTAAAATTATAAAATGGATAGATGAAAAGGGTATTACGCATTACGGAGACCAGTTACCATCGCAATATGCTGGCCATAGCAACAGTGAAATTAGTCAGCGCGGCATTATATTGAAGCAGAACAAGCCCGTTGATAGTAATGTCGAACAAATTAACCAAGAAAAACAGGAACAAGACAAAAAAGATAAAGCCTTACTTGCCTCGTATACCACGGTAGAAGAAATTGATTTGGCGCGTGACCGCAATTTGCAGTTAGATCTGGCTACTATGCAAAACCTGATGCAACAACGTCAAGTTATTGAGCATAGTGGTGCTGTAATTAAAAAAACAGTGCGAATTTCATTCAACAGAAAAAACCGTTTCCTGCTAATTTGATAGCTGAACTGAATAGTTATAAAACTGGCTTAGTCAACATTGACGTTCAAATTGCAGAGCGAAAAGCGAGCATGGACAAAACTAAACAACGCTATGCTACAGAAAAAGCCAGGTTTATCGTTTTAAAAACTAGCGATACAATCACAGTAAACAAAACAGTAGCACCAGATAATTTACAAGCTAACCCAACATCAGCAGTAATTACTAAGGTTAAATAACAACAAATAAATAATAGGCTGATTTCTTTGCAACATTCCGTAGCCTTAATGGCTTTAAGTCTGCAGCTTTTTTTTCAAAATTTCATTCACTTGCACAGGGTTGGCTTTACCCTTAGAAGCTTTCATGGCTTGGCCCACTAAAGCATTAAATGCTTTTTCTTTACCCGCTTTAAATTCTTCGACCATAGCGACATTAGCCGCTAACACGGCATCAATAATGGCTTCAACACTACCAGAGTCAGACTCTTGTTTAAGGCCTTTAGCTGCAATGATTGCATCTACATCACCCTCACATAGCCACATTGTCTCAAAAACCTGTTTAGCCGCGTTGTTAGAAATCGTGCCGTCTGCAATACGTTTAAGCAATTGGGCAAGCTGCAAAGGTGTAATGGGTGATGCTGAAATCGGTTTATCTTCTGCATTTAATTTAGCTGAAATACTCCCCATCACCCAGTTGGCAGCTTGTTTCGCATCGCTACCTGCTTGAACTATTTTAACAAAAAAATCAGCTAATTCAAGACTAGATGTCAACGCAGCAGCATCATAAGTTGATAGTGCATACTCACTTTCAAATCGGGCTTTCATTGCTTCTGGCAATTCTGGCATCTCAACGCGTACTTTGGCTTTATCTGCTTCGGTGACTTCTAGTGGCAGTAAATCAGGGTCGGGGAAATAGCGATAATCGTTGGCCTCTTCTTTACTTCGCATAGAGCGTGTTTCGCCCGTATCAGGGTT
>JAYVTW010000141.1:0-37405 GCA_043788445.1 Methylophilaceae bacterium
TAAAGCTTTAATTGAAAGCCACGCCATTAAAATAAATAGCGCGCCACGCATTAAGGTAATCAAAGCCACGCGTGCTTGTTTGTGTTGCCAAGCAGGAACGGTAAAAGGTAGTACAATCACCGTAGCATGCATGATAATTTCGGCTACTGGAATGTAAGCCCATTCTAGTGCCATCACTAGCATGCTCAATGGTCGCGGTAAACTCCTAATGAAACACTTGATATCAAAGCTTATCACATCGGCCTTATCTACATGATGATGCATGTGTTTATCGCGAATCTCTTCAAAGGTGTTGTAACAACTACCATTGATCCAAGTCATTACAATTCCCCAGCGACGATTAAGCCTAGCTGTTTTGAATATACTACAATGCGAAAACTCATGTAGCAGATATGCGCTAATAATCAGCACTTCTGCAAGTATTACCACACCAAAAAAATTGAGCCCCCAATTGCTAGCAAACAAGAGAGCAATACCAACTATATAGCCAATAAACGTCAAGCCAAAGACGACATAGTGCGCTGAAGGATTATCTGACTGCTGAAAGTACTTATTTAAATTAAATGAGTTAGCCAACATAAATTATCAATCTATTTGGTTTCTTAATAGACTAACAATACCAACAAACTGGATAGTGGGAATGAGCATTTACTTGAAAAGTTGTAACAACATAGCTCAAGTTTAAACGGTTCATTCCACACTTCTTTGATTTAAGCTTAAATAGAAACCTACTTACCAGCTACTGTTGGATCAATGGCTTTGCTTAAATCCATCGGTTTTTTGTAAACGGCATATTTAACGTTAAAACTATCAGCAACTTTTGAAGAACCATAAAGTGACTTAAAGCCATCTGCTTTTACAAAGGTTTTTTTACCTTCTTCGAGGCTTATTAATTTAGTACCTTTAAGTAAAGGCAAATAAGCTTCTGGGGTTAAACCTACACGGGCAGACATAATCTTGACAGCGTCAGGCTGAGTTTTTGGGTCATTGATATACGCAACAACTTTACCCCAAACTTTTGTCACTTTTTGCCATTCTGCACGGTGCGCAGCCAAGCTTGATGGGCTAACGCTTAAAACATCATAAATAAGGCCTGGCTCATCTGCAGATGTGTAAATTGGCTTGGAACCTGGTACAAGTTTCATCGCCTGACCAGAATTGGGCTGCCAAGCACCAATAGCTGAGATGTCTGCAGAGGCCAATGCTTGTGGTGTTTCATTAGTCTTGGTGTTGACAATCGTCACATCGGACTCTTTCATGCCAGCTTTTTCTAAGCCTTTAAGTAACAAAAGGTGCTCTACAAAACCCGTTTCCAAACCAATTTTTTTACCTTTAAGGTCTTTCAAACTTTTAATACCCGGCTTACCTACTATCATGTCATTACCATTAGAGTAATCTAAAAGTAAAATCATCACATTTTTTGCCCCACCAGAGCCTGTGACCAATGCATCACCATTGGTGACTGTCACACCGTCCAACTTACCTGCAGTTAAAGCATCAAGTGAAGCAGAATAATCAAACCAATCAAACTTAACATCTACCCCTGCCTCTTTAAACCAGCCTTTATCAATAGCCACTTGCCAAGCTACATAGCCAGGCCAATCACTATAACCAATTTTAAGCGGCTCACCTGCATGGCCAGTATTTGCGAACATCATAGCTAGGGGGATAGATAAACCAATAATCAATTTTTTAAGCTTGTTGCACTGCTTAGAACCAAAATCTTTAGATTTAATACTAGAATTAATTGTAGACGACATTATTACTCTCCTATCAGTTAGCATTGAAATTAGTATTACTAAATATTGTTTAAGTAATACTAAGCAACTAACATGCCATTATAAATAAATCAAAATAATCAATTATTTAAACAGATTTTTATGATTTCAAAAATGCATACTATATGCACCAAACTATGACAATTGCGCAGAGTTGGTGCAAATGGAAGATGATAACTCAGAGTTTTAAAGCTCAGTTTTCAATAATTAATTTCATTATGAAAAATGATGAAATCACTATGGTCTATTTAGAATTGGTGGTGGACTATTACTAGCCACTTGTTGAAAATAGCAAAATTAAATACCTAACAAATTTGCGAAAAAATGCCACTTTAATAGCAAGAGCTACTCTGTCAAAGCTTAAAAGTTAAGTGAAGCGGTAATTAAGTAGGCGCATACGGGCATGTGCTTATTAGATAGTAGGCGTGACTAGTAAAACATTTAAAATTACTCAAAATTCCGTAATTTTTGCGTAGCAATACTTAAGCCCAAGCTACTAAAAACTCAGGCCAGTGCTGCCCGCTATAACCTTCTAAAGTTTCTCGCACTAACACTATCTCACGTGCATATGACTGTGCGTCAAACACGCCACGCATCAATTGAAAGCGCAAAAATACCAAGTAGGTATTCGCAACATCCGTCTCGCAATAATCACGGATCTGTTCAATTTTACCCGCTGCATATGCCTGCCAAACCTTGCTGCCATCCATGCCCAGCTTACCGGGGAAGCCACATAATTTAGCAATATCATCCAATGGCGCATTAGCACGTGCGTTATACTTAGCCATTAATTCCATTAAATCTAAATGACGTGTGTGGTAACGGCTAATATAGTTATTCCACTTAAACTCACGATCATCCTCGCCCATATCCCAATAGCGTTGCGCTTGTACGCCATGAATTAACCCTCGATAATGCAACACAGGTAAATCAAAACCACCACCATTCCAAGATACAAGGTTAGGTGTATATTTTTCTATACCGTCATAAAAATGACGGATAATTTCAGCTTCAGATGAATTGGCGTCACCTAAAGTCCATACCTTGAAGTTATTACCTTCACGCAAAGCACATGAAATAGCCACCACTTTATGTTGATACAAAGGCAGTAAATCCGTACCATTTTTTTGCCGACGTTGATGAAATGCAATATTAGCGACATCAGTTGCACTAGTTTCCGTAGGCAGGTCGTATAAAATTTTAAGACCATCCGTATCGGGGATGGTCTCAATATCAAACACTAATGTGGGCGTCATAGCTACAACTATTTTCTATTCCAGCCGCTAGCATCTTGATACCACCAGCCTGGCTGCGCTTTATCTATCCAACGTCCAGCAAAGGCATCTCGGATACCACTTTCCCATTCTAGGTGACCATTACTGTTAGCAATTTCCTTGTATAAAGCATTACGGTCTGTATTTTCCGCGGCCACTACTACATTGATGCTTTGCCTATCTTTTAGCGGCACCGCTGTCGTATCATGGATGGCAATTAAGCCATTAGCAGTTAGACCAATTGCGCCACTGGCATAATGCGATACAAGGCTGGTATGGCGTGTCTGCATACTGTTTTTAAGTGCAGAAATTGCAGGGGTGTTAATCTCTAAATCTGGCGTGGCAGCATTCACTAAAGGTGCCACAAATATCATCACCAAAAGTAACACACCCGCTGTTATCCAATTCTTCATTATGTTTCCTTTATTCATTTTATTAATCATTAACTTTGCTAAATTTAAGTTTAGGTAATTTATTTGACAGGAGGCTCTGCGGGCTTAGTTTCCAGATTGCTATTTGGCTTGCCATTAGGATTCAATTGCCAAACATCGTCAATAATTTTATCTGCAGCTTTTTGAGCTGCAGCAGCAGGAAAATAAATATTAATTGTGACGCAGGCCGACGCCAGCAATACACACATTAACGCTGCAGCTATTAACTTGGTTGTCATCCAGCTTGGTTTCATTTGATTTTCCTTGGTCAATTCTATTCAATCAGTTTAAGTGTTAAAAGCTAATTATGGCTACTGTTTATTCGATAATCATTTTTGTATTACTATCCGTAATACGTTTTATTCTATCTAACAGATCGGACAAACTCACACGTTGCGTAAAGCCATTGACATTAACAGAAGGGATACCTTTACCTTTAACGATAATATAGCCCGTCGGGGTTGACTCAACCCCACCCATTTCACAAATATCATTTCTCAGTTTACAACTCAAACCAATTTTGTCGTAATTAAACTCTTTAAAAAAACGTAAAAAAGTTCGCTGTATGGCTGCGGCTGCTCCTTCACCACCTAAAGCGGTGATATTTTCTATCGCACGTTGAGAGATTTTTTTAAGCTGCTTTTCATTACCTTTCCCAGTACTAGTATGAATGCTGGCATCAAGATACACTGGCTTCCAATTTTCTAGTGCCATATGATTCACATCACCATCTAACTTGCCCTCAATTGCACCAAAACTGAAGGTGCGCGTTAAATCGCCCAGATCTAGATTGCGTATATTTAAATCAGCATAAAGCCGAGGTACAATGCCTAATGGGTCATCAATTTTGAGGTTATTCATACTAATAGTGCCACGGAACACATTAAAGGTCATTGCACCATCCATATTGAGTTGTTTATTAGCATAAGTAACCAAAGGCAATTGGCCAGATATTTTACCTTCCATCACAGGCCAACCTAGCGAGCTGCTAAATTGGTTCATGGTAATTGGTGCAATATCCATGCGTAAATGCCAGTTCCAGTTACTTCCTAAGAGTGCCGCTGAAATATCTTCTAAATTGAGCGCACCATCCAAAATAGGTAAGGTCATTTTTGGGCTAACTAAAGAGAACCGGTTGACTTCTGCTTGAAGGTTAGCAGACCCTAACGGCATTTTTAACAAATAGCCACTTTTGTAATTCAAACTGATGGTTTTAGCCTCATCATAATCCCAGGGCAAATGCGCATTAAGCTGTTTAAAAGAGAATTTTCCATTGATATCTTCAATATTTGCTTGCCGTAAATTAAGTTCAAAATGAGTAGGTTGCAAATTTTTAATTTCAAACTGCCAATCTGCTTTGCCCGTCACATCCATGTTGCCGAATACCGATTTTTCAGCCAACGGTTTTAAAAAAATTGTATAAAGTCCAGTAAAATCAACATCCTTTGCATTCACTTTTATATCTTCTACTTCTTTTGTTAGCAGATTGATACGCGCATTAGCCGATATTTTACCCACTTCATTAACTAACAGGCTGGCCTGAGTAACACTCAGCATCGGCTGTTTAAAAGTTCCATTGATTTCGAAAGTGTTGCCAGCTTTGCCAAAATAAAATGGCTGCCAAAATAACTCGCCCTTATTCCAACTAATTGAGCCATTCCACAGCCATTGAGTGCCGATATTTTTGGCAGCTAATTTGATTTGTCCTGAGAGCTTTTCACCCGCATGGAGACCAGATGAATCGCTAAAGCTTGCATCATCAAAGGTAATATCAGCCGCAAAGTCATTTGAATAGCTAATAAAGTGAATCGCAAAAGGCATTTTTATTTGTTTAGCAAAAAATAAGCCATTTTCGCAATCGATTTGGCCAATTTTTTCTGTACTAAAACGTCGGCATTGTAAGTCAAACTTTAAGAAGTCTGTTTCGTTGATTGGCTTTACATCGGCAGTTAATTTTAGTGTGGGTTGCGCACTTTTTAAATCAACCTGAAAAAAGGCATTTTTTAACTTCCCAGCAGGGGCATCAACATCGCCTATTTGGATTTGAATCGTACTAATGGCATAAACTTGCTGAGTAAAGAAAGTGAAAAAAATAAATAAAAAGCTAACAAAATACTGCAATTTATTTACGATCAATCATCAAGCAGGAAATACGCCTGTAGACAAATATCGATCTCCTCGGTCGCACACAATACTTACAATCACTGCATTTTCTACCCGTTTCGACAACTGCAATGCTGCGTAAAGGGCACCGCCAGAGGATATGCCTGCAAAAACGCCTTCTTCTGTGGCTAAGTTACGTGTGGTATTTTCTGCCTGTTTTTGACTAACAAAAATAAATTCATCCACTCGCTTTGCATCATAAATGGTTGGCATATACTCTACAGGCCATTTACGAATACCAGGGATTTGCGCACCGTCTTCTGGCTGTACGCCGATAATCTGAATATTATGATTTTGCTCTTTTAAGTAACGTGAAACCCCCATAATCGTGCCAGTGGTGCCCATGCTCGATACAAAATGTGTGACTTTTCCATCGGTATCTCGCCAAATTTCTGGGCCAGTCCCTTCATAATGTGCCAGTGGATTATCCATATTGCCAAATTGGTCTAGCACAACGCCCTCACCTTCAGCTTGAAGCTTAATTGCCACATCACGAGCTAATTCCATACTGCCATCTTTAGGTGTTAGTACTAACTCTGCACCGAATGCCTTCATGCTTTGACGGCGTTCTATCGTTTGATTTTCCGGCATCACTAGCACCATTTTATAACCACGCATTGCCGCCACCATGGCCAGTGCAATCCCAGTATTGCCGCTAGTCGCTTCAATTAACGTGTCGCCCGGCTTAATGTCCCCGCGCTGTTCGGCCCGCAGAATCATGCTGTAGGCAGGGCGATCTTTAACTGAGCCTGCAGGGTTATTGCCTTCCAGTTTGAGTAAAATGGTATTACTTGAATCACCACCCATGCGTTGTAATTTAACTAATGGCGTGTTGCCGACAAAACTATCTAATGTTTTATACATAATTTTCTAATTCTTTTTTTGTAGCGGCTAAATTCTTTTTAGCGTTGCTAGGTAAGTCGCGTAAATACCTAAGCAGATAAAAGAAATTAAAGCTAATTGTGGTAGCGTTAGACCCAAGAGTTTCCAGTCAATTGACGCACAATCGCCAGTACCTCTAAAAACTAAATTAAAGGCTTTTTTAAGTGGGAAATTTTCAAACATATAATCAAAACCTACACCACAATCAGCCACGATATCATCTTTATGCGCTTGCAAATACCAATGTCGAATTGCCACACCAGCACCGCCCATAGCGGTTAATACATGCAATAGTGCATAAATATTACGGCCCAAATTAATAGGGTTTTGAACTGCAGCCATTAAGTATCCCAAACCTAGTCCCATAAATACCATACGTTGCGAAATGCATAATGGACAAGGTTCTAACTTATATTGCGTTTGTATTACCAACGCCAAAGCGACCAAGCCGAAGCTAGCTAAAAAGCCTAGTAAATAACCTGTTCTACCTGATAGTTTTTTTTTTAGCATTGCGATTCCTGATGATATTTTGTTCAAAATAATTTCCCATTGTAATGGATATTGTCGTAATAGATAATAGCGGACATGGAAGAAAACCTTATCGCCGCATCACCTCAAACCATCCTGACAGTCACTGAGCTAAATCGTTTAGCGCGTGATGTATTAGAGCGAAGTTTTCCGCTATTTTGGGTAAGTGGTGAAATCTCCAACCTCACAAAGGCAGCATCTGGTCATTGGTACTTTTCACTAAAAGATAGTGGTGCCCAAACACGTTGCGTAATGTTTAAAGGGCGTAACAGCTATCTTAGCTGGGTTCCCAAAGAAGGTGACAAGGTAGAAGCCCGTGCAACAGTTACCTTGTACGAAGCACGTGGCGATTTTCAACTCACGATTGAGTTTTTGCAACGAGATGGCTTAGGTATTTTATTTGAAGCATTTGAACGGCTTAAAAGAAAATTACAGCTTGAAGGCTTATTCGATAGCAGTTTAAAAAAAACAATTCCACTTCATCCACGCCAAATTGGTATTGTAACTTCATCTGATGCTGCAGCGTTGCGGGATGTGTTGACCACACTGAAACGTCGTATGCCAAGTACGCCCGTGGTTATTTACCCCACGCCCGTTCAAGGCAAAGGTGCAGCCACTTTGATCGCTAATGCCATCAACAAAGCCAATCTACGCGCAGAATGTGATGTGCTCATCATTTGCCGTGGCGGTGGCAGCATTGAAGATTTATGGCAATTTAACGAAGAAATTGTCGCGCGTGCTATTGCCTCTAGCACAATTCCAACGATTAGCGGCGTGGGTCACGAAGTCGATTTCACCATTGCAGATTTTGTAGCTGATGTGCGTGCACCAACCCCCACAGCCGCAGCTGAGTTAGTAACACCTGGTCGCCAAGCCATGCTATATCAAGTCACAAGCTTGCAACAACGTTTAACTAGACAGATAAATGATGCTATCAATCAACGCGCGCAAACCTTAGATTACTTAGCACGACGTTTATTATCACCAGTGCAACAAATAAAACAAAAAATGACTCAAGTAGCGCAAATACAACAAAGATTGAGTTCTGTTTTTAATCAGCAACTAAAAACACGTCAACAACAGTTATTAAGAATCAGTGATAACCTAAAACAGCTAAACCCTCATGCGGTGCTAGAGCGAGGATTTGCTTTTGTGCAGACTGCAAATGGCGCACTTGTTATTGACAGCGCTCAATTAACTAAAAATGAAATCATTAAAATCATTTTTGCTAAAGGTGAAGCCGAGGCGCAGATAATGCCACCTACAAAAGATTGCAAACAAAAGGATTTGTTTTAAGTGTTGTTTAAAAGTGATTCTTTCCGTCTATCTATTAGTTGATTGAACTATGCATATAATTTATAATAATTGTCTTGTTTTATTGTAGTTAAATTAATGACAATTTCCAAAACCCTCCCCGCAACAACCTCAACAACCGAAGTAAACAAAACCGGACTCCCCGCACTTGCAGTAACTGCTTTAGGTGTTGTATTTGGTGATATTGGTACTAGTCCGCTGTACACCATGTCAGAAGTTTTTTCAGCTGGGCACCACCAAATACCTCTCACTCATGACAATGTTTACGGTATTTTATCCCTGATTGTATGGGGCTTAATAATGATTGTTTCAGTTAAATACGTCTACTTTATTATGCGAGCTGACAATCATGGTGAAGGCGGGATCATTGCTTTATTAGCGTTGGCCTCACGCAGCGTATCACAAGATGCACGTAAGAAAGCTGTCATTTTGATGCTGGGCATACTGGGTGCCTGTATGTTTTATGCCGATGGCATGATTACCCCTGCGGTATCGGTACTTGGTGCGGTTGAAGGTCTTGAAGTTGCAGCTGCTAGCCTACACAGTTACATACTACCCGTATCTTTAGTCTTAATTTTGAGTCTATTTTGGGTTCAAAGCAAAGGCACTGCTGTCGTCGGTGCTTTTTTTGGCCCTGTGATGTTGCTCTGGTTTACAGTATTAGCTATTCTTGGCGGAATAAATATCGTAGATGAACCTGCTATTTTAAAAGCGCTTAACCCATTTTATGGTTATCAGTTCTTTATGGAAAATGGTTGGCTGGGTTTTGTCGCATTAGGCTCAGTAGTTCTAGCGTTTACTGGCGCTGAAGCGCTGTATGCTGATATGGGGCATTTTGGTCGTAAACCTATTAGTCTAGCGTGGTTTTATTTTGTATTGCCAGCGTTAGTGATTAATTACTTTGGTCAGGGCGCTCTAATTCTACATAATCCTGCGGCAGTTAAAAACCCTTTTTATCTTATGGCGCCAGATTGGTCGCTATATCCTTTGATTATTTTAGCCACCATGGCCGCAGTTATTGCCTCACAATCAGTTATTTCTGGTGCATTTTCAATGTCACGCCAAGCCTTGCAACTCGGTTATTTGCCACGTATGAACATTCAACACACTTCTGAGAGCTATGAGGGGCAAATCTATTTACCGCGCATCAATTTAATATTGATGATAGGTGTTATGGGCCTAGTAATCGGCTTTAGATCTTCTGGAAATTTAGCTGCTGCTTATGGTATTGCAGTAACAGGTAATATGGTCATCACCACATTACTAGCAGGCATTGTTTTTTACAATATGTGGGGTTGGAGCAAAATCAAAGTTGTTGCTGTTGTTGCAATACTTCTGACAATTGATATGTCTTTATTTTTAGCTAATGTACTAAAAATCCCGGATGGCGGATGGGTGCCGTTAGTCATTGGCATTATTATCTTCACACTGATGACTTCATGGAAAACTGGCCGTACCTTGCTATTTAGAATCCTTAAAAGTGAAGCTATGGCGCTAGAGCCTTTCATTGAGGCTGTAGGTGCACACCCTCCAGCCCGCGTACCAGGTACAGCATTATTTATGACACCTAATCCAGAAGGTGTACCGCACGCCATGCTGCATAATCTGAAACATAATAAAGTGCTACATGAAAAAGTGGTGATTCTAACTGTTAAATTTTTAGACTTTCCTCACTCCACTGAAGAAGAGCGTGTAGAAGTAGAAAAACTACCTTATGAATTCTATCGTGTAACCGTTCGCTACGGCTTTAAAGATGAACCAGATTTACCGCGTGATTTAGCTAACTGCATACATGAAGGTTTAGCGCTTGATACAATGGACACATCATTCTTTATCGGCAAAGAAAGTCTAATACTTGCTAATAATGATGAAATGCCTTATTGGCGTAAAAAGATTTTTATGACACTTTTCCGCAGTGCAGAAACAATTACCAATCAATTTAAACTGCCGCCAAATCGCGTTATTGAGCTGGGTTCTCAAGTCACATTCTGAGCAAAAACAAAATACAACTATATTTACTGACGTTGAAATCAACCTTAACCATACTTGATGCGTTAGTATCAATCCATGCTTGTACGCTGTAGGCTAGAAGTTGAACTATATAAAATTTGGAGTCTTAAATGAAAAAACTATTTGTCGTAATAATTGCCGCTACTTCTCTACAGATAAGCGGCTGCACAACCACTAGCAGTACTCAATCAGGTACTGTTGGTGTAGAACGTAAACAATATCTAAGCTTAGTCTCTGAAAAGGAAGCTGAAGATCAATCTGCACTTGCCTATCAGCAAACGATTAAAGATGCTGAAGCAAAAAAATTGCTGAACACCGATAGCAAAGAAACCCAACGTGTTCGTGCTATTTCACAACGACTCATCAATCAAGTAGGTGTATTTAGAAAAGACGCACTTAAATGGCATTGGGAAGAGAATGTGCAAGAAAGCAAAGAAGTGAATGCTTATTGTATGGCTGGTGGAAAAATCATGGTATACACCGGCCTGATTGATCAAGTTAAACCTACTGATGATGAGCTTGCCGCTGTAATCGGTCATGAAATGTCACATGCGTTGCGTGAACATGTACGTGAACAGATGTCACGGGCAAAAGCGCAAGAATTAGGCTTATTAGGGCTTGCGGCTGTGATTGGTGTATCAACCAATAACTCTGATAATGCAGCTACTACACTGGCATTAGGTGGCACAGTTGCAGCAGTTGCACTGACTCTGCCCAATAGCCGTATCGCGGAAAATGAAGCCGATGAAATGGGTTTAGAGTTAGCAGCACGCGCTGGTTACAACCCTGAAGCAGCGATTACTTTATGGCAGAAAATGAGCGCTTTAGGGGGGGCTAAACCGCCTGCATTCCTGAGCACCCACCCTAGTGATGGATCACGCATTCAGAATCTACGTGCTTTAGTGCCTAAAGTGCGCCCATTGTATGAGGCGGCTAAAGCTCACAACTAAAGACAGGCTCTTAGTTTGTAACAGTTTAGGGTAAAATAGCGTTATTGCTTTTTACCCTTTTATTTTTTGGATCATCATGAGTCAATTACAGCAAGTTATCGAAGTCGCGTTTGAAGACCGCGCCAACATCAATCCAGCCAATGCCAGCCAAGAAGTTAAAGATGCCGTTGCTAGCGTCGTTGCTGACTTAGACAGCGGGACATTACGTGTGGCCTCACGAGTTGGTGATACGCAGCAATGGGAAACGCACCAATGGCTTAAAAAAGCTGTTTTATTGTCATTTCGTTTGAAAGACAACGTTTTAATGGATGGTGGCTGTACTAAGTACTTCGATAAAGTAGTTCCGAAATTTGCTGATTACACTGAAGAAGACTTTAAAGCGGGTGGCTTCCGCGTAGTGCCAAACGCCATTGTGCGTCGTGGTTCATTTATTGGTAAAAATGTCGTGCTAATGCCTTCATATGTCAATATTGGCGCTTATGTTGGTGAAGGTACAATGGTAGATACTTGGGCAACCGTTGGCTCTTGCGCACAAATTGGTAAAAACGTGCATTTATCTGGCGGAGTAGGTATCGGTGGTGTATTAGAGCCTGTTCAAGCGGGCCCAACTATTATCGGTGACAACTGCTTTGTTGGTGCACGTTCTGAAGTAGTTGAGGGTGTAGTCGTTGAAGATAACTGTGTGATTTCTATGGGTGTATATATCGGTCAATCGACTAAAATTTATGATCGCGAAACCGGTGAAGTGTTCTATGGTCGCGTTCCTACCGGTTCAGTTGTAGTTTCAGGTAACTTGCCATCTAAAGACGGTAGTTACAGTTTATATTGTGCTGTGATAGTAAAAAAAGTTGACGCTAAAACCTTAGGTAAAGTAGGCATTAACGAGTTATTACGAGGCATTTAATTAACTTTTAGTTTCAGTTGCTGATCTACACAGCATACTGAACTCAGCTGTTTTTTTATCATAAATCCAGAGTTTGATGAAAATCTATTCTGGATTTTTTTCGCCTTAAATTCGAATTAAGCCTCGCAGCCACAGACGCACACCTTACAAATACGCCATTATTTCAACATCAATGTATTAGCTATCAACCAAAAAATCTGGCTAAGTTGCTTCACTAGGTAATCAAAAATTTTACACTCCCTAAGTAAAAACCACTTCTCAAGCCCATTCATAAAGTAAAACAGTTATGGCATATTTTTTGCCACACATTATTAAATAGTCAATATTAAAAACTAAATCCTCTAATTCTAAGCAAATAATCGTATATGGTAGGAACTTACAATTTTAAGCTAATCACAATTTTGATATTAATGTCGTTTATCGCTGTATTTTTTACATTCAGCATAATCAAACGCCTATTTGTATCTGATAAAAAAAATAGAATCCAGCTATTTTTATTGAGTGCACTGTTAGTTAGTGTTGGTTCATGGGGATTACATTTTATAGAGTTACTCGCATTCCCACTTAGCCTCATCTCAACAGGTTATTTCATTAACTATATCGTTTTTTCGTGGCTAACTGCTTACATTACATCTTTCTCTATCATTTATGTATCTAGCCAAAAAAAATTACCCCTGAGCTCTTTGCTATTTGGTAGTTGTCTTGCTGGCTTAGGCGGATTTGGTGTTTTTTTACTTTAATGTTAAATCCTTAAAAATAGCGACCAGTTTCACATTTATTCCTAATGTCAGCGCGCTTTGCATCTTGGCAGCAATTGCAGTAGCTATGCTTACCATCCTTGTATTCTTCTGGCTAAAATATGACTCAGGTAGCCACCGTACTTATACTCGCATATTATTTTCTATTATTGTTTCGCTAGCGATGATTGGCATACAGATCACTTATAACAACGCAGTTTTTGTTTAAACAACCACTCATTTAATAAGTGCACACTACAATTTACAACAAAGCACTTTACTGGGTATTGTCATCGCTTTAAGTTGTATTTGCGTGTTTTGCATCGGGTTTATAGGTGACAATTTTTACAAGTAACTAAACCTCCATGCTTTTAGACTCAGTCACAAAAAGGTAAAAAATAACCACGAACTTAGTCTTTTAGCTATGGTGGATACATTAACTAAACTACCCAATTGTTGAGCACAACAACAAAACTTAGAAGCAAGCACTAGGTGTTGTTGGCATACAAATTCTTTATGGCACTAGCCTTTATCGACTTGGATAACTTTAAACCGATTAATACAACTACACCAAACGGGTGATGAAGTACTCATCACTGTTGAGAATCGCCCAAATTCTGTTGTGCAAATGTGATGTTGTCACTCGTATAGGTGGCGATAAATTTGTGGCATTGATTGAAGATATTAAATCCAGTGAAAGTATCGTGCCTATAACTTATCACCACAACAGTTACGCAATCCAAAATTAGCAGAAGATATTAAGAATACTCTCGCTAGATTTGAATTACCAAATGACAGCATTATTTTTGAAATAAGCGAAGATTTTGTCATCAATAATTAAAACTTATTGGGTTCATTACTCGCTAACTTTAAGGCAGCAGGCCTTAAGGTTGCGATTGATGATTTTGACTCTCTCCCATTTAATTTAGATTATTTAAAAAATTTAGAACTCAGTGATCTCAAACTAGATAAACTATTTACT
This sequence comes from Methylophilaceae bacterium, assembly GCA_043788445.1. Lineage (GTDB taxonomy): Bacteria > Pseudomonadota > Gammaproteobacteria > Burkholderiales > Methylophilaceae > JACMMS01. The sequence continues at coordinate 13,954 of JAYVTW010000141.1, forward strand.
GCCGATATATCCAACCATGTTTAAACCCGAGCTATTATAAGAGTGTCATCAGCTTGGCTCATGCATTGCACCTTTGTGTAACAGCTGAAGGTGTATAACTGAAACTCAGTGCAAAGCATTGGCAAAACTTGGTTGCAAACAAATGCAAGGGCATTTTTTTGCACGCCCAATGGCTGAGGATAAATTAGTTGAGATGCTTAAACAATTGGATCCTAAATATGCTACTGACGACACAATATTTATTAAATACTATTAATAATTCTAGAAAATAACGAACCCCAGTTTGCCACCATAACTGGCTGAAAAAGACGATACCGCCTGCTGGACGTTGGCGCAAAAATGCCGCTGCTGTTAAAATGATTGCTAGATATAAAACTACTCACTTTGCAATATCAAGGAAAATTTAAAATAGCATGAAACTTTACGGCATTCCAAATTGCAGTACTGTGAAAAAAGCCCGTGATTGGCTGGCCTTACACAATATTGCCTATGAATTTCATGATTTCAAAAAGCAAGGTATTGATAGCGTAACACTTACTCACTGGCTTGCACAAATTCCGCATGAAAAACTAATTAATCGTAATGGCCTTACGTGGCGTGGTTTAAGTGATAAAGCCAGAGCTGCAGTGATTGATAACAATTCTGCTATGGCCTTAATTCAAGAAAAAACGTCAGTGATCAAGCGTCCTATTTTAGTTAAAGATAATCAGGTTTTTAGCGTAGGTTTTGATGAGCCTACTTATCAAAAGATGTTAAGCAAGTGAGCAAAAAAAAATGAATACGATTACTGAAAATAAAACACTAGCCCTTGCAATAGACCTGTTAAGTCGTCAATCTAACACCCCATTCGATGCTGGTTGCCAAGAGCTGATGATTTCTCGTTTGGAACCATTGGGTTTCAAAATTGAGCGTATGCGCTTTGGTGATGTTGATAACTTATATGCTCGTCGGGGCACTGTCGGCCCATTGTTAGTTTTCGCAGGTCATACTGATGTGGTGCCTACTGGTCCGGTAGAGAAATGGCACACAGCTCCATTTGTACCATCCATTAAAGATGGCATACTTTACGCACGTGGCGCGGCTGATATGAAAACCTCATGCGCGGCCTTTATTACTGCCATTGAAGACTTTCTTGAGTTGCACCCCGACCATCCGGGCTCTATTGGCTTGCTGATTACTTCAGATGAAGAAGGTATAGCTATTAACGGAACAATTAAAGTGGTGGAAGTGTTGAAAGCTCGTGGCGAACTCATTGATTACTGTATCGTAGGCGAGCCTACCAGCAACAAAGTAGTAGGTGACATGATTAAAAATGGTCGACGTGGGTCTCTGTCTTGCAAGTTGACAGTAAAAGGTATTCAAGGTCATATCGCTTATCCGCACTTGGTTAAAAACCCTATTCATATGGTCGCCCCTGCTATTAAAGACATGGTAGATACCGTATGGGATATCGGTAACGAATACTTCCCACCTACTAGTTGGCAAATTAGCAATATGAATGGTGGGACTGGTGCGACTAACGTTGTCCCTGGTGAAGTAGAAATCTTATTTAATTTCAGGTTTTGTACGGCGAGTACGGAAGCTAACTTAAAATCACGCACTCTGACTATTTTAGATAAACATGGGCTGGATTACGATATAGAGTGGGAATACTCACCACCCTACATCACACCTCGTGGTAATTTAGTAGAGGCCATTACATTTGCAATTCAGCAAGCTTATGGCGTAACGCCGGAGCTCTCTACTACTGGCGGCACATCCGACGGTCGATTTATTGCAGATATTTGTAAACAAGTGATTGAGTTTGGGCCGCTTAATGCCACCATTCATAAGTTAAACGAATGTATAGCAGTGGCGGATATTGAGCCACTAAAAGACACTTATCGAATAACCCTAGAAAAACTTCTCTTCGCTTAATTGCGCAAGTGCAAATTTAGAATAATGAATAGACTGAAGATGAATAATTACCCACGCTTAACTGAAGAGCTTTTAAGCATACGTGATTGGTTACGCTTCACCGTTAGCCGTTTTGAAGAAGCTGAGGTTTTCTTTGGCCATGGTACCGACAACAGCTACGACGAAGCAGTGTGGCTGGTGATGAGTGCATTGCATCTACCAATTGATACCATAGAAAACTTTTTGGATGCCCGCATCACCGAGCAAGAACGCAAATACTTAAGCACCTTGATTGAGCGCCGCATTACTGACCGCACACCAACTGCTTATTTATTGCAAGAAGCTTGGCTACAAGGCTTTAAATTTTACGTGGATGAACGTGTGATTGTGCCGCGGTCATTTATTGCAGAGCTGCTACATAATGATTTAAGTCCGTGGATTGAATTCCCTGAGATGATAGAAAGCGCAGCTGACATATGTACTGGGAGTGGTTGTTTAGGAGTGCTACTTGCTAATAGCTTCCCTAATGCTGCAATTGACGTGATTGACATATCACCAGATGCGATTGACGTAGCCAATATCAATATCGCCAATTATGGCTTACAAGCGCAAATTACTGCGATTGAATCTGACATGTTTACTGCACTTAAAGGTAAAACTTACGATTTAATTATTAGCAACCCACCCTATGTAGATGCAACTAGTATGGCGCAATTACCAACCGAATATCAATGCGAACCTCAACTTGCCTTAGGTAGTGGCCATAATGGCTTAGATCATACCCATACTATTTTACGTGAAGCGGCTAAGCATTTAAATGATAACGGCATATTGATTGTAGAAATCGGTCATAACCGCGATTCGCTACTTAAAGCCTATCCAGCCGTACAATTTGTTTGGTTAGAAGTAAGCTCGGGCGATGAGTTTGTATTTTTACTTTCTAAAACTCAGTTACTTAACCTGCAGTAACTAGTCTGTCAACACCACAAACCTAAGATAGGTCGATGATTTGCCATCTACCTTGCTTTTTATTTTCTCTGGTTTTAGCGCTTGGCTTTAGGTTTGGCGACTGGAATATCACTCGCCTGCCGAATCCGTTTATTTGGATTTTTTTTAGGGCCAGTAGGCTTTTTTGGTCTAGCATCTGCTCCACGGCCAGTTTTAGAAAATTCTTTTTCTGCGGCAGCAATATCCGAAGTTTGCCTATCAGATGCATGTCGATCAATGGAATTTCTGCCACGTGGTTTGCGTTCAGTACCCGTTAAGCGCTCAGCCAAACTAGGGCCACTAACGCGCCTAGCATTGCCTCTTGAACTGCCTTCTCTTGAACCATGCCTAGTCTGGCTATTTTCTCCAGTGGCCTCCTTGGGTGCATTACGCTGTTCATAACTAGTACGTTCTGCCGCGTCCGCGTCAATGCCAGCTAAACGTTGTTGCGCCTGCTTGCTTAATTTTGGCATAAATGGCGCAGCAGCTTTTTCTATCTCACGTGCGCTACGTTGGCGTAACGGTACTCTTGGTGCTTCTAAGCCTGCCCACTCCAGTAAGTTAATCACTTCTTTAGGTTCAAGCTCCATCATCATGCCGCGTTTAATACGAGGCGGTAAATTGATTGGACCAAACCGTACACGCATTAATCGACTTACTGGCAATTGAAATACCTCAAACAACCTACGGACTTCGCGATTTCTGCCCTCGCGTAAAATGACCTGATACCAATGATTTGAGCCTTCGCCACCTTGTGGTGAAATATGGTCAAAACTTGCAGGACCATCTTCCAGCTCAATGCCTTCTTTTAGTTGTAACATTTGGCCTTCGGTCAGTTCACCAAAAATACGCACAGCATATTCACGCTCAACTTCATAACGTGGGTGCATAAAGCGGTTAGCAAGTTCACCAGAAGTTGTAAATAATAATAAGCCTGACGTATTAATATCCAAGCGACCAATGGCGATCCATTTTGCGCCTTTTACACGAGGTAATTTATCAAAGACACTCGCGCGCTTTTCAGGGTCATCTTGGCTGACGATTTCGCCTTCAGGTTTATGATAAATTAAGACTTTCGCAAGCTCTGCTTCAAACGGCAGGTATACTGGGCGGCTATCTAAACGCACGACATCATTAACTGTTACACCTGCGCCTACAGTTGCCACTACGCCATTAATCGTAATGCGACCACTGGCTACAAGTGCCTCCATATCGCGTCGAGAACCTAAACCTGCTAACGCCAATAGCTTATGTAAACGTTGCGTAGGAAATGCAGGCGCATCCGTATGTGCACTTAAGTCAGAAACACCTAATTTAGTAAAATTAGTAGTTGGGTGTTTAACTGGTTTTTTGATGCCACGTTGTGGGTCACGCTGCTGCTTAAAGGGACGAGCCATGATATGTATATTCTTAAATAAGAGGTCAATTTTACCACTTATAGCAAATTAGCTACAGAAAACGCTATATAGCATTTTAAATTTGATTATTAATTGTAGTTACAAATCAAGTTGCATTTCGGGATGAATAAAATCATCCATAGCTGGCAACTCACCTAATGAACGTAAATTAAGATCATCTAAAAAATGCTTGGTAGTAGCATATAACGATGGGCGACCTGGTACATCGCGCTGCCCTACGATATCGATCCAATCTCGTTCTTGCAGTTGCCGTATGCTATTCGGATTAACTGCTAAACCACGAATCTGTTCGATATCACCCCGTGTAACAGGCTGACGATAAGCAATAATCGCCAATGTTTCCATCGTGGCACGCGAATACTTTTGTTGTTTTTCTGGGTTTAAACGCGCCAGATACTGCGAATATTGCTCGCGTGCTTGAAAGCGATACCCACTGGCCACTTGTATGAGCTCCATGGTCGATTTTTGAGAATCGGGCGCCCATTCAGCTTTCAACTCATCTAATAACATACGCAAAGTAGCGCGTTCCATACGCTCTATAAATAAACGCAATAAATCATCTAACGAGAGCGGCTCAGCTGATGTGAGCAAAGCAGCTTCTAAGACCTGCTTTATTTCTGCGGTATTTTTAGGCTCATTCATCTGTTACTTTGCTACGCCTACTTGCAAGTAAATTGGCGTAAAAGCTGCTTGTTGGGTAATACGCAACAAACCCTCGCGGGCTAATTCTAGTATAGCCAAAAAACATACTACCAACTTTGGCACACCATCATTGACTGCATCAAATAACTGGGAAAACTCTATCAAGCCCTCCCCATTTATCATAGCATCACTCAAACGACGCAAAATAATACTCATATGCTCGCGCACTGAAAGTTCCGCCCGCCCCACTTGATGGTGCTGAAAATGACTAGCATGTTTGAGCACATTTTTCCAAGCATCAGTTAAATCAACAAGCGATACTTGCGGCGGTTCAATTTGACTCAATTGTTGGTAATAGGCTTGCGCTACCAGAATACCATTCCCGACTTTTGGCAGGTCATCTAGCCGCTGTGCAGCAAGCTTAATCGCTTCATATTCCATCAAGCGCCGTACTAGCTCTGCACGCGGGTCATCTTCAGTTTCAATATCATTGGGTTTCGGTAGTAACATACGCGATTTAATTTCAATCAACATAGCAGACATTAGCAAGTAATCTCCAACCAACTCCAGCTTGATTGCCTGCATTTTTTCTACATACACCATGTATTGACGTGTTAGCTCGGCCATTGGGATATTTAAAATATCCAGATTATGTTTATGAATTAAATAGAGCAGTAAATCGAGTGGACCTTCAAAAGCTTCTAGATAAACAGAAAGCGCATCGGGAGGAATATATAAATTAGTAGGCAATTCGGTAAGGAGTTCACCGTGAATGCGCGCTTCAATATACTGCCCGCTAATCTTAAATTCTGGATACTGAAGCTCGCTTTGTGCTTTATTTAATTGCATAGCAGCTAATGGCTAACCGATGTTGAGAACAAATTAATCAAGGCCACCCCCACAATAATCATAATTAAACTTAATATGGCAGGATTATCCAGCTTTTGCTCATACACAACAAAGCCTAGTATCGATATTAGTAGAATGCCGACACCAAAAGAAGTCTTATTGATACTACCTACTGGTAATATATGCAAGCTAATAGGCATGAAGTAAAAAGCAACGTCATAGCCAAAGACCATAAATAATGATGGTAATAATGGTGTAAATTTTTTTGATACTTTTAACGTAGTGGTGGCAATCACATCTGCGATAATTGTGAGCCAGAGGTTCATATTAACTATAATTCAAACCCATCACATCACGTACATCACGCATGGTTTCACGTGCTAATTTGCGCGCTTTTTCACATCCTTCTGCCACAATACTTTTAACTAAAGTTGGCTCTTCAGCATATTGTGCAGCGCGTTCTTGAATCGGTTTTAATTCAGCCAATACACTTTCAATAAGTGGCGCTTTGCATTCAATACAGCCTATTCCTGCAGTTTTACAACCATGCTGCACCCATTGCTGATTTGCTTCATTCGAATAAATTTCGTGTAACTGCCAAACCGGACATTTAGCAGGGTCTCCTGGATCATTACGGCGAATACGTGCTGGGTCAGTAGGCATAGTTTTAATTTTTTTTGCCACAGAATCAACAGATTCACGCAATGAAATGGTGTTATTGTAGGATTTAGACATTTTCTGACCATCTAAACCTGGCATTTTTGAAGCTGGTGTGAGTTTGTAATCTGGCTCGACTAAAATAATTTTACCGCCACCTTCTAAATAACCTAACAATCGCTCTTTATCCCCTAAGCTCATGCCTTGCTGCTCTTCAATCATGGCGCGGGCAGTCTCTAAAGCCTCTTCATCACCAGTTGTTTGATAAGCGCTACGCATTTCTTTGTAAAACGCGCCGCGTTTGCTACCTAGTTTTTTTATCGCAGCTTTAGCTTTTTCTTCAAAGCCTTTTTCTTTGCCATAAATATGGTTGAAACGACGGGCAATTTCACGCGTAAATTCAATATGTGGCACTTGATCTTCACCAACTGGCACTTGGGTAGCTTTATAAATTAGAATATCAGCGCTTTGCAATAATGGATAACCTAGGAAGCCATATGTAGATAAATCTTTGCTAGCTAACTTTTCTTGCTGGTCTTTGTAAGTTGGCACACGCTCTAACCAACTAAGTGGCGTAATCATTGAAAGTAATGTGTGCAACTCAGCATGTTCTGGCACACGGCTTTGAATAAAAATGGTGGCATTAGCTGGGTCAATTCCAGCGGCTAACCAATCAATCACCATTTCCCACACACTTTCTTCAATAATTTCTGGCGTATCATAATGCGTAGTAAGTGCGTGCCAATCGGCAACAAAAAATAAACATTCATACTCGTGCTGTAGGCGTAGCCAATTTTTAAGTACGCCGTTGTAATGCCCTAGATGTAAATTACCTGTTGGGCGCATGCCCGATAAAACTCGTTCAACCGCCATAATGTATGAAAAACCTTAAAAGAATTATTATCATTATACAAATAAGTGAGATGCTTAGGCGGCTTTAAAACCTACCATTATTAAAAAGCAAACGCAGCTATTTACATTTACTTTTGCTACAAGCCAAATGGTGAGGTATCACCAGCACCTTGCCGAATTAATGCTGGCGTTTCAGCCGTTAAATCGATAATAGTCGAAGGTTGTGCCGCACAAGCGCCAGCATCTATGACGCAATCAACACTATGTTCTAGCCTTTCGCGTATTTCCCATGCTTGATTAAGTGGATCATCATCACCTTCAATATGTAAAGTCATACTTAACATAGGCTCATTTAATGCGTCCAAAATAGCTTGTGCCACCGTATGTTGTGGCACACGAATACCCACAGCACTCCGCTTTGGATGTTGTAATTTCTTAGGAACTTCGCGTGTCGCTTTAAGAATAAAGGTATAAGCACCTGGCGTATTGGCTTTAAGTAAACGGAACTGAATATTATCTACTTGCGCATAATTCGCCAGCTCACTTAAGTTGCGGCATACCAGTGTAAACAAATGATCTTCATCTACACCACGAATTTGTCGTATGCGGTCTTGCGCATCTTTATGCCCTAATGCACAACCAAGCGCATAACTTGAATCAGTAGGATATGCAATAACACCACCGTTACGTAAGATTTCCACGGCTTGATTGACTAAACGTGACTGAGGACTATCTGGGTGGATGACAAAGTATTGTGCCAATCAATGCGCTCCATTTATTTCGGTTACTAGCATTTCAGGTATTGCTAGATTTTTAACTTCATCCCAATCATGCCAAACTGGCAGACATCCCTTTGGTAAGGGAGGTAAATTGCCCATTTCCATATAAGATGCGCCTTTACCGTGATAATCTGAACCTTGCGATGAAAGTAGCCCAAACATATTGGCGTATTTTGCGTATTCTTGGTACATCGGCGGTGTATGGCTACCCGTGACTACTTCCAACGCTTTGCCACCTAGCAATCTAAATTCTTCAATCAGTAATAACATATTGGTGCGGCCTAGCTCATAGCGACCTGGATGAGCAATTACCGCAATACCGCCACTCTCTTTAATCCAAGTCACAGCTTGTTCTAAACTTGCCCATTCATGCTCAATATATCCAGGTTTACCTTTTACTAAGTATTTTTTAAACACACTTTTTACATCTTTGGCATGGCCTTTTTCAACTAAGAATCGGGCAAAATGCATACGGCTTATTATGCCTTCCTTGGCATACTCGTAGGCACCTTTTAAACTATCTGGAACACCGATTTTATCGAGACTTGCGGCCATATGTCCCGCACGCGCATGCCGACCTTCACGAATCGCCGCCAAACCTTTTTTGAGTGGTGCATATTCAGGGTCTATTTTTAAACCGACAATATGAATAGTACGGCGCTTCCACGTCACAGAAATCTCAACGCCATTAATCAACTTAATACCAAGTGGCTTTGCAGTTTCACGGGCAATGTCTAGACCGCTGGTATCATCATGGTCTGTTAATGCTAACACTTTTACGCCATGACTCGCGGCATGCGCTACCAATTCATCAGGCGGTAAAATACCGTCTGATATAGTAGAATGGCAATGTAAGTCAATGGTGGAATGCATAGAATAAATTTGTTTAACAGATAACTAAAACTACAATGTAAGCCTTAGAGCGTTGATGTATCATAACAAAATATGAACTTAACTCATATAGCTGGTTCTTTAATGGGTATAGCAGCTATTCTATAAATTAGAATGCAAGCATGAGGTTGTAATGAAATTTTTATTCGATTTATTTCCCGTTATTTTATTTTTTATTACTCTTAAAATAGCAGAAAAAACCGCTTATGCCAGCTTAGTGCTGGGTAAAGTATTAGGCTTTTTCGGTTTAACTGTAAGTGTTAAGCCAGATTTAGTACCGATTATGCTTGCAACGGTCATGGTGATAGTGGCCAGTTTACTGCAAATAATTTGGGTAAAATTGCGTCATGGCAAAGTTGATAAAACATTATGGTTTAGTGCAGGGCTAGTAACTATTCTTGGCAGTATGACACTCTATTTTCAAAATGCTGACTTTATCAAATGGAAACCTACAATTTTATATTGGGCATTTTTTGTTACGCTTATTTTGTCTGAGCTTTTATTTAAAAATAATATTATTAAACGCATGTTTGGCAAAGAAATATTCTTACCAGAGACTATTTGGAAAAAACTTAATCAAGCTTGGGCTGTGTTTTTTTTTGGTTTGGGCTGTTTAAATCTCTATGTCGCCTTTCATTACTCTACTGACACCTGGGCAAGCTTTAAACTTTTTGGCACCATGGGCTTGATGATCGTGTTTGTCATTGCGCAAAGCTTAGTGCTCAATCAATATGTAGTTATAGAAAAAACCGCAAATGAGGATAAACCATAATGTGGTATGCCATTGTTGCCGAGGATATGCCTAATAGTTTAGAAAAGCGCATGGCAACGCGCCCTGCTCATCTAGCAAGATTACAAGCGATGCAAGATGAAGCGCGATTATTACTCGCAGGGCCTTTCCCATCAATAGACAGCGAAGATCCGGGTGAAGCGGGCTACTCTGGTAGCTTGATTGTAGGGGCGTTTACTAGTTTACAAGAGGCTATTATTTGGGCAAATGCAGACCCTTTTGTAACCGCTGGAGTTTATGCCAGAGTCACAGTTAAGCCATTTCGTAAAACATTACCAGCTATGCCTGTTTTGCCTGATATTGAGTTTGATTAACTATGAGTACCATACAACCATTTAGAAAAGTTCAACCATCAAACTCAGATTTAATTACTGAAATTCGTAATCGACTACAATCGTTTAACCCTAGTTTGTTAGAGCTGGAAGATGACAGCGCAGCGCACTCTGGACATAAAGGTAATGGCGGTGGCGGGCATTTTAATGTGAAAATCGTAAGTCCACAATTTTTAGAAAAATCACAAGTTATGCGCCATCGTTTAATTTATCAAGCACTTGCAGATTTGATCCCGCGAAAAGTTCATGCTTTAAGCATACTTGCAATTGCACCTAATGAACCCCATTAACTTCAATATTACTAACAAAATTTAAAGGATTCTCAATGAAAATCACACAAACTCTATTAGCTTTAGCGATTGTATCAATGTCCCTACCTAGCATGGGCGCAGATAGCCTTGCCACTGTTAACGGCAAGCCAATTAAACAATCCTTACTTGATTACATCGTAAAAGATGCTACAAGTCATGGGCAAAAAATTGATGACAACACCAAACAAATTATTATCAATAAATTAGTAGGGACAGAATTAGTGTTTCAAGAGGCTCAACGTTTGGGCTTTGACAAACAAGCTGACTTTTTAGCACGTGATGAATTAGCACACCGTGAATTGTTAGTCAACACTTACTTACAAGACTACTTAAAGAAAAATCCAATCACCGATGCTGATACAAAAGCAGCTTACGAACAATACAAAAAAGAGTTAGGTGATAAAGAATACAGCGCACGCCATATTTTAGTAAAAACTGAGGCCGAAGCTAAGGATATCATTGCACAATTGCAAAAAGGTGGCGATTTCGCAAAAATTGCTAAAGAAAAATCACTTGATCCTGGCTCTAAAGATAAAGGCGGTGATTTAGGCTGGTTCTCACCTGCTGGTATGGTAAAACCATTTGGCGATGCACTAGTTGCGTTACCAAAAGGCAAAACAACGGCAGCGCCAGTTCAAACACAATTTGGCTGGCACGTTATTAAGTTAGAAGATACACGCCCGATTCAAGCTCCTGCTTACGATAAAGTCAAAGATGGATTAGAAAAAACATTACAACAACGTAAATTAGAAAAAATGATGACGGATTTACGTGCTAAAGCAAAAATTGTTGATAACTCTAAAGCAAACTAATTAAGTTACGCAATTCAGCACTCATAAACGGCTTACTTTGGTAGGCCGTTTTATTTTCCACTTAAGCTAATTATGTGTAATAATAAGAACTATTACCATTCTCTTTTGTCTATCATTTAATGAATTTTTTAAGTAATTTAAACACTGGTGACCAAGCCACTATTCACGCGATTGATGCAGAACAATCATTGCATCAGCGTCTGTTGGCCTTAGGTTTTCGTGTAGGCAAAAAAATTGAATTAATTCGCCGCGCCAGCTTTAATGGTCCTTTGCATGTGCGCATTGGCTCAACTGATATAATTTTGCGTGCATCTGAAGCTAAACTAATTCAAATTTCTTACTAATACAAAAATCTAATTCAGATTACCTGCATTGTCTGTTCGCCTTTCAAACAAACGCTCTAATTAAGTACTTATGAAACGTATTGCACTCTTAGGTATGCCCAATACTGGCAAGTCCACGCTGTTCAACCGCATAACCGGTGCATCAGCAAGGGTTGGTAACTGGCCTGGTATTACTGTGGATTTAATGAGTGCAAAAGTATTAATAGGTGGCCATATTGTTGAGCTTATCGACTTGCCTGGACTCTATGATTTACATGGTTTCTCAGATGATGAACAGGTAGTTAGGCATTTTTTAAGCAATAACGAAGTTGATTTAGTGATGATAGTGCTGAACTCATCGCAAATTGACCGTCAGCTATCACTCGCATTACAAATTCGTAGCCTTGGGCTACCAGCTATTTTATTGCTAAATATGCAGGATGAAGCAAAGCGAGCTGGCATTACAATCGATATTGAGGCAATGTCAGAAAAACTCGCCATGCCAGTGTTGCAGATTAGCGCCAAATATGGCGATGGCTGCCCTAACGCATTAAGGACAGCAGGGTTTAAACTCTCCGAGAATGCTAGCAAAGTACTGCCAACAGAGATTGCTAAACGATTAGAGTTTGATAATAAAATCGAAGTCGAGATGCACGAAATTGTAAAAAATACCGTGCAACTGCCTCTCATCTTAGCTGATGAAACCACCGATAAAATCGATAAAATATTACTACACCCATTACTAGGTTTGCCACTATTCTTTATTGCAATGTTTTTGCTGTTTCAGTTTATATTCACAGTAGGCACGCCAATGCAGGCCGGCATGGCATGGCTACTAGCACAGTTACGCACCTTAGCACTAGAGCCATTACTAGCAAATACGCCGACTTGGCTAAATGGTCTGTTATTAGATGGTATTTTTAATGGCATTAGCACTGTCGCTGCTTTTGTCCCAATAATCATCATGTTCTTCTTAGTCATGACGATGGTGGAAGATAGTGGTTATTTATCACGTGCAGCCTTTCTGATGGATGCGTTTATGGCCAAACTTGGGCTGGATGGCCGCGGTTTTGTAATGATGCTGATGGGGTTTGGTTGCAATGTGCCAGCCTTGATGGGAACACGTGTCATGCGGTCACGCGGCATGCGCTTACTCACCATGCTGACTATCCCGCTGTCGTTATGCTCCGCACGCCTGCAAGTATTTTTATTCATGATTGCGTCGCTATTTACCGCCAAACAAGCACCCTGGGTGATGTTTTTTCTGTACATGGTGAGCTTTGGCACCATATTTTTAACAGCGATTCTATTTAAGAGTCAATTCAAAAACAAAGAGCCATTCGTTCTTGAACTTCCACCATATCGCTTCCCAACTCCAATGCAAATATGGTTGCGTGGCTGGCAAGAGGTAAGATATTTTTTAAATCGCGCAACAAAATTTATTGTGTTTGGCGTGGTCATGGTTTGGGCTTTAACGCACTTTCCAACTGATGTGCCTCCAGCAAGCATCGGCACATTGGCTGGTCAACTTGGTGCACTGTTTGCCCCAATACTAAATCCTATCGGTATTGATACTCAACTAGCAATTGCACTTATTTTTGGCTTTGTTGCTAAAGAGATTGTGATTGGCTCACTGGCTGTAATTTATGGCCTGCAAGGTGACGCTTTAATGAAGCATATGGCGTTAAATCTAGATTGGATACAAGGCATGAGCTTTATGTTATTTACCTTGATTTATACGCCTTGCCTATCCACCATTGCCACGCTTAAAACTGAATCAAAAAGTACAGCGTTTATGTGGTTATCAATTGTTTGGTCATTAGGTTTAGCATGGCTAGTTAGTTTTATTTTCTACCAAAGCACCCGAGCTTTAGGCTTTTAAGTATTGAATTACGCTGCGACTAAACCTTTTTGTATCTTCCAAAATAAAAATGCCAGTAACAGGCTAGCAGCTACAATTAAACCAGTGCCTGTGGCTTGTTGTGACTCTATCAAATAAGCATTACACAATCTCAAATCAGTTTCTTGATAATAAAAACCGACAAAAAACAGCATCATAGCTGTGCTACCAATAAAAAATAGGGCAAGCACTTGATGTGATTTAAATACTACCTTCAGAATCGCCCCCGTTATGAATAAGCTGACTAGTTTAAATATATCCCATATTGGATAAAGCAGTGCCATATCCAAACTGATAGGCAACATCCAAAATAACCCTGCTAAGTATATCCAAAGCCATTGTGCAAATGATTCCGTTAGTGAGTAACTTGCATTAGACTGAGCTTTAAATACATAACCCGCTAGCACCAACATTGGAATTTGAAATAGCATGTGAAACGCCATGCTGGATTGAATTAAAACACGGGCAAATGGCAAGGATGGCGTTATAGCTGCTAATAAGATAAGCGTAGATAAAACAGTTTTGGTCTTTGCGCTAAAGTTATGGGTAGTATTGAGCATAATACAATCAAACTCAACTTCTTAAAGCGACTTGTTGTGGGTAAAGCGCAATTTGTTTCAAAGCTAGCTCAATCGCATCACTCATTTGAGTTGGATCAAAAATACCAATTACATGGCCCGTTTGCGACACCACTATAAAAGCACTATTGTGTACAAAATCTTTTTGTTTATCCTCTATAATCATTAAGCCTAGATTCCTTTTTACAATGGCTAACACATGATCATCTTGCATCTTAACTAATGTCCAAACTTTAGGGTCTGCGTGCATGCGTTGTCGATAGACTTGTAATGTACTACTATTTTCATGTGCCAAATCAAAGCTAATACTTACCAACCCAAGCTGGGTAACAAGATTCTTCTCGATTATTTGCGCTTGCATTTGCTGAAAATTATTACCTAGCGATTGGCACAAAGTTTTACACTGGGTATAAATAAACTCTGTAATCAACACTTTATGCATATTTATTGCAAGTTGTGATACGTTTGAAACTTGACCTGCATCGTCAATCGTGCGTAAAAATGATAATTTAGGTTGCTGCGTAAAAAGATCATCACGGCGTTGTGACTCTAGGGTGATGTTTGAAAAATGATGAGTCATCAGGCCGAAAAAAACTAACCAAAAAATCACTGCCCATAGCGGTGAGAACTTTAGCAAGATTTTTTCGAACTGTAGCCAATTGGCTTTTTTAGAGTTTAGAAAGCTCTTCATCACCATTGTAAGGAGTTACTTTAATTTTAGTAGCTTCGCGCACCTTCTTAACCATCTCTTCAGTAACAGCATCGGCTTTATTGCCCCATTGACTGCGGATATAGGTCAATACCGCAGCAATTTCACCATCAGACAACAACTCACCGAATACTGGCATCATTCCGTTGTAAGCAATGCCTTTAACGGTAAGTTTACCCTGGATGCCATGTAAAGGAATGTGCGCAAGACGCTCTGGATTACCCAGCACCCATTCTGAGCCTACTAATGGTGGAAATACACCCGGCACTCCCGCACCGTTAGCTTGATGACAAGCCACACATTTACCCTGAAAAATTTCACCACCATCAATCGCTGCAACAACTTGTGTACCACCCGCATTTACGACCTCAACGCTGCGGTTATCTCCTTCAAATGAATCGGCACCCATATAAGAATGGCTAATGTAGAATAAACCCCACATGAATAGAGCACCCATTACCATAACAATGTACCACGGCAGTGGATTCGGATTTTCATCGGGGTCAGGTAGCTCTCTTAACTGTGAATTACTTTTATCATGTCTCATTATTTAGCCTCCCTGCTGTTAAATGTAGCGCTTACTTTATTAAAGCTCTCTTTAACAGTTTTTTTGATTTTATAGGTATGATCCATCCCTTTTAAATATTCAACCAAATTAACCGCATCTTGAGTTGCGATAATTGTGATGCCTGGTTCGGTATATTTAGGTGGCAATGTCACCACTACTTCTCCAGCCATTGCAGGGCCTTTACGCGCTACAAACAGGAATGGGAAAGCTGGCATAATAGAGCCCGGCGTATAAGCACGTGGCTGATATAAATGTCCTAAATGCCAGTCGGCAGAGGGCTGTCTAGCGCCAATATTAAACAAATCTGGACCAGTGCGCATCGTACCTAAAAGGTGCACTTGGTCATATACATAATCAGCCGCGACTGATGGCCTGCCCCAGCCACGTTTACCATCTGGACCAAGGTTGGCATCCCGTGGTTGTTGTGAATGGCAATAGATACAGCCATTTGCAATATAAACTTTTCTGCCTAATGCTTGTTGATCTGTATAAGGCTTTAATCCTTCTGGTGCTGGTATTTTTTTCAATTGCATGAAGGGTAATATCACCAACGCAACCGTCGCAAAAGTAATGATAACTAACGCGCCAACTACAATTTTTTTCTCAGTAATTTGTCCACTCATGCTTATGCTCCTTTCAGATTTCTCTTAGCTAGTTTTTCAATTAGCGGCGCACCTAGTACCACCTCGGATTTTCTAGAACCATAATGCAACGCTAATAAGAAGAAGTGCGTAGCAAACACAATATGACCTAATAACATCAACGAACCACCAACAGAGCGTGCTTTTAAGTATGGAATCGTAACTAATACAGAGTCCATAAATGGTTTAGATGCATCCAACATGTATTCACCTTGCAACCAGCCCCCAATGGATAAGCCAATTACATAAATAGCAAAACCAATGGCAACCAACCAAAAGTGGGCACTGATCATCCATGGGTAAGGCCATTCCCAACCAACAATGCGCGGCATAATGAAGTAGATAGCACCAAACATAATCATGGTGAAAAAGCCGTAATTACCTAAATGCGCATGCGCTACTGTAAAGTGCGTGAAATGAGTAATAGTGTTCACATAACGCAATGCTTCAAGTGAACCCTGAACAGAAGCCGCCACATATAGCATTGAACCCAATACAATAAAGCGCAACGTTGGTGAATGGATGACCGCTCGAAAATTACCACCAACTGTCATGTGGTGATTAACTGCAACAGCGTATACAGGAATAATCATCATTACAGATTGCACAATTGAAAGCGTGATTAACCAAGATGGCAATGGCCCGCCAATTAAATGATGACCACCCACTTGTGAGTAGAAAAACGCCAATGACCAGAAGCCTAGCAATGACAAATTGTACGAGTAAATTGGCTTGCCCAATACTTTAGGAATGAAGTAATAGGCGGTTGCTAACGCAAGAGGTGTAAACCATAAACCCAGTACATTATGGCCAAACCACCAATTCATTGCCGCACCTTGTACACCAGACCCTAAATTTGGAATATTGGCAATAAAAAATAGAATAGGAAACCAAATTAACGCACCACCTATGTACCACACTGATACATACAAATGATCGACATTACGGTTTGCGAATGTTTTGAATAATGGCACAGCCGCTAAAGCGCCGCCAACTACTAAGAAAGAACCTATTTGCCAAGGTATTTCTAGCCACTCCATACCTGAAGAATGGCCTTGTGCAATGGCATTTTCGCCTAAAATCACTCCGACATGCCATAACAAAGCACCCCATAGCGCATATTTAGCACCTATTAACGGAGTTTTCAAAAGACGTGGAATCATCCAAAGCGCAACACCAATTCCAACCATTGATGACCAACCATAACCCACACCAATTAAATGTATCACGCGCAATCGGCCAAAAGTCAGCCACGCCTCAGACACTAACCAATCTGGATTGTGTAATTTAATTGAAGAAATTAGACCTGCGATAGATGCAAGCACTAGCCATACTACACCACCTATAATCCAAGCGAATGCAGGCAATGCAGAAGAGGCATCTGCTATTTGTCTATCTTTAATTTCCTGCACCGACATTCTGGCATCAGTATCACCAACATCGCGCTGCAACTCCTCGGTGTTGCTTACTGCTGGATCTTCTACCAGCCCGATCTCATTTTTGCCAAAAATTACGTTGGCACCTGTACCTGCATTGCTACCAAAAAAGCCCTTTGACATCGACCAAATAAATACCATTAGTCCAACGACAGAAAATCCGAAGGCGAGCAATAAAATCAGCCCTGTATTTTGCATATAAGTATTCCTAAATCATTATTTTTAACACTATTGTTGACATGCTACACAAACCTGTAGACGTTTGTGTATCATTTTAGTTGCTAGATTAGCGTTATTGAAAAGCATTGGTTTCAATGAAAAAGATCTTTATTGAGCAAAATCAATTAATTAATGAGATTAGATTAAAATAGTACTCTAATTAATAATCCTTCTATTAAGTCAAAGTCTTGTAATTAACTTGTTAAATTTTGCAAACTGAGGTGGTGCTTGCCATGAATCAACGCAATGAAAAAGGTTTGGGCTTTATGGATGAAGAACATAAGGCAATGACCTGAAGAAGGCGGACTTTATTCAAAAATAAGCTGGTATCGATAGTGAGTGATCACAATATATTATTCTAAACTGCACAACAAATAACACTATGGCCGGCGTGTAAACTACCATTTCAGTAACTCGGCATTTGTGCTTGATTATTTGCTTTAGTGCCTATAAAAATGTCTTCAATATGCTTTGTAACAACTCTATATATCAACAATCAATGGCTTTGGACCTCAATTAACATCTAAAGATCGAAGAATTTTGGGTACAAACGAAGCAAACTATATCGCAACTGGCACCATATTGTTAATTAATTAAAAATATCATTTTTCCTATTCTTATAATTATCCCACTATGTTTATATTCAATATTAAACATACCTAACAAAATAAATTAATGAATTAATACATATTGTTTGCTTATTAAATAACATCGATACATAAAATGGGTAAATCCCTGATTTTTTCAAAGCGTTACTTTGCTTTCTATGCTTTCTGTTAAAATAGTAAATAAATTGATTTATCCTGAGTTAATTCACTTGTTCAGGCACAAAATTCATGTATGGCTTAAATTCTGTTTAAATATTAAGCACCCAGAAGGTCTAACCAATTATGTTAACTATCCGTGGCAATGCTGCACTTTCTTCGTTTCGATTAGAAAAAATACTGGCCGAACTCAATACTAAAGCACCCAATGTTAGTCATTTTTATGCTGAGTTTGTGCATTTTGCGTGGTTCTCTAATAAATTATCTCTTGAACAACTTAGCACTTTGGACAAAATATTAAGCTACGGTTCTATAGCAAAAAAAGAATCAACTGGAGAAATCTGCAAGTCTGAATTATTTTTAGTAGTGCCACGTCCAGGCACCATTTCACCTTGGTCGTCGCGCGCAACTGATATCGCGCACCATTGTGGTTTAGAAAATATTCAAAAAATAGAGCGTGGCATCGCCTGTTACTTTGCCAGTAGAGATGGTGAGCCACTCACTACCACAGAAAAATTAACAATTAAAGCTCTTATTCATGACCGTATGACCGAGGCTGTATTTAATGATTTAAATGATGCAGAAAAGTTATACCACAGTTCAGAACCAGCACCACTGAACAGTGTTGATATCTTAATGGGCGGGAAGGCCGCATTGGATTTAGCTAATAGCGAATTAGGTTTGGCTTTGTCGCCTGATGAAGTCGACTATCTATTCGACAACTTCACTGAAATCAATCGCAACCCAACTGACGTAGAATTGATGATGTTCGCGCAAGCTAACTCTGAACATTGTCGTCATAAAATCTTTAATGCCGACTGGGTGATTGATGGCGTGGCACAAGATCACACTTTATTTGGCATGATACGCAATACCCACAAGCTAAACCCAGGCAATACAGTAGTGGCGTACTCAGACAACTCTTCGATTGTAGCAAGTCATGTAAATGGCGAAAAAACCAAGCGCTTTTATTCACAAACCAACGTTAATAATGAACATAGGTATGGCTTTGTAGAAGAACAAACGCATTACTTAATGAAAGTGGAAACGCACAATCACCCTACCGCCATCTCACCCTTTTCCGGTGCAGCAACTGGCGCGGGCGGTGAGATTCGTGATGAAGGCGCTACAGGTATAGGGTCTAAACCTAAGGCTGGCTTAACAGGCTTTTCAGTTTCCAATTTGAATATTCCTAATTTTGTTCAGCCATGGGAAAAAAATGAGCAGCAAACAGAATACGGCAGACCTAGCCGCATTGCCTCGCCAGTACAAATCATGACAGACGGCCCACTGGGCGGCGCAGCCTACAACAATGAGTTTGGTCGCCCTAATATTGCTGGTTACTTCCGCACCTTAGAAATCGAAGCTGCTGGTGAAGTGCGTGGCTATCACAAGCCAATTATGCTGGCTGGAGGTGTCGGTAATATTTCAGCACAACATGCTAAGAAAAATTCAATTCCGCCAGGTGCAGCCCTTATTCAATTAGGTGGTCCAGCCATGTTAATTGGCTTGGGCGGCGGTGCTGCATCAAGCATGGAAACTGGTAGTAATGCAGAGGATCTTGATTTTGATTCAGTGCAACGTGGTAATCCCGAGTTAGAGCGTCGCGCACAAGAAGTGATTGATCGCTGTTGGCAAATGGGTGATAAAAACCCGATTTTAAGTATTCATGACGTGGGTGCTGGTGGCATTTCTAACGCTTTCCCAGAACTTGTGAACGATGCCAGTGTGGGCGCATTATTTCAACTGCGTAATGTGCCAAATGAAGAACCGGGCATGTCACCCCGCGAACTTTGGAGTAACGAAGCACAAGAACGATATGTATTAGCTATCGCACAAGATAGCCTAGCGTTATTCGGTAAAATCTGCGCTCGTGAACGCTGTCCGTTTGCTGTCGTAGGCACTGCAACTGAAGAACGCCGTTTAACGGTAGCTGATAGCTATTTTGGTAACAAGCCAGTGGATATGGAGTTATCCGTTTTACTAGGTAAACCACCAAAAATGACACGTAACGTATCAAGTTTTAATCGTAAATTAACCGCGTTTGATACGTCAAAAATCGATTTAAAAGAAGCTGCCACTCGTGTTTTACGCTTACCTGGAGTAGCAGACAAAACCTTCCTTATCACTATTGGGGACAGATCTGTCACTGGCTTAATCGCCCGCGACCAAATGGTGGGCCCATGGCAAGTGCCAGTGGCGGATGTGGCGGTAACCCTCGCTGGATTTGAAACTTATGCAGGTGAAGCTTTTGCAATTGGTGAAAAAGCACCACTTGCGCTAGTCAATGCTCCAGCTTCTGGGCGCATGGCGATTGGTGAAGCACTTACTAACATCGTAGCAAGCTTGATTAATGATATTAGTGACTTAAAGCTATCGGCTAACTGGATGGCGCCAGCGGGTCATGCTGGGGAGGATGTTGCATTATATGAAACAGTTAAAGCCATTGGTTTGGAGTTATGCCCAGCTTTAGGTATTAGTATTCCGGTTGGAAAAGACTCCATGAGTATGAAAACCGTCTGGAAAGATGAGAACAACCAAGATAAAGTTGTCACATCGCCAATTTCATTAGTGGTGACTGCATTTGCCACCACTGCGGATGCACGCAAAACTCTCACCCCACAATTGCGCACCGACAAAGGTGAGACTAAGCTTATTCTAATTGACTTAGGCGCTGGCAAAAACCGTATGGGTGGATCAGCTTTAGCACAGGTGTATGGTGAAACCGACAATGTAACACCAGATGTAGATGATGCCGCTTTATTAAAAGCATTATTTGTTGAAGTACAACGTTTAAATAGTGAAGCAAAATTACTTGCTTATCATGACCGCTCAGATGGTGGATTATTTGTCACACTGGCAGAAATGGCTTTTGCAGGCCGCTGTGGTATTGATATAGATATCAGCCATTTATATGGCAATGCCGTAGAGATTTTATACAATGAAGAACTGGGTGCAGTGTTGCAAGTAAATGCTACTGAGGCCGATGCAATTGTGGCTCAACTTGAAGCTGTCATGCCAAGTTGCGCGTATATCTTAGGCTCAGCAGTGGTAGACCATCATGGTATGGTGATACGTCAGCTCGGGCAGGTGATTTATTCTGAGTTACGTGTAGAGTTACATCGTATGTGGTCTGAAACCACTTACCACATGCAAAAAATGCGCGACAACCCAACTTGTGCTCAGCAAGAATATGACCGTATTTTAGATCTACAAGACCCTGGCTTGCATCAAGCCCTTACGTTTGATGTAGCAAATAATATTGCCGCTCCTTACATTAACATTGGTGTACGGCCAAAAATGGCGATCTTGCGTGAGCAAGGAGTAAATGGTCATATCGAGATGGCGGCTGCATTCGATCGCGCAGGTTTTGCGGCTTATGACATACATATGAGTGACATTATCGCAGGGCGTGTTTCATTGGCAGACTTTATTGGTGTTGTGGCTTGCGGCGGCTTTTCCTACGGCGATGTACTTGGTGCAGGTGAAGGCTGGGCAAAGTCTATTTTGTTTAACTCTCGTGCACATGATCAATTCTCGGCATTCTTCCAGCGCCAAGATTCCTTTGCACTAGGTGTATGTAACGGTTGCCAAATGATGAGTAACTTACATGGTATTATTCCAGGTAGTGAGCATTGGCCTCATTTTGTACGTAATAAATCAGAACAATTTGAAGCGCGTGTTGTCATGGTCGAAGTTTTAGAATCACCTAATCTATTTTTTAATGGCATGGCTGGTAGCCGCATGCCTATTGCCGTAGCACATGGTGAAGGTTATGCGGAATTTAATTCAGAAAGCGTTGTCAATGATGTGCTTGCTAAAAAACTAGTCAGTATGCGATTTGTGGACAATACGTCAACGGTAACAGAGACTTATCCGTTTAATCCTAATGGCTCCCCACAAGGGATTACAGGATTAACTACCCAAAACGGCCGTTTTAGTATTATGATGCCGCATCCAGAAAGAGTATTTAGAGTGGTGCAAAACTCATGGCATCCTGATACTAGTCTTGAAGACTCGCCTTGGATGCGCATGTTCCGCAATGCAAGAAAATTTATAAATTAAGTCAACTTTGACGCTGGAGAAGATGCAACATGAAAATGATTAAAGCAGTTTTAGCAATTTTAGCAATTAGTTTTTCCCTTAACGCAATGGCAATTACCGATGATGAATCAGTAGAGTTTACAGGCGCTTGTAACGATGGCAATTTAAAAATTGTTCAAAAATACGTAGAGCATGGCTTAAACGTCAATGAACTCTATTTTGGTTGGTCACCATTGCAAATGGCGTCAACCAAAGGACATTTGGACATTGTTAAATATTTAATAGCACACGGCGCTGATGTTAACTACACGCATCCAGTTTCTAAAATGGCTTCATTTCATTTAGCTGCTTTTGATAACTATCCAGAAATTGTGAAATACCTTGCTTCAAAAGGTGCTAACGTTAATCAACACATGAAAGGTGATGTGTCGTTAATCCGTATTATGCGGGATGAAGGTAACACAAAAATGGTGGATTTACTTTTATCATTGGGCGTAAAAGATGACGGCTGTGAAGACAAATGCTTCTAACAGATTAATCGTTGATTACATTTCATTTATCAATAGCGCTTAGTTAAATTTAAGCACAAGACTAGCTAGTTAAAAGTATTTAAATGTTGTTTTAGTTTTACATTAAAACATTATTTTTGGAAACCAATTACTTTATCTAGCATGTGCTGTAAGTACGCTAAATATAACCTCAGCCGCAAATGCCGCTGAGGTTATTTCTCACCAGCCTGCAGTTTCTGGCCACGCAAGAATACTTATTGCCTCATGTTAAGCATGCCATGGCACATATGGGCAATAGTATTGGCCTAATATCTATCCTGACAGCTATGGATGGTGATAAATGTGGCTAATGTATACTGATATGATGCCGCTAAAAAAATCATGCTTTCAACTGAGGTTTGTGGTGTTTCAGATAAAACTTATGACCTATAAGCTAGTTAAGCAGGGGCTTGGGTAAACAATAAATGGTCAGGTGTACTCACGTAATTAGTAGTAAAGTTTATGAAATCAAAGCTACCAGCAATTTTATTAATTACTAGCTTATA
>JAYVTW010000142.1:0-7459 GCA_043788445.1 Methylophilaceae bacterium
GCTTCTGCAGAAAATATTGGTATTTGTTACGCCATGAATCTCGCCCGTAGTTTAGCAACATCGGAACTATTGGTTTATTTTAATGATGATATGTATGCATGCCCTGATTGGGATTATTGGCTGTATGAAGAAGTTAAACAACAGACTTCTCCGTTCTTTTTCTTTTCTTCAACCATGATAGAACCTCGCTATACAGGCAATCATTGTGCAATTGCACCATTAGATTTTGGCAGTAGCCCTAAAGAATTTAACGAAGCGGCATTACTTGCAAATTATCAAATACCCGAAAAACGAGATTGGAACGGGGCAACATGGCCACCCAGTGTATTACCAGCTTTATTATGGGATATGGTAGGAGGATATAGCTCGGAGTTTTCACCAGGCATGTATTCAGACCCAGACTTTTCTATGAAACTTTGGCATGCCGGTGTAAGAAATTTCAAAGGATTGGGCAAAAGCAGGGTGTATCACTTTATGTCCAAATCTACTAGCAAACTCAATAAAAAAAAGATAAATGGTGCCAAAGTTTTTTTAAACAAATGGGGTATATCGTCAAATATATTTAGTCGTTTTTACTTGCACAGAGGCGAGGATTGGGTTGCACCTTTAGCACCGCCAAAAAGTAACTATAAACTCAAATTAAAAACAATACTCAGTAATATCAAACGTAGACTTAGTTAAAGTTATGTCAAAAAAAAACTACTCAATTCTTTTAATTGCTACACGACAAATTGGTGATGTATTACTCATTACACCACTACTACATTCTTTACGGCTGGCCTACCCTGACGCAATTATTGATGTGTTAATCTACACTGGGAAAGGCAGCATATTGGAAGGTAATATTGACTGCAATCACGTGATTGAGAGTGATGAGCATCCTACTCTTGCTGGTTATTGGACATTATTAAAACGCATATTTAGAAAGTATGATTTAGCGGTTAATACACAAGGAAATGACCGTGCTTATCAGTACGCATTCCTAGCTGCAAAAAAAAGGGTGGGGATGATTCCTAACTTAAAAAAGCAAAGCTTGTGGAAGCGTGCAATATGTTTTGACTGGCGATTACTTGACGACATCAATACCCATACGGTATTACAAAACTTGGCTTTAGCTGATTGTTTAAATATCAATAAACACTATCAAGTGATTGCTCCCATCAATCCAATAGCAGAGCACGCACTAAACAGTCTCATTCATTTTGATTGGCAAAATGAACAGTTTGTTGTTCTGCATCTGTTCCCCATGTGGCGCTATAAGCGTTGGACAGATACGGGCTGGGATGCCTTAACAAAATACTTAGTTAGTAAAAATATAAGGGTCGTACTTTCTGGTGGGAATGCAATTGAAGAAGTTAATTATTGTGAACAATTTACTAAAAAATTTCCAAATTATGTGGTGTCGATCGCTGGTAAAGTAAGCTTTGGTACTTTAAGTAAATTACTTGAACATGCTCTGGCATATATTGGTCCTGATACTGCAACCACGCATTTAGCAGCAGCGTGCGGCACACCCACTTTAGCTTTATATGGGCCCACCAATCCTATTAAATGGGGGCCATGGCCTAAGGAATATGCATTGGATTATAGTCCATGGAAAAAATCTGCCCCTTATCAAAAAAATAGCAATGTTTTATTATTACAAGGGTTAGGCGACTGCGTACCGTGTCATCAAGCAGGATGTGACAAACATAACAATAGCGAAAGCCAGTGCATGAATGAACTTCCTGCATCGCGCGTTATTACAGCGCTTGAAATTTTATTGCCATTTAATAAATGAATATTCTCCTCGTTAAAACCTCCTCCATGGGCGATGTCATTCACAACATGGCGGTGGTTTCAGATATTCACGCACATTTCCCCAATGCCCTTATTGACTGGGTGGTGGAAACAAATTTTGTGGAGATTCTCAAACTCAACCCTAATATCAACACAATTATTCCCGTTGCCATGCGTCGTTGGAAGCACAATATCTTCAGTTGCCAAACCTGGCGTGAAATAGCAATATTTAAACGTCAGCTCAATGCACAAAAATATGATGCCATTCTGGATACACAGGCCTTACTAAAGAGCGCAATTATTGCGCGTCTGGCTAATGGGATATCACATGGTCCGAATAAAAAAACTGCACGTGAGCCAGTGGCTGGTTTTTTGTATCATCACGGCTATGACATATCACCAAAAATTCATGCACTAACACGCTACCGCATGCTGGCAGCACGAGCACTAGGCTATGAACTGCCTGATGCACCACCCATGTATAACCTGCAACTTAATACCTCCAATTTACCAGACAGCATTAAAGAACAAATCCCACAAAATTATGTGATGGCGTTACACAGCACCGCACGTGATGCAAAATTATGGCCAGTCGATTATTGGATTGCATTGGGACATTATTTGGCTAATAAAGGGCTAAGTATGCTTTTGCCATGGGGCGATGAGGAAGAATTGACACGTTCAAATTTGATCGCTGCGTCACTGACTAACGCTGTAGTGTTACCAAAAATGAATTTAACACAGCTAGCCATACTTATTACTAAGGCTCAAGCGGCTATAGGGGTCGATACCGGGCTGATGCACATGGCAGTCGCTTTTAAAATTCCTACACTAGCTATTTTTTGTGATACTTATGTCTGGCAGGCAGGAGCCAAGCCAAGTGTAGATTCAATCGCTATTACCATAGGCGGCAAAACAATATGCCCTTCTGTAGATCAAGCAATTCAAGCATTGAATAAACTAATGTTGAGGTAGTATGCAGTAGTTTTAAGCTAGTTTAGTTTATACATACTTGAAATCCACCGCACAAACTCCATATCAGGCTTACTAAATTAATGGCTAATAAACTTAATACTTTAGCCGAATAACACTACTTTATAAGAGTAAAAAGGAATGACCATGCAACAAGACCAAACCTCAGAAAATAATCCAGAAGACTTGATTGAATCTGATCTTCAACAAGGCAGCGCTACAAGCTCATCAGATGACCGCTTAACCGAACTTGAAGCACAACTGGCAGAGGCACAGGCTGCTGTATTGTATATAAAAGCAGAAGGTGAAAATATACGCCGTCGTGCATCTGATGACATTGAAAAAGCACGTAAATTTGCTTTAGAAAAATTTACTAGTGAATTACTTGCTGTTAAAGATAGTCTAGATGGGGCCTTAGGCGTTGAAAATGCAACAGTTGAGAGCTTTAAAGATGGCGTAGAACTCACTGCAAAACAACTGTTAAACGTGTTCGAGAAATTCAACATTGCCGAAGTCAATCCTTTAGGTGAGAAATTTGATCCAAATAAGCATCAAGCCATCAGTATGTTGGAATCTGATGCCGAACCTAATAGCGTAATTACCGTATTACAAAAGGGCTACACCTTAAACGAACGTGTAATACGTCCTGCGTTGGTTATGGTAGCAAAAACAAAATAGCAATTTTGCAGCATGACCATTTTTAGGGTATGGACTTGAAATAGAAAAAGTTAGCCCCAAATTAATTTCATAGAAATTATTAGTCACAATTGAGCTACATAAATATTTATTTAAGTTTTAAAGACGACTAACAAAACAGAACTTACAGAAAATTGAGTAAAGGAAAAAGACAACATGGGTAAAATTATTGGCATTGACTTAGGTACCACCAATTCTTGTGTCGCAGTGATGGAAGGCGGCAAGCCACGCGTTATTGAAAACGCAGAGGGTACACGTACTACACCATCAATCATTGCATATCAAGAAGATGGCGAAATTTTAGCTGGCGCACCAGCTAAACGCCAAGCAGTCACCAATCCTAAAAACACACTATATGCAGTTAAACGTTTAATTGGTCGTCGTTTTGATGAAAAAGAAGTACAAAAAGACATTCAATTGATGCCGTACACAATTGCAAAAGCTGATAACGGCGATGCATGGGTAGAAGTGCGCGGCGAGAAAATGGCGCCGCCACAAATTTCTGCTGAAGTATTGCGCAAAATGAAAAAAACCGCAGAAGACTACTTAGGTGAAGAGGTGACTGAAGCTGTGATTACAGTACCTGCGTACTTTAACGATAGTCAACGCCAAGCTACTAAAGATGCAGGCCGTATCGCTGGTTTAGATGTTAAACGTATCATTAATGAGCCTACTGCTGCTGCATTGGCATTTGGTATGGACAAACAAGAAGGTGACCGTAAAATCGCGGTATATGACTTAGGTGGCGGCACATTTGACGTATCTATTATTGAAATTTCTGCGATTGATGGTGAACATCAATTTGAAGTGCTATCCACTAACGGTGACACTTTCTTAGGTGGTGAAGACTTTGATAATCGTTTAATTGACTTTTTAGCTGATGAATTCAAAAAAGATAACGGCGGTCTAGATTTACGTAATGATTTACTTGCCAAACAACGCTTAAAAGAAGCTGCTGAAAAGGCAAAAATAGAATTATCATCTGCGCAACAAACTGAAGTCAACTTGCCTTACATCACAGCAGATGCAACTGGTCCTAAGCATTTAGTCGTAAAAATTACACGCGCTAAATTTGAAAGCTTAGTGGATGATTTAATTGAACGCACCATGGCACCATGCCGCATTGCACTTAAAGATGCAGGCGTAAGCATTGATGAAATTTCTGACGTTATTCTAGTTGGTGGTCAAAGCCGCATGCCTAAAGTACAAGAAAAAGTAAAAGAGATTTTTGGTAAAGAGCCTCGTAAAGACGTTAACCCAGATGAAGCGGTCGCCGTAGGTGCAGCAATTCAAGGTGGCGTGTTACAAGGTGATGTTAAAGACGTATTATTGCTTGATGTTACACCATTGTCATTAGGTATCGAAACACTGGGTGGCGTGATGACTAAGCTCATCAAAAAGAACACAACGATTCCAACTAAGGCATCACAAGTGTTCTCAACTGCAGAAGATAATCAAAATGCAGTGACGATTCAAGTGTTGCAGGGTGAGCGCGAAATGGCATCTGCTAACAAATCACTTGGTCAATTTAATTTGGGCGACATTCCACCAGCAGCACGTGGTACTCCGCAAATTGAAGTGACTTTTGATATTGATGCTAACGGTATTTTGCATGTTTCTGCAAAAGACAAAGCCACTGGCAAAGAAAACAAAATCACTATCAAAGCTAACTCTGGTTTGTCTGAAGCTGAAATTCAGCAGATGGAAGAGGATGCAGCTAAATATGCTGATGAAGATAGAAAATTGCGTGAAACTGTAGATGCTCGCAACGCAGCTGATGGCATGGTACACAGTGTGAAAAAATCACTTGCTGAGCATGGTGACAAGCTAGATGCAGCAGAAAAAGAAGCAATTGAAGCCTCAATTAAAGACGTTGAAGCAGTAATGAAAGATGGTGACAAGGAAAGCATTGAAGCCAAAACCAATGCCTTGATGGAAGCCTCACAAAAGCTTGGTGAAAAAGTATATGCGGAGCAACAGGCTGCACAAAACACTGAAAGCGCTCAACCCCAGGGCGAAAAAATAGTAGATGCAGAAGTTGTAGATGCTGAATTTGAAGAAGTTAAAAAAAGCTAAAAGCTAATTGCAAGTCAAGAGTCGTAAGTGCTTAGTAAGACCCAAAAAGTCAACCTAGGCCTTACGATTTTCGGCTTTAATGTTTTGATAAACCACTGCTTATTAACGACTAAAAAATAACGACTGAAAATTATGGCTGCTAAAAAAGATTTTTATGAAGTGCTAGGCTTAAATAAAGATGCCTCTGCAGAAGAAATTAAAAAATCCTATCGCAAATTAGCGATGAAGTACCACCCTGACCGCAACCCAGACAATCCAAAAGCAGAAGACCATTTCAAGGAAGCAAAAGAAGCTTACGAAATATTATCTGACGATCAAAAACGTGCCGCTTATGATCAATACGGCCATGCTGGTGTGGATCAGTCTGCAGGCGGTGCGGGCTTTGGTGGTGCAGGTTTTGGCGATGCTTTCGGTGATATTTTCGGTGATATTTTCGGTGGGGGCCGTGGTGGTCAACGCAATAATGTGTATCGTGGTGCAGATTTACGTTATAACATGGAAATATCACTAGAAGATGCTGCAAAAGGCACTGAAAGTAAAATTCGTATTCCTGTACAAGCAAGCTGTGAAACCTGTAATGGTACTGGCGCTAAAAAAGGAACTTCACCTGTTACTTGTACGACCTGTGCTGGACATGGTCAAGTACGCATGCAACAAGGCTTTTTCTCAGTACAGCAAACTTGTCCTAAATGCCATGGCAGCGGAAAAATGATTAAAGACCCATGTGTCACTTGCCATGGTGATGGTCGCGTTAAACAACAAAAAACACTGTCTGTCAAAATCCCAGCAGGGGTAGATGAAGGTGACCGCATTCGTTTAACTGGTGAAGGTGAAGCTGGCGTTAATGGCGGCCCTACTGGCGACTTGTATGTAGTCGTACATTTGAAAAAGCATGATATTTTTGAACGTGATGGCGGCAATTTACATTGTGAAATGCCTATTAGCTTCAGCACAGCTGCCTTAGGTGGTGAGATTGAAGTCCCGACCTTGGGTGGCTCAGCCAATATGAAGATTCCTGCTGAAACGCAAACAGGTGCTGTATTTAGAATGCGTGGCAAAGGTATCAAACCATTACGCGCTAACGAGCATGGTGACTTAATGTGCCATGTTGTTGTCGAAACACCAGTAAAATTAACAGAGAAGCAAAAAGAATTATTACGGGAATTTGACCACAGCACACAAGCGGATTCTGGCAAACATAGCCCTAGAGCTAAAGGTTGGTTAGATAAAGTGAAAGATTTATTCTAAAGAGTTAATTTTACAAGTGCGATTTAATAAAAAGCCAGCAAAAGCTGGCTTTTTATTAGGTCATTACGATAACAGCTTCAATAGTTCTTTAAGCTCAATATTCGTATCTGTATAATCTCCAAATTGCTTACCACCAGCGCGTGCATACCAGTAGCTGCTATTACCCTCATCACCTTGTATTTTGTGTAACACAGCATGTAACCAGCAGGCAGTTGCATCATTATAATGCTGCGCAATATTATGGGATGTATCCCAATCGCCAATCAGGGCTGCCAAAACTGCGGTCTTTAGCACTTGGGTATTATCAGCCATGCTTGATAATGATGTTAAAAGCGAATAATTATTTAATGTGGATATTCACTTATCGTGGATATTCAATAGTGCCTTTTTGAATAAATTCTATTTTGTAGCCGTCAGGGTCTTCCACGAAGGCGATGATAATAGTGCCATGTTTCATTGGCCCTGCTTCGCGAACAACCTTACCACCTTTTTGTTTGACTTTTTCACAAGACGCGTAAGCATCACCTACCTCAAGCGCCATATGGCCGTATGCCGTACCCATTTGATAGCTTTCTTTGCCATAGTTATAGGTAAGCTCAATCACACTATTGTCATATTCATTGCCATAACCCACAAAAGCTAAGGTAAATTCACCATCAGGGTAATCATGCTGACGAATTAATTTCAT
>JAYVTW010000143.1:0-3644 GCA_043788445.1 Methylophilaceae bacterium
CGCGACGTTTTGACGATGCATCCACGACATCATCATGTAGCAATGTCGCGGTGTGAATAAACTCAACTACGGCCGCCAATTGATGATGCTTGTTGTTGATTTCGCCAAATAATCCTGCAGAAAGTAATACTAAAGCTGGGCGCAAACGCTTACCACCGCTATTCACGATGTAATCAGCAATTTGATTGACTAAGCTCACTTCGGAGTGCAATGACTGGCGGATAACCGTATCTACGGCGCGCATGTCATCGTGAATATAGGTTTGAATAATACTTTGCGTCACAAAAATTAAGCCCAAAAAATATGTATCATATTATCATAGCTCGTACTGTCATGGCTTGTTGCATAGGCGGCAATCTTCAAGCAACATCCTTTCTATTGAGATGCTCGTGCCTTATGCCCAATGTCGTGGGGCCTATGTGTTAGAATCACGCTTCATTTAATGCTTGATTTAACAACCATCTATATGCAATTTACACTACACAAACAAGACGGTTTAGCTAGACGCAGTACAGTTCATTTAGTGCACGGCGATGTGCAAACCCCAGCTTTTATGCCAGTGGGCACGTATGGCACAGTGAAGGCGATGTCGCCATTTGAGCTAAAGGAAATAGACGCACATATTGTGTTGGGAAATACCTTTCACTTATGGCTGCGACCAGGTCTGGATGTCATCGCCGCGCATGGTGGCTTACATAAGTTTATGGGCTGGAATGAACCGATTCTAACGGATTCTGGTGGTTTCCAAGTGTGGAGTTTGGGTAAGTTACGTAAAATCACTGAAGAGGGTGTTAAGTTTCGCTCGCCGATCAATGGCGATAGCTGTTTTTTAACGCCAGAAGAGTCAATGCGCATTCAAAAAGTGCTTAACTCTGACATTGTCATGATTTTTGATGAATGTACACCTTACCCAGCCACGACTCAAGAAGCGAGTGACTCTATGCAATTGTCATTACGTTGGGCCAAGCGAAGTAAAACGGCGCACGAAGGCAATCCCAATGCTTTGTTTGGTATTATTCAGGGTGGTATGTATGAAGATTTGCGAGATATATCATTAAAAGGCTTAACCAATATTGGCTTTGATGGCTATGCAATTGGCGGTTTGTCGGTGGGTGAGCCCAAAGAAGATATGCTTCGTATTTTGGCATATACGGCTCCCAAATTGCCTAGCAATAAACCACGTTATTTAATGGGCGTAGGCACACCAGAGGATTTGGTAGCTGCGGTTTCTAACGGCGTTGATATGTTTGATTGTGTAATGCCCACACGTAATGCGCGCAATGGCTGGTTATTTACCCAATATGGGGATGTTAAGTTAAAAAACGCACAATATAAGCTAGATTCTAAATCGTTAGATAGCGATTGCACGTGTTATACCTGCCAAAATTTCAGTCGTGCTTATTTGCATCATTTGCAGAAAGTGGGCGAGATTTTAGGTGCACGCCTTAATACAATTCATAACCTGCATTATTATCAAATATTGATGCAGTCTATGCGCATGGCTATTGAAACTGGTACTTTTGAGCAATTTAAACAAGAGTTTTCTGCTAAACGTAGTGTCATTAATGGTGCTATTAATTAAGTTATAAAGCTTAAATGTATTGAGCTAACTGAATTAACCCGTAGCTACTGTACTCTATGTTAAAATTTTGCAATTCTAAAATTATGAAAGAAATTTATCGTGTTTATTAGCAACGCATTCGCAGGATCAGCCGCTGGCGCAACAGATTTAATGAGTTTCTTACCGATTGTTATCATTTTTATTCTATTCTTTTTCATGATTATTCGCCCGCAAATGAAACAAGCTAAAGAAACGCGTGCCATGGTTACAGCGCTAAAAAAAGGTGATGAAGTAGCAACAACAGGCGGTGTTATTGGTAAAGTAATAAAAGTAAGTGATAGTTTTGTGAGCATTGAGATTGCACCAGATACAGTTGTTAACGTACAAAAAGCTTCGGTAGTAACACTTTTACCACCAGGCACCATCAAGTCTATCTAATTCCAAAAATTAAACAGTACGATTAATCGAGCATTCATCATGAACCGTTATCCTATGTGGAAAAATATCCTGGTATTAGTTGCGCTAATGCTAGGCCTTTTATACTCCATGCCCAATCTATTTGGTGAATCACCTGCGGTACAAATTACTAGTACCAAAGCATCGACCAAGCTAAATTCTGCGATGTTGCAAAAAGTAGAAAGCGTATTAACGTTAGCTAATATTCCTTACGAAGCTTTATTTTTAGATGGTAGCGGCGTCAAAGTACGTTTGGCCAATCCTGATACGCAGATAAAAGCCAAAGATGCATTACAAAAGAATTTTGGTGAAGACTACACAGTAGCGCTTAACTTATTATCACGCTCACCTAATTGGTTGAGAAGCATCGGTGCCCTGCCTATGTATCTAGGTTTGGATTTGCGCGGTGGGGTACATTTCTTGTTACAAGTAGATATGAAAGCGGCGTTGGATAAAGCGGCTGAGAGTTATACTGGTGATTTCCGTATGTCACTGCGTAAAGAGCAAATTCACTATGAAGGCATTTCACGTGAAGGCCAAATCGTTCAAGTTCGATTTGAAAAGGCAGGTGACTTGGCCAGCGCTAAAAAAATCATTGCTAAACAGTTTCCAGACCTAACATTGGCAGAATCTGATGATGGTAAAGATAAAATCTTAACTGCGAGCATGGGATTAGCTGCGCAAAAGCGCATTCAAGATTTCGCATTAAAACAAAACTTACAAACCTTGCATAACCGTATTAATGAACTTGGTGTGGCCGAGCCTATAGTGCAGCAACAGGGTCAAGACCGTATAGTGGTGCAATTACCTGGCGTACAAGATACGGCTAAAGCTAAAGAAATATTGGGTCGTACTGCAACACTGGAAATTCGCATGGTGGATGAAGAAAAAGCTGATATTGCGACTTTAGAAGCTGCTACTAAAGGCCAGATACCATTCGGTGATGAACTTTATAAAAACCGTGATGGACGGCCAATTTTAGTTAAAAAGAGCGTGGTACTAACCGGTGACCGTATTACTGATGCAGGCCCAGGTGTTAACCAACAAAGCGGGGGCAATACTGTTAACGTCACTTTGGATGGTCGCGGTGCAGGCATTTTTAAACAAGTCACACGTGATAACGTAGGCAAACGAATGGCGATTTTACTGATTGAAAAAGGTAAGGGTGAAGTAATTACCGCGCCTGTCATCAATGAAGAAATTGGAGGTGGCCGTGTACAAATCTCGGGTATGGCTAGTACGCAAGAAGCGACAGATATCTCATTACTACTGCGTGCAGGTGCGCTGGCCGCACCTATGGAAATTATTGAAGAGCGCACGGTTGGCCCAAGCATGGGCGAAGAAAATATCAAACGTGGTGTGCACTCTACCTTGTGGGGTTTTGCAGCAATTGCCGTGATGATGATTATTTATTACATGATTTTCGGCGGTGTTTCAGTGTTGGCGTTAGGCGTTAACTTGCTACTATTGGTTGCTATATTATCCATGTTACAAGCGACATTAACTTTGCCTGGATTAGCTGCGATTGCCTTGGCACTGGGTATGGCAATTGATGCAAACGTATTGATTAACGAACGTATTCGTGAAGAGCTGCGAAATGGCAACACGCCACAAGCCAGTATCCATG
>JAYVTW010000144.1:0-3018 GCA_043788445.1 Methylophilaceae bacterium
ATTCCTAATCATTTATTAACC
Source organism: Methylophilaceae bacterium (assembly GCA_043788445.1). Taxonomy (GTDB): domain Bacteria; phylum Pseudomonadota; class Gammaproteobacteria; order Burkholderiales; family Methylophilaceae; genus JACMMS01. The sequence continues at coordinate 22 of JAYVTW010000144.1, forward strand.
AATTGGTTAAAACGTTTAAAAAATGAGAATGCCCAAGCTGAATATTATTTAACTGATATTATTAGTTTTGCTGTGCAGGATGGTATTGAAGTGGTTGCTAAGTTGAGCCAAGACGAATGGGCAGTGACAGGCATTAATTCTAAGCTGGATTTAGCACAAATTGAGCGTGTTTATCAAAATCGTTATGCAATAGAGTTGCTTAAACAAGGCGTTACACTTGCTGACCCATTACGCATTGATGTGCGCGGTCATTTAACTGTAGCAAGAGACGTCGAAATTGATGTGGGTTGTATTTTTGAAGGCCATGTAACTTTAGGCGAAGGCGTTAAAGTGAGTGCTTACTGTGTGATTAAAGATGCCAAAATTGCAGCTGGTACTGTAATTGCACCCTACACATATATTGTTGAATCAATAGTCGGTGAAAATGCACACATTGGCCCATACGCACGTTTGCGCCCCGGTACAGTATTGCAGGCAGATACGCATATAGGTAATTTTGTTGAGCTTAAAAATGCACAGGTTGATGCAGGTAGCAAAATTAATCACTTAAGTTATGTAGGCGATGCGACTATCGGTAAGCAGGTAAATATTGGTGCGGGTACGATAACTTCTAACTATGATGGCGCCAACAAATTTAGAACAGTGATTGAAGACAATGCATTTATTGGTGCCGATTCGCAATTAATCGCACCAGTTGTTATAGGAGCTGGCGCTACAATTGCAGCTGGATCAACAATCACCAAAGACGCCCCTGCAGGCGAATTAAGCTTATCGCGCGGGCGGCAAATAACCATCAAAGGCTGGCAGCGGCCAGTTAAGTTAGCTAAAAAAGAATAAACAGAAAGAAAACCTATGTGTGGAATTGTTGGCGCGGTCGCAAAACGTAATATAGTCCCTATTTTGATTGAAGGCCTAAGCCGGCTAGAATATCGTGGCTACGATTCCGCCGGCATTGCTATTCTGGACGGTGATATTAAACGCGTACGTGCAGTAGGGCGTGTGAGTGAAATGCAGGCTAAAGTCGACGCAGAAAAGCTAACAGGCATGCTTGGCATTGGCCACACACGCTGGGCCACGCATGGCGGCGTGACGGAATCTAACGCACATCCACACGTGTCTGAAGGTGAAATTGCCGTAGTGCATAATGGTATTATAGAAAATCATGATGAGCAGCGTACGCGTTTAAAAGCGCTTGGCTACGTGTTTGAATCGCAAACTGATACTGAAGTTATTGCACATTTGATTCATTATTACCAAGCACAAGGTTTAGTGTTATTAGCTGCGACACAACAAGCTGTTGCCGAGCTAACAGGCGCTTTTGCCATTAGTGTGCTGTCGGTAAAAGAACCGCATATTATGGTATGTGCCCGATTGGGTTGTCCATTACTAATTGGTTTAGGTGATGGAGAAAATTTCATTGCCTCTGATGTTTCTGCGGTGTTATCTGTAACGCGTCGCGTGATTTATTTAGAAGATGGAGATGTAGCAACGTTAACCGCAGATAAAGTAGAGATTTTTGGCAAAAATGGTGCAATTGCTAATCGAACAGTGCATGTAAGTGATGTGTCATTAGCGTCGCTAGAGCTTGGCCCATACAACCATTTCATGCAAAAAGAAATTCATGAACAACCACGCGCTTTGACCGATACTATTGAGGCGTTAATGGATGATGCTAGCTTTAGTCTGGCATTATTTGGTAAAGACGCTGCGGAAATATTTAGCCAGATGGATAGTATACTTATTTTGGCTGCGGGTACTAGTTATTACGCTGGTTTAACCGCTAAATACTGGTTAGAAAGCATCGCTAAAATACCAACTAATGTTGAAATTTCTAGCGAATATCGTTATCGCCAATCGGTATCCAATCCTAAGCAATTAATTGTTACGATTTCACAATCAGGTGAAACGCTGGACACTATGGAAGCATTGAAACATGCAAAATCATTAGGCCAATCGCTTACGCTAGCCATTTGTAATGTGCAAGAAAGTGCGATTCCACGGGCCTCTAAACTAGTGTTTTACACGCGTGCAGGAGCAGAAATTGGGGTAGCATCAACTAAGGCATTTACCACGCAACTCGTGGCCTTGTTTACCTTGGCGGCGACACTGGCTAAACAGCGTGGCATATTAGATGCTGCAACCGAACAACAGTATCTTGCAGCGTTACGCCAATTAGGTGGTAGCGTTCAACATGCATTGAATTTAGAACCACAAATTCATGAATGGGCAAAACAATTTGCCAATAAACAACATGCATTGTTTTTAGGGCGTGGTATACACTACCCCATCGCGATGGAAGGCGCACTCAAACTCAAAGAAATTTCATATATACACGCCGAAGCTTATCCCGCAGGTGAACTTAAGCATGGCCCACTTGCCTTAGTAGATGCAAATATGCCGGTTGTGGTCATTGCACCCAATGATTCACTTCTGGAAAAAGTAAAATCTAACATGCAAGAAGTAAAGGCGCGTGATGGCGAACTGTTCGTATTTGCGGATGCTGATAGCCATTTTGCCGAGTCTGAAGGGGTACATGTGATACGTACCCCGCGACATGTTGGTGTGCTATCGCCTATTTTGCATACTATACCAGTACAAATATTGGCTTATCATGTTGCCTTGTTAAAAGGTACGGATGTAGATAAGCCAAGAAATTTAGCAAAATCTGTAACTGTAGAGTAGGCGGTTTGATGACAGCGAGTGAAATTTGTTAATGTTTGAGTCATAAAATATGACTACAAATTAATTCCAGTAAATGTTGTAGATTAAGGAAGTTACATGCGTTTTGCAGCTGTAGATGAGGACGTTTCTCAACTTGAATTAATCCAAACAATAATCTCTGCACTAGGTCATGAATGTCACGCATACACCTCAGGCAATGCGTTAATTGAAGTTTTGCACCGTGAAAGCTATGATTTTTTGCTAATGGATTGGGACTTATCAGACATCAAGGGTCCAGAAGTCGTCAAATGGGTGCGTGAGAACAAATCTAAGACT
>JAYVTW010000145.1:0-4299 GCA_043788445.1 Methylophilaceae bacterium
TGCAAAATCGTTTTAATGTTGCCAGGCAATGCCATTTCTTCTGTAGAGTAATTAAGTGACTCTTTAAGTCGCGCAAAATAAAGTACTTTAATCATTTTAAGACTCCTCATCCTCTGCATTATCTTCAATAGCCCCTAATGGATCTGCTGCTATTGATGGCTTATCTGCCAACTCTACACGCTCGATTTGCGCAAATCTACGTGATATTTTTTGGCTGGTGGTTTGTACCTCTACAGCATCTTCGTGCGCTTGTCGTATATGATCAGCCAGTTTTTTCATCCGCGTATCAAAACGACCAAACTCTTTACCCAGCTTGCCCAACTCCTCTTTAATAATATGCACTTGCTTACGAGTTTCGACATCTTTTAACACAGCACGTGCGGTATTTAATACAGCCATAAGTGTGGTTGGCGATACGACCCACACACGTTTTGCCATTGCATAGTCAATCACATCTTGATGGTATGCATGTATTTCAGCAAACACTGCTTCTGCCGGGATAAACATCACAGCCCCGTCACTTGTTACATCAGCAATAATATATTTACTCGCAATATCATCTACATGCTTTTTTATATCAGCTTTAAATTGTTTTCCTACTAATAGCTGCTCGGCAACCGATAAGCTTTTATCAAACATGCGGTGATAGTTCTCTAATGGAAATTTACTATCAACTGCCACCATGCCAGTGGGCTCTGGAAGAAATAAAGCACAATCTACACGTGTACCATTAGGAAAACTGTATTGCATGGCAAATGAACTTGTTGGCAATACATTACGCACCAAGCCTTCCAGCTGCACCTCGCCAAATGCGCCGCGTGAGCGCTTATCACCCAACAGTTCCTGTAAGCTAACTACATTAGTTGTTAAGCCATCAATTTTCTTTTGCGCTTCATCAATAGTCGCTAAACGTTCCATCACACTGATAAACGTTTCATTGGTTTTCTTGAAGCCTTCATCAAGACGTTCAGAGACTTTACCGCCAATTTGTTCTAAACGACCATCAACTGATTTAGTTAAGTCATCCATGCTTTCTTTTAAGCTTAAAGTGGCAGCACGCATAGTATTTTGTATTAATTCTTGCTGTGTTTTACCCTGTTCAGATAATGTCACATGTAGTTTTTCTAGCACTGCTTCACGTGTTTTACCTAAGCTATCTGCCTGTGATAATTGCAAAGTCTGCATGGCGTCACGAGTAGACTGTAACTCTTGTGCTACGCTTATGCGCAAACGCTCGCTGGCATCATATGAGCTGTTACTTAAACGATCAGCAAGCTTATTCAAGCCATCATGCAAATCCATCAGCATCGTACGATGTTTTTCTTCTAAAGTTTGCGTTAATTGTAGCGCCTGTTGAGCCGAGTTATTAGTTAGGCTTTGCCACACCAGCCAAGCCAGCAATAACAAGCTCAGCAAAACCAAAATAATTAAAATAACATTGTTCATAATAAGATTATAACCGATGCGGGCTTGCTATAGATTTAGCGCAGCCTGCTAAACTAAAACTCTTATCTATAGTGTACGGTGACAAAGTAAGCTTAGATTTCAGCATATCTCTTAATCGGTATGCTTATTTTAAGTAAAAATTAGGAAATTTGAGTGCAAATCTGGTCGCTTTATTTAGTGGCAAACTAGCAATGACCGTGACTTGATTAGCAAAAATTTTATCAATCACCTCACCATTTACTCGAGCTAAATCACGTACCAATTCATCAAATTGATTATACTCAACCACCAATTTGATTACAGTCATCTCAACAAATGGCGCAAATTTTGAGGCCTCCAGTGCTAACTTAGCCGTCCCACCATACGCTCTAGCTAAACCACCTGTGCCCAAATTTACACCCCCGTAATAGCGAATCACGGTCACTGCGACATTCATTAAATCACGACCTTCAATCAGCTTTAGAATAGGCGCACCTGCTGTACCCGATGGCTCACCTGCATCTGAAAAGCGTTGTATGATACCATCAGCTGTTTTAATACGAAAACCATATGCGAGGTGGTGAGCGCTTGTATGTTGTGCAGCAAACGCGCGCAAAGCCGCTCCCACCGCGCGCTCATCTTTACAATGAGTAGCAAATGCAATGAAACGTGATTTGGTGATGGTTTGTTCTGCAAACCCAGATTGAGTAATGACTTGCATAAATCTTTAAAATATCTTTTGTAGCTAATGGTAGCTTAAGACAAGCCGGTGATTTTACCTTGTTGATTTACTCCAATATGCTCGCTGGCTGGAGTTTTCGGCAAGCCTGGCATGGTCATGATGTCACCGCAAATTGCCACAATAAACCCTGCACCACATGATAGGCGTAACTCACGAACATTCAATGTATGCCCTGATGGAGCTCCACGTAACGTGGCATCAGAGGAAAACGAAAACTGCGTTTTCGCAATACACACAGGAAAATGTTGATATTCGTCCTCTAGCACTATTAACGTTGCAGCAGCAGAGGCTGATAACGTTACCTCCGATGCACCATAAATACTCTTTGCAATAGTTTCTATTTTTTGCAGAATAGGTAAATGAGTATCGTAAAGAAGTTTAAAGTAATTAGTTCTAGGTTTTTCAATACTAAGCAGTACTTCTTTCGCCAAGTCTAAAGCACCCTTACCACCTTGCGCCCAATGTTTACAAACTATGGCCTTAGTACCTAGTTTTTCAGTTTCAGTTTTCAATAAATCCAGTTCTGCTTGGGTATCTGTAGCAAAATAGTTCATTGCGACAATCACTTGCAGACCAAAATGCTCGTTCAAATTATTAATATGACGTTCAAGATTACATAAACCCGATCTTAAGGCATCTAAATTCTCGCTATTCAATGCCTCAATTTCAATACCACCATGATACTTAAGTGCTCGTACTGTAACAACCAACACCACAACAGTTGGATTTATACCCGTTTGACGACATTTGATATCAATAAACTTTTCTGCGCCCAAATCTGCGCCAAATCCAGCTTCCGTGACAACATAATCAGCCAATTTTAATGCGGTTTTTGTGGCAACAACTGAGTTACAGCCATGTGCAATATTAGCAAATGGGCCACCGTGTATAATGGCAGGAGTATGCTCTAATGTTTGCACTAGATTAGGCTGAAATGCATCTTTCAACAGGGCTGTCATTGCGCCTTCAGCTTTTAAATCACTGGCAAAAATCGGCATATTTTTTAGTGAATATGCGACTTGAACCCTACCTAAACGATGCTGCAAATCATTTAAAGAGGTCGCTAAACAAAAAATCGCCATAACTTCAGTCGCAACCACAATATCAAAACCTGTTTCGTGTTTGAACTCGCCAGTACCAACCGACACATGTCGTAAAGCGCGGTCATTCATATCTAAACAACGCCGCCAAGAAATGCGTTTAAGGTCAATTTGTAAGGAATTGCCTTGAAAAATATGGTTATCAATCAGTGCTGCCAGCAAATTATTAGCAGCGCCAATTGCATGAAAATCACCTGTAAAATGTAGGTTAATCTCTTCCATGGGCGCCACTTGTGCATAACCGCCGCCTGTAGCCCCACCCTTCATACCAAAGACTGGTCCCATTGATGGTTCGCGTATACAAACCGCAGTTTTTTTACCTAATTGACTAAGTGCATCAGCTAAGCCAATTGTTGTGGTAGTTTTGCCTTCACCGGCTGGCGTTGGACTAACTGCAGTGACTAAAATGAGATGCCCATGGCTATCAGATGGCTGTGGTTTTAGCGCTTGAAAGTTAATTTCTAGCTTATCAATCAATACTTGAGAAAGTTTGGCTTTGTACTTACCAAACAGCTCTAAATCGTCTGCTGCGATACCAAGTTTTGCTGCAATCTCCGCTATAGGTTTTAAATTACAGGCTTGAGCGATTTCGATATCTGTCATGACATTTACTTTAAAAAGATTATTAAATATCGCCACGACTTGCTTTAGTCATGATTTCTATCAATGTATTTTCTAGCTCTTGCGCAGCTTTTTTAGCACGTTCTGTCGGGTTTTTAATACTTCTGAGGTCGTAAGTTGGGCGATCTAACCCCAAATAAAGTTGGCCTTTTTTTTCATACAAACCAATTCGACATGGTGCAAATACAACGAACTCAGGATGATCGAGCATGATTTCAGCGCCTAATCCTAGATTACATAAAGCGTGCACTTCTAATATCCCACCTGGATCTTGACCACGCTTACGCATATTTTCACCAATAGGGAAATTGGCTGGATTTACAAAATTCTTACCTTCGGAAATAGTTTTCAGGCTATCAACTACATCTTGATAGCTGACATTTGGCGCTACTGCTATTTCAAAAATCGCAC
>JAYVTW010000146.1:0-9169 GCA_043788445.1 Methylophilaceae bacterium
CGCTTTCGAGAGGTAGAGTCGGCATTCGAGGCCGAGTTTGGCGCACGCGGCGGCGGTGGTGCGGCAGTTGTTCGACTGCACCAGCGCGCCCCACACGAACATATCCGAGCCGCAAGCGAGCGCGTCACCGAAGAGGAACTCGTTGTGCCGGGCCTTGTTCCCGCCGAGGACGAGACCGGTACAGTCGTCGCGTTTGACGAAGACGCGCACGCCCCCGCCGAGTTTCGCGCTGAATCGCGGCAGTTCCTCAAGCGGCGTCGGCAGGTGCGCGAGCCGCACGCGCGGAAGTTTCTCCGCCGCGGCGCGCACGTCCGCCGGGGTGAGTATCGGAACGGGCATCGTCTCGTCTCCGCGAAGCTCTCGGGTTCCGTCATCGTAAGCCCGCGGACGTATGCCGGCCCGAAATTGATCGGTCGTGTTGCATCCGCGCGTGGAATGCGGTCGAACACGTTACTGGGGTGCGCGCCGACGGCCCTTCTCGGTAGATTGTTCTCACCCGCACACGGATTGGCGGGGCCACCGCTAACACACCAAAAACAGGTTTAATGTATACTCCACTTAACCACGTTTGTATGACATATGAGCCAGTTGAGTCTAAATACGTTGCTGGTCAACCTTGGGTTGGTGCTACTTTAACTATGTTTGCTGGTCCTGACGGCGTAATGGGTGGCTTCGGCGCTTATGATCCAATGACTAACAAAAAAGTATGGTACAACAAAGAGAAATTCTCTGCTTGGGGTGGTGCTTTAACAACTGCTTCAAACTTAGTATTCTACGGTACTCTTGATCGTTGGTTTAAGGCTGTTGATGCACAATCAGGTAAAGAACTTTGGAAATTCCAAGTGGGTTCTGGCGTGATTGGTAATGCATTCACATACGGTCACAAAGGTAAACAATACGTTGGCGTGCTATCAGGTATCGGTGGCTGGGCTGGTGTTGCGATGAACCTTGGTATGACTAACCCAACAGACGCACTTGGTGCTGCTGGTGGTTATGCTGAACTAACAAAATACAACGCTGCTCCTGGCGGCGGTGCATTAAACGTGTTCAGTTTATAATTGAGTCCAAGACTTAATTGTATAACTAATTGATAGTTAGTAATAAAAATACCCCGATTCGTCGGGGTTTTTTTTATATTTAGCCTGCTTTGTAACAGTTAAACTAGTGTTTCTAAAAATAAGATTTGGTTAAGGTACATTCTAATTTTTAATTTAATCAAACAATTAATTAGAACTTTTTATTTTTAGATATACTCTATGTAGTTAGTGAATTTAAGTTACTTGAGTCATTTAAGTAACAAATTTAATTAAAATAATTATTTTATGATGAGGAATCAACGATGTTAAAACGAATAAAGCAACTAGATGTGTTAAAAAAACTGAGTATAGTTGCTTGTATGGTGATGTCAGCTCATCTAGCACTTGCAGAAGAAGTGGAGATCCCAACCCTCAACGCTGATGAAGGTCGTGTCGGCGAAGTAAGGCGAGTTCCTGACTTTAAAGAATTCAAGGTTTGTGCTGATCCAGACAACATGCCCTATTCAAATGTTAAGTTAGAAGGCTTTGAAAATAAAATTGCAGCCTTACTTGCAGCAGATTTAGGTAAGCCAATTGCTTATACATTTGCGTATGATCGTCAAGGTTTTTTAAGAAACACTATTAATGCTAATCGTTGTGACATTATTATGAGCACTACATCAGATAATGACTCAATGCGAACTTCAAAACCATATTATCGTACTGGCCATGTCTTTATTTGGCGCAAAGAAAGTGGTTACAATATTACAGACTGGGACTCTCCGGACCTAAAAAAAGGCTTCATTGGTGTTATTGATAAAAGCCCAGCTACCATTCCACTGAATGACCATAATCTAATTGGTAACGCACGTCCTTATCGTCAACAGCGTGACTTAAACTTACCACCTAGTTTTGTAATTGATGACTTAGTCAAAGGTGATATTGATATCGCTATATTATGGGGTCCTATTGGCGGTTACTTTGCTAAACAAGCAAAGATCCCACTAGTTGTTGTGCCAGTTCCAGAATATGAAAATGTGAATGTGAAAGGTAAAGAGTATTGGAATATTTCAGTAGGTGTGCGTAAAAAAGATAAAGAACGCATGGAAATTATCCAAGCTTCGCTTGACCGTAATAAAGATAAAATTTTCAAAATCTTGGATGATTACGGCATTCCTCATGTTGCTGTTATTGATGGAGACAGTGTAGATAAAGTGTATCGTAAAGATATGAAAGAAATAGAAAAAACTAAAGCTCAACATGATGCAACAATTACAAAAAGTGAGTAAAATAGTAGTCTGTTTTTTCTGTTTATAACATTTGTTTATGACATCCAAATGTCAACCATTTAAATAAACAGTCGTTAAGCATAAACGAGCTTGGAAAGCTTCTGAAAAAGAATGATAACCCAGCCAATTGAGTAAAATGTAACACATAAAGTGAATATATAAGGAGAAATCATGTTAGGCAACAAAGCGTTAAAATCAACTTTATTAGTCTCAATGATGTCATTGGCAGGCGTGTTTTTCTCAGCGCAATCTAATGCTGCACAAAGTTTTGTAACTACACAAGATGGTTCACCATTAGTAATTCCAACAGAGATTTTTAACACACCAGAAACTAAGACGTTTTTAGAAACTGGTAAAAATCCTTACATTGGAAATGCGGAAGCTCAAGCAAAAGGCCACAAAATATTTAATCTTTATTCATGCACTCAATGTCATGGCCCTGAAGCTAAGGGTCAAGTTGGTCCAGGTTTAATTGGTCCTACATTTAGGTATGATAAAGATGCAACAAACAAAGGGATGTTTGAAACCATTTGGCACGGTACTAACGGCGGTATGGGTGCAAAAGGTGTTGGTCTTATGGATGCTACAGACCCAACAAATGGCATTACTCCTGATGAGTTATTAAAAGTAATTGCTTGGATCCGCTCACAAGGTGGTGTTACAGGCAACTAAGCTCTGATTGAATTTTACTTTAATTAAGCTTTAGTTAAAAAAAAGGCTACTGTATAATTGCAGTAGCCTTTTTTATTTCTGGCGTATATTACAAAACGATATCAATTAGATGAACGTATGGAGATGCAAATGAAACAACTTAAAATTAGCTTGGTTCTAGCGTTAATGTTATCAGCTTTAGCGGCATGCAATAAATCATCAGGGACTTCATCTGCTGTTTCAACAACAGCAAATAGTGACGGTCCAACAATTGCGCTTGTGACAACACAAGATAGTTCACCTCTGACTATTGATAAGGCGCTTTTTAATACACCAGTGGCAAAGGAATTTTTGGCGACAGGTAAAAATCAATATGTTGGTAATGCAGATGCACAGGCCAAAGGGAAAAAGATTTTTAATCTTTATTCATGTACCCAATGCCATGGTCCCGAAGCTAAGGGCCAAGTCGGCCCTAATTTAACCGGCCCAGATTTTCATTACCCAAAAAATGCAACTAATAAAGGTATGTTTGAAACGGTATGGCATGGTACTAACGGTGGTATGGGTGCTAAAGGCATTGGTTTAATGGACCCTACAGACCCAAAAAACGGTATTACGCCAGATGAGTTACTAAAAGTGATTGCATGGATTCGTAGCCAAGGCAAGATAACAGGTAACGAATCGTAATAGACTTAAAGGATTTTATGCAGGTAAATACAGCAGATAACTCACAAGCAAACCCACCCTTGCACCACATTGTTATAGTTGGCGGTGGTGCGGGTGGTCTGGAACTAGCAACGCGCCTTGGTAATTCTTTAGGTCGTAGAGGTAAGGCTGCAATTACTTTAATAGATAAATCTAGAACCCACGTTTGGAAGCCGTTATTGCATGAAATTGCAGCAGGTAGCATGAATCCAGAAAAGCATGAGTTAGATTATATGGCTCAAGCGCACTGGCACCAGTTTCGGTTTAGACTTGGCAGTATGGATAGTTTGGATCGCGCTAAAAAAGAAATTTCCATCACTCCGTTCTTTGACGAATATGGCGTGGAAGTTATCCCTAGGCGCACTTTTAAATATGACACATTAATTATTGCTGTGGGTAGCACCACAAATGACTTTGGTATTAAAGGCGCCAGTGAGTATTCTATTGCCCTTGACACCCAGGATCAGGCAGAAAAGTTTCATCGTCACTTACATAACGCATTAGTGCGTGCGCAAACACAAGTTGAAGTGATTCAAGCTGGACAATTAGAAGTAGTAATTGTAGGTGCTGGTGCTACAGGTGTTGAGCTGGCGGCAGAATTACATAAAGCTACGCGTGAACTTGCAGCTTATGGCCTAGACAAAATAGATGCAGATCGTGATATTAAAATTTCATTGATTGAAGCAAGTGAGCGCGTATTGCCTGCGTTACCTGTCAAATTATCTCATGTGGTTGAATTAGAGCTGAGAAAGCTTCGTGTGCATCTTTATACTGGTGAACGTGTAACTGAAGTCACTGAAACAGGCATTTACACACATAGCGGTCGCTTTATTCCATCAGCGCTTGTAGTATGGGCGGCTGGAATTAAGGCGCCGGATTTCTTAAAAAATCTAGATGGTTTAGAAGTGAATCGTATTAACCAGTTAGTGGTTAAGCAGACATTACAAAGTACTCTTGATGACAATATTTTTGCATTTGGTGATTGTGCGGCTTGTCCGTGGGTTGGACATGATGGTACGGTGCCACCAAGAGCGCAAGCAGCTCATCAACAAGCATCACTATTGGTTAAAACGATGAAGTGCCGTATCGCAAGTAAAGTGATATTACCAAATTACAACTATCGTGATTATGGTTCATTAGTAAATTTAGGTCGATACACTACTGTTGGTAATCTGATGGGTGCTTTATCTGGAAGTAGTATGTACATTGAGGGTTTGATAGCTCGTTTAATGTATCAATCACTTTATCAAATGCACTTAATGACCTTGCATGGTTTTACTACTGTATTGTTGCAAAATATTGCAAGAATTATTACTCGCAGAAGCGAGCCACAAGTAAAACTACACTAAGTTTAACTTAAGAAAATTAAGATAGTAAATGAAAAAAAAGGCAGATAACTCTGCCACTTTTCTATTTCTATAAAAGGCGTCTTATATCATCAGCCTGCATCTATCTGATGCCGGTAGTAGCGATTAATTCCACTCATTGATAGACTAATAAATAAGCCAAAAATTGTAATGATAGCGCTCATAGAGAAATCGGCCTTGGTCATTAACGTGTATGCGCCGCTAAGTAGTAGAATGCCCAAATTTTCATTAAAGTTTTGCACTGCTATAGAGTGCCCAGCACCAATCAAGAGATGACCACGATGCTGTAATAAAGCATTAAGTGGCACCAGAAAGAAACCACTTAATGCACCAATTAAAAATAGTAGCGCTGCTGCGATATGCCACTCGCTGACAAGCCGCATACCCAAAACTAAAATACCCATTGCAATACCTGCGGGCAGCACTTTGATGGAGTTTTCTAAGCTAATATACTTAGCGGCAAATACAGAACCAATAGCAACGCCAAATACGACATAGGCCATGAGCTGTGTAGATTTTTCAAGGTTAAAATGTAGTGCATAGGCTGCCCATGCAATGACAACTAGGCGTAAGGTTGCACCCACTCCCCAAAATAGAGTAGTAACTGCCAAAGATACCTGACCTCTAGGATCTCGCCACAACGTCATAAAAGATAGATAAAAGTCTTTTACCATGTACCAAGGACTATTATTGAGTGCCTTATGATCTATCGGCAGCTTAGGAATAAAATAATTGAATATCGCCGCTAATAAATAAAGTATACAAATAATGACCATGGCCAGCATAGCATTTTTTTGGGCAAAAGCACCGCCCATAGCACCTATAATAATGGCAGCTACGGTTGAACCTTCAATCCAGCCATTAGCTTTAATTAATGCTTCGGGAGGTAACATCTCTGTCAGAATGCCATATTTAGCTGGTGAGTAGGCGGCGGCACCAATTCCAACAATTCCATAAGCATAAAGTGGTGGCATGCCAAACATCATTGAAATGCTGCCTATAAATTTGATACCGTTAGATAAAAACATTACTCGACCCTTGGGCATTGAGTCGGCAACTGAGCCAACAAAAGGTGCAAGTAATATATAAGAAATGACAAAGAACTGCAGTAATAATGGCTGATGCCAGCTAGGCGCACTCAATTTTTGTAATATTGCTATTGCTGCTATTAGCATGGCATTATCTGCAAGTGCAGACAAAAACTGCGCCATAAGTAGCGTATAAAATGCTCTACCCATGTTGCTGGCTTAAATTAGGGTGGCTTAAGTAGCGTGTATGAGTATTAGTCGCTAACATTCCGTATGGCCATTAACTGCGAACAATTCTAAAAAAAAACAGATCAACATTAAAGTGCCTCTGCTGCAAAATCTGCAAGCCTTGAACGTTCACCACGTAATAATGTGATATGTCCGTTATGCGGCCACCCTTTGAAGCGATCTACCACATAAGTTAACCCCGAGCTACCTTCCGTTAAGTAGGGCGTATCGATTTGGGCAATGTTGCCTAAACATACTACTTTGGTGCCAGGGCCGGCACGGGTAATCAAGGTTTTCATTTGTTTTGGCGTTAGATTTTGTGCTTCATCAATAATTAAGAATTTATGCAAGAAAGTGCGGCCACGCATAAAATTGAGTGATTTCACTTTAATACGAGTTCTGATTAAATCTTGTGTCGCAGCGCGACCCCATTCACCAGCATCATCATCAGTCTTGTTGAGCACATCTAGATTATCCTCTAGAGCACCCATCCATGGCGCCATTTTCTCTTCTTCCGTACCTGGTAAAAAGCCAATATCTTCTCCAACTGGTACAGTTACTCGAGTCATAATGATTTCAGAATAAATTTTACTGTCTAATACCTGAGTAAGTGCAGCCGCTAAGGTGAGTAAAGTTTTACCAGTGCCGGCTTGACCTAGTAGACTGACAAAATCAACATCAGGATTCATCAACAAATTTAGTGCAAAATTTTGTTCACGATTACGCGCGATAATACCCCAAACATTATGTTTAGGTACGGTAAAGTCTTGCACAACTTCTAGTACTGCAGTGTTACCTTCTATGCTTTTAACCATTGCGTGGAAAGGTTTTTCAAACTCATAAAATACGAATTCATTGGCCAAAAAAGTTTTACATAGCGGGCCAGTAATGCGATAAAACATACGACCTGCTTCTTGCCATGACTCTAGTTCTTTACTATGCGTATCCCAGAAATTAGCAGGTAACTCTTTCATGCCAGAGTATAAAAGCTCGCTATCTTCTAACACTTTGTCATTAAAATAGTCTTCTGCACTTAGCCCAAGTGCACGGGCTTTAATGCGGATATTAATATCTTTACTGACTAAGACAACTTGGCGGTTTGGGTAGTGTTTATGTAGATCTAAAACAACACCCAAGATTTGGTTGTCAGCCTTACTCCCAGCTAAGCCAGGCAGTTCTGCGCTGATTTGGGTGGTTTGTAAGAACAGCTTGCCCGTGACATGTTTATTACCTTTGATTGCAAGCGGGCAACCCTGCTCTAAGTTGACTAAATTGGTGCCGACGATTTCTTCTAAATTACGGCTAGTTTGACGTGCATTGCGTGCAACTTCAGTTAGTCCTTTTTTGTTGTTATCTAGTTCTTCCAAGGTGACCATTGGCAGATAAATATCATGCTCTTCAAATCTAAACAAACTCGATGGATCATGCATTAAAACATTGGTATCTAGTACAAAAAGTTTGGTTTGTTCAGTTTGTTTCTTTGCCATGTTTACGCCTTATAGAGTTAGATTAGAAAAAATTAAATATCAGCGTTAAATGGGTTACATATATTTACAAAGTCTTAATTAGTTCAAGTACCGCTTGCGCATGGCCATCGACTTTAACACCGCGTATTTCATGCACTAGAAAACCCGCAGTGTTTATAATAAAAGTACTACGCTCAATACCACGCACTTGCTTGCCATACATGTTTTTCATTTTAATTACACTAAAAAGTTCACAAGCAACCTCTTCAGTATCTGCTAGTAGCTCAAAAGGAAAACTGAATTTGGCTTTAAAGTTCTCATGTGATTTTAGGCTGTCACGCGAGATGCCAAAGATTTCTGTGTTGAGTGCTTGAAAGTCGGCGTAGACATCACGGAATTGCGTGCCTTGTATGGTACATCCTGGTGTTGAGTCTTTAGGGTAAAAATAAAGCACAAGATTTTTACCTATGTAATCTGATAATTGAAATATCTTACCGCTAGTGGCTGGTAGTGTGAAGTTTGCTACAGTTTGATTAAGCATAATTGTTATCATAAAGTTTTTAACATTGTTGTGAAAAAATACGGTTTAGGCAAGTAATATTAATGAGATCTAGAACTAAAATTACGACAATAGAAATGTGCTTTTGTTAGATTAGAGCAAGTTGATTAGGGTGATATTTTTACTTGCGGTGGTACCTATTAAAATGTGGTTGATATGGCATTATGCCACGGCAAGCTAAGGATCATGAGAGTGCCACCACCTGAATTTTGCTTAAATTGTAAATCGTACCCTAGTACTTCGCATACTTTAAAGGCGAAAGGTATGCCTAAACCAGTGCCAAACCTCTTAGTGGTAGGCCCCAGGCTGATTGCATGTGGGTCAGGGGTAAATGGCATGCCTGCCCCTTTATCTGCAATGATAATAGATAGCTTGTCTGCTTCAGAATTGACGCTAATCTCAATTTTTTTAGCTTTGGGTGAGGCATCAATTGCCTTAAGTAACAAGTGATACAAAACTTGTTATAGTAAATGTTAAGCAGTGAGTATGCTGTGGTGGTGCTTTAAACTGTGTGACAGATCAATGACTAGTGATTTGTCACGTATCTTTTGCTATAAAGGTGCAAGCGCGCCATGCAAAATATGACTTAATTGCGTCACTTTTAGCTGGGGTTTAATTGGATATAAATAGGCTAAAAGTGCGCCTGTCCAGCGCTCTAATCTATCCACTGTGTCCATAATGCCTTGAAGTGCCTCGCGTGTGTCAGCATCCTATTCTGAACTATCAGCTACTTGTGCCGCGTATGCTGACATGCAAAACCATATCAATGGGATTGAGAACTTTTGGAATCAAACCAAGCGTCATATGCGCAAATTTAACGGTATACCATAGGCTAATTTTGAACTGTTTTTAAAGGAGTG
>JAYVTW010000147.1:0-22729 GCA_043788445.1 Methylophilaceae bacterium
AAAATATTCCAGTAGCTTTGACTGCTGCTTTCTTAATAGTTTACAATGACTTAAGCGCATTTAATTAGCATAACATTGATGCTAATCTACTTCAGCCCCAAATTATTTCTTAATTAGTTATCTTCACCCAAACTCGCTAATAAATCAGCCTGATGTTCCGCCGACAGCGCGCCAATAAGCTCATCCATATCACCTTCGGTAATTGCATCAATTTTATAAAGTGTGAGGTTGATGCGGTGGTCGGTAATACGGCCTTGTGGGTAGTTGTAAGTGCGGATGCGCTCACTGCGGTCGCCAGAGCCGATTAAGCTTTTACGTTCACTAGCTATTTGGCTATTTTGCGCATCCACTTGCGCGGCTTTAATCCGCGCCGCTAACACGCCCATGGCTTGGGCTTTATTTTTGTGTTGACTGCGGTCTTCTTGACATTCCACCACAATACCAGTTGGTAAATGCGTAATACGTACCGCAGAATCAGTTTTGTTAATGTGCTGACCCCCTGCACCACTGGCTCGGTAAGTGTCGATGCGGATCTCGGCAGGATTGATGGTGACGTCAGATACCTCATCTGCTTCTGCTAGCACTGCTACCGTACAAGCTGAAGTATGAATGCGGCCTTGTGTTTCCGTATCTGGAACGCGTTGTACGCGGTGTCCACCCGATTCAAACTTAAGTTTAGAGTACGCACCATAACCTTCAATTTTGGCGATGATTTCTTTGTAACCACCCACTTCAGATTCGTTGGCTGACATAATCTCCACTTTCCAGCGTTGGCGCTCGGCGTAGCGCGAGTACATGCGGAACAAATCACCAGCAAATAGGCCGGATTCGTCACCACCGGTACCTGCACGAATTTCCAGGAAGATGTTCCGATCATCGTTAGGGTCTTTAGGCAGTAATAATTTTTTTAATTCGACCTCAGCAGCCTCTAATTTGGCTTTGCCAGATTCAATCTCTTCTAATGCAAACTCTTTCATTTCAGGGTCTGATAGCATTTTTTGCGCTTCGGCAATATCTGCCTCGCCCAACTCATAAGCACGATATTGCTCAACAATTGGCGTAATTTCAGAATGTTCGCGGGTTATCTTGCGATAATTATCCATATCGTTGGTGATGCCTTCACTGCTCATCAAACGATCTAACTCGTCTAAACGTTCGCTTAAGTTGGCGAGCTTTCTTATCATGCTGGGTTTCATAATGGATTACGCTGTAAGTTAATTATTGGATGTTTAATTGTTTGAATAATATGCTATTTCTAAGCTAATTGTTGATTAAATAGAGCTGACGTACTAAAGCTTCAAGTTGTTCATGCTCCGCGCCTTTGCTAGTGTTAAGTGCATGGCTAGGGTGATGTAAAAACTTATTGGTAATATTTAGGCTAAAGTTTTCCAACACCGCACCGGGGTCTTCTCCTCGGGCGAGTAGTTTAAGTGCTTTTTCTAATTCGGCTTTGCGGTAGTTCTCGGCTTGATCGCGCAGTGCGCGAATAGTTGGTACTGCATTACGCGTTTTAAGCCAGTGCATAAAGTTTTCAACGCGTACCTCAATAATCGCTTCAGCCTGATTGGCAGCAGCTATGCGGTTGCCCATACCAGTTTGCACTACTTCGGCTAAATCATCTACAGTATATAAAAATACATCATCTAGTTCAGCTACTTCGGCCTCAATATCACGCGGAACAGCCAAATCCACCATGAAAATAGGTCGATGTTTACGTGCTTTAATTGCGCGCTCTACCATGCCCAAACCCACAATTGGTAATTGACTGGCGGTACTGGTGATGACAATATCAAATTCGGCAAGCTTTTCAGGTAAGTCAGTGAGTAATATGGCGTTTCCACCAATTTTAGATGCTAGTTCTGCGCCACGCTCTAAAGTACGATTTGCTACAGTCATGCTGAGGGGTTTATGTTTTGCATAATGTTCAGCACATAGTTCTATCATTTCGCCTGCGCCAATAAACAGCACTTTTTGTTGCTCAATAGAGCCAAAAATACGTTGTGCTAATTTAACTGTAGCTGCGGACATTGAGATAGAGCTCACGCCGATGTCAGTGTGGGTACGCACCTCTTTTGCGACAGTAAATGTGCGTTGAAACAATTTGTTAAGCAAAGTCCCAAGTGTGCCGGCATTTTCGGCAATTTTTACTGCTTGTTTAAATTGTCCTAAAATTTGTGGCTCACCTAGCACCATGCTATCTAAGCCAGAAGCGACACGAAAGGCGTGCTTTACTGCAGCCTGATCGCTTAGAGTGTAAATATAAGGTTGGATTTTGGCAAAATCGATCTTGTGATAATGTGCTAACCAATCAATAACAGCATCGGCATTCAGTTGTGTGTGATCAGACTTAACATAAATTTCGGTACGGTTGCAAGTGGATAAAATTGCTGCTTCACTCACGTTTAACGTGTTGCCACTAGGCAAGGCTGTTTGCGAAATCAGTGTGATTAATGCCGAGCCTAAGCGCTCGTTATTAAACGCTAAATGTTCGCGTATGGCTAGAGGGGCTGTGGTGTGATTGACACCCACTGTTAATAATTGCATGTGAAATTTGTCTGTAAATTATCTCTTGATTAACCTAGCATAAGCTTAATGACACTTGAACAAACTGAATGCATAAATTACATTCAATCCGCAATTTTCTCGTATCGGCTTATGTTAAGCAAGAAATACAGTTAAAATAATGTTTTATTGTGATTTTTATTATGGCTAAATGTTTAAAATAATTGCATTTATGCAGTTATAACGCTAAAAACATGATTTTAGAGGACACGCATTTACTGGTCTGTGCCCGAAGCGCGTCTATTTACAAATAGTTTGGAGAAATAAATGAATAAAACTTTTAGAATCGCCCCAAGTATTCTCTCTGCTAACTTTGCTAAGTTAGGTCAAGAAATTACTGATGTTATTAACTCAGGTACAGATATTGTGCATTTTGACGTAATGGATAACCACTATGTGCCTAACCTAACTATTGGTCCATTGGTCTGTGATGCTATTCGTGAAACAGCTAAAAATGTAGGTGCATTGATTGATGTGCATTTAATGGTAAAACCAGTTGACCGCATCATTCCTGATTTTGCCAAAGCCGGCGCTAACATCATCACTTTCCACCCAGAAGCCTCAGACCACATTGACCGTAGCTTAGCGATGGTACGCGAGTTAGGTTGTAAGTCTGGTCTGGTATTCAATCCTGCTACTTCATTAAGCTATTTAGACCACGTGATGGACAAGGTGGACATGATTTTGTTGATGTCAGTTAACCCTGGTTTTGGCGGTCAAAAATTCATTCCAGAAACCTTAGAAAAACTCAAACTTGCACGCGCACGCATTGATGCTTACTACGAAAAAACAGGTCGTCAAATCTGGTTAGAGGTAGATGGTGGCGTCAATGCACAAAACATAGCTGAAATTGCAAAAGCGGGTGCAGATACCTTTGTAGCTGGCTCCGCGATTT
Organism: Methylophilaceae bacterium; assembly: GCA_043788445.1. Taxonomy (GTDB): domain Bacteria; phylum Pseudomonadota; class Gammaproteobacteria; order Burkholderiales; family Methylophilaceae; genus JACMMS01. Next base: position 3,458 of record JAYVTW010000147.1, read on the forward strand.
TTAGTTCTCCTAAAGAGGGCGACGCTAACCGTTACGATACAATAGTTGCGGCAATGCGTGCTTCATTGGCAACTGTTTAATCTACTTTGAAGTTTGCTGTAAAAGCCATCATGATTGACCTTGATGGCACCTTAATTCATACCGCGCCAGAAATCGCGCAAGCGGCTAATGGCTTGAGGGCTGACATGGGCTTGCCTGCACTAGACGCTAAGGTGATTGAAGGTTACATAGGTGAAGGTGCAGCAACCTTAATTAAGCGTTGCTTGCACGATGATATTGGTGAGCTAGACGGCGAACAAGCCGAAACCGCCTATGCTGGTTTTAGTCAGCACTATGCAAAAATAGTGGCGGATAGTCGACCTTATGATGATGTGATAGAAAGTCTGCGAGAATTAAAAAAAGCAGGTTATCGTTTGGCATGTGTGACTAATAAGCCAGAAAGCTTCACTTTACCTTTGTTGCAAAAATCAGGGTTACTTGATTATTTTGAATTGATCGTGTCGGGCGATAGTTTGCCAAGAAAAAAGCCAGACCCGATGCCGTTGATGTATATTTGTGAAAAATTTGATTGTTTGCCACAGTCAGCACTGTTAATTGGGGATTCAAAAACTGATGTTGCTGCTGCTTGGGCCGCAGGATGTTATGTATTTACTGTGCCTTATGGTTACAATGGTGGTAAGGCCATTGAGTCGCATGAAGTAGATGCGCAGATCAACTCCTTATTAGAAATTAATGAATTAATAAAACTAGAGAATTAAAGGTTTAAACATGAAGCTCAAGTTACAAATTTGGCGATGGTGGCAGTAACCATTGCACTTCAAGTTAGGGTTATTATTTTTATTTCCTAATATTTGCCGTCAATTTATCTTTGAGAAAGTATTTCCATGTTGCAACCCATGAGTTGTTCTGAATTTAATGCGTTAGCCGCCCAAGGCTATAACCGCATTCCACTTGTGCTTGAAACCTTTGCTGACCTTGATACGCCATTATCGCTTTACATCAAACTTGCTAATCAGCCTTTTTCCTATTTATTAGAATCTGTTCAAGGTGGCGAACGTTTTGGGCGTTACTCCATTATTGGTATGCCAGCAAAAACACGCATTGTTGCACGTGGTCGGCGTGTAGAACTGATAACCGACGGTGCTTTGACTGAAGTTGCAGCAGATGTTAATCCGCTAGACTTTGTACAAAACTTCCAATTACGTTTTAAAACACCACCTAGTAGCGCCATGTCAACACAAGGATTGCCGCGTTTTATGGGGGGGTTGGCAGGATATTTCGGCTACGAAACGATTCGTTATATTGAAAAACGTTTAGCCAATATCAATAAGCCAGATGCAATCAATACACCTGATATATTGTTGATGGTGTCAGAAGAGCTTGCAGTAGTAGACAATCTTTCTGGTAAGCTATATTTTATTGTTTATGCAGACCCGTCTCATGATGACGCATACGCTATAGCCTCCGCGCGCTTAAGCGAATTGGTAAAGGTTATTCGCCAACCAGCAATTATTCCAGATGCGACTGTATTTGAATCCAAGGCTGCGCATTCAGAATTTGGTGAAGCTAATTTCAAAGCAGCGGTACAAAAATCGCAAAACTATATTTTGGATGGCGATATCATGCAAGTTGTATTATCCCAACGCATGGCACAAGAGTTTAATGCGCCGCCATTATCTCTTTACCGAGCTTTGCGTAGTTTAAATCCATCGCCCTATATGTTTTATTACGATATGGATGATCATCACGTTGTAGGTGCTTCACCAGAGATTTTAGTACGTTTAGAAGATGGTGTCGTCACTGTACGCCCTATTGCGGGTACGCGTCAACGAGGTAAAACCCGTGATCAAGATCTTGCGTTAGCAGAGGAATTATTAGCAGATCCAAAAGAATGTGCGGAGCACGTACAATTGATGGACTTAGGCCGTAATGATGTCGGCCGCGTAGCCCAAATTGGTACGGTAAAAGTGACTGACAATATGATGATAGAGCGCTATTCGCATGTGATGCACATTGTTTCTAATGTTGAAGGTAAACTAAAATCAAATATGGATGCGATTGATGTGCTTAAAGCCACCTTCCCTGCTGGCACGGTTAGCGGTGCCCCTAAAGTGAGAGCGATGGAAATTATTGATGAGCTGGAGCCGAGTAAGCGTGGAATCTATGCAGGTGCTGTGGGCTACTTAGGTTTTAATGGTGATATGGATATTGCCATTGCCATTAGAACTGGTGTCATAAAAGAAAAAAAACTATATACCCAAGCCGGTGCTGGTATTGTGGCTGATTCTATTCCGCAAAGTGAGTGGGAAGAAACGCAAAATAAAGCCAAAGCGGTTCTGCGTGCAGCAGAGTTAGTATTAGCTGGTCTGGATACAAGGCATAAAATGGACGATGATAAACCAATAAGTTAAATCGTTAATTCAAAGCATCAACGAGCGCATATTAACAGTGAAGGGTTTTAGTATGGCTAATATGTTGCAAAAAATTAGAATCAATAAATTGCTAGTGGGTAAATTACTACTGGTCGCTCTTGCTTACTTCATTACGGCTAAACTTGGCCTAATGTTGCCATACAAAGCCTCAATCGTGACACTGGTTTGGTTGCCAACTGGGATAGCGTTAGCAGCCATTATGCGATGGGGTAATGCGAGTTTGGGGGCAATTTATTGGGCATCCGTATTAGTAAACGTATCCTCTGGCGTGTCTTTTTCTGCATCGCTTTTAATCGGTATTGGCAATACTTTAGCCCCTTTTTCTTCTGCTAGTATCCTCAAGCGATTCGATTTTAACCACCGTCTGATAAGGGTTAAAGACATTTGGTTAATGATTGTGGCTGCGCTAATTGGCATGTTAGTGTCTGCTACTGGCGGTGTAATTATTCTCAATTTATATGGTTTGGATAGCACCGGTAAGTTGTTTGCTACTTGGCTTGCCTGGTGGGGTGGCGATACAGTTGGTATCTTATTGACATTGCCATTGTTGCTTAATATATCTAAACAAAATATAAAAAAATTCTTGCAGTCAAAAAGCAAATTTCTGACCTGGTTCGTGCTTTTAATTACAGTTGAATTTGCGATATATAAGATCTTCCCAAATTCTAATAGTCAATTTGTGCTATCCGTTTTTTTAGTCATGCCTATGCTGATATGGGCGGGAATGCACTTCGGTATTATTGGTGCGTCTTCTGTAGTTATTGTTATTACCTCGTTCTTGGTATGGATGACAGCACAAGGTTATGGGCCTTTTTACCAACCAGATGACTCACAAGGCGAGCTGGCTTTATGGATTTTTGTCGTCACTTTGGTCATCACTATGCTGTTGATTTCTATCTTTCAATCTGCCCGGGATGTGGCTGAAGTAGCGCTACGTAACAATGATGAGAAATTACGGGCTGTAGTTGATGGTGCGCTGGATGCGATTGTGACGGTGGACGAATTAGGGCATTTGGTGGAGTTTAATCCAGCGGCGGAGCGCTTATTTGGCTACAGGAAGGAGCATGTCATTGGTCGGCCTATGAGTGATGTTATCATACCGCCGGCTTTTAGAGAGAATCATAATACAGCGCATCAACAGTTTGTGAAGACAGGTAAAAAACATATTTTTGACCAACGATTAGAGTTAACTGCAATGCGTGCAGATGGTTCTTACTTTCCTGTTGAACTAACCATTACTTCGCTTAAAGATAAAGGTTTGCCATTTGTTACAGGATTTATCCGTGATATCACCGATAGAAAAAAAGCAGAAAAAGATATTCATCAATTAGCGTTTTACGACGGACTTACCAGCCTGTCCAATAGGCGGTTATTTCAAGACCGACTCAATCAAGTCTTAATTTCAAAATCACGAGCAAAAAATTATGGCGCTATTTTATTTATAGATTTAGATAATTTCAAGGCACTTAATGACTCAAGAGGCCACGATGCTGGCGACTTATTATTGATACAAGTTGCTGCACGTTTAAATGAATGTTTGCGTGCTGGAGATACTGTTGCTCGTTTAGGTGGGGATGAGTTCGTCATTATATTAGAGAGCTTAAATGAAGATTTGCAACAGTCACTTACATTAGCGAGCGGCGTTGCTGATAAAGTATTGCAGACCATTAGTCAGCCCTACAATATTAAAGAAGTCGAGCATTACAATTCAGCGAGTATCGGCGTAAGTATTTTTTCAGCAATTGATCAAAACGGTGATCAGGTATTAAAGCGTGCTGATACTGCGATGTATGAAGCCAAATTGGCAGGTAAAAATACCATACGATTTTTTGACCCAGCGATGCAGGTTACAGTAGAAAAGCGCGTTGAGATGGAATTGCAATTACGTGGGGCTTTGTCACGTAAACAATTAAGGCTAAATTATCAAATACAAGTAGATGATTCAGGTAATGTGCTAGGTGTGGAAGCATTACTAAGATGGCAAAATACAGCTAATGAAATGGTTATGCCAACCCAGTTTATTCAACTGGCTGAGGAAACGGGTCTGATTATTCCAATTGGTGATTGGGTGCTTGAAAGCGTTTGCCATCAGTTGAAAGATTGGGAGGCAAAGGCTTTTACCCGAGATTTAAATATTGCAGTCAATGTCAGTGTGAAGCAATTTAGGCAGGAGAATTTTGTTTTTAAGTTAAAAGCGATGATTGAAACGATGGAAATTAATCCCGATAGGTTAAAATTAGAGATTACTGAAAGCGTGGCAATGAATAATATTGACGATAATGTTATGAAAATGCGCGATTTGCGGTCCATTGGCTTACGCTTGTCAATTGATGACTTTGGTACCGGTTACTCATCATTCTCTTATTTACGCCAATTGCCTTTTTCACAAATTAAAATCGACCGCTCATTTATTAAGGACATAACTATTGATATGAGTGCTGAAAGCATTGTGAATGCCATTATATTAATGGCTAAAGCCATGGGTATTCAAGTGATTGCAGAGGGTGTTGAGACAAAAGCGCAATTTGAGTTACTTAAAAAACATGGCTGTAATCAATTTCAAGGTTATTTTTTTGGTAAGCCAGCCACTGTAGAGCTTGTAGAACAAATGCTTAAGGATAATAGCCAATATAATCATGCTAGTATTGAACACTAGACTTCGGTGCTAATTTAATAACAGCACTCACAATTTAAATATTTAAAAAGTACCTTATTATGCTGTTAATGATAGACAATTACGATTCATTTACTTACAACCTAGTACAGTATTTTGCAGAACTTGGCCAAGATGTGCAGGTATATCGTAATGATGAAATTGATTTGCAAAAAGTAGCACAACTCAAGCCACGTTATATTGTGATTTCACCAGGTCCCTGTACGCCTAATCAGGCAGGAATTTCCATACCTTTGATTCATGAGTTTGCAGGCAAGATTCCAATGTTAGGTGTTTGTTTAGGGCATCAAAGTATCGGACAAGCCTTTGGTGGCAAAATTGTGCATGCTAAGCAACTCATGCATGGTAAAACTTCGCAAATTCATCATACCAATGTTGGAGTTTTTAAAGATTTACCTAACCCCTATATTGCTACGCGTTACCACTCTTTGGTTATAGAGCGCGAAACCATACCTGATTGCTTAGAGGTAACTGCTTCGACTGATGATGGTGAGATTATGGGAGTACGCCACAAAACCTTGCCTATTGAAGGTGTACAGTTTCATCCAGAATCTATTCTCACTGAACATGGGCATGATTTGTTAAATAATTTCCTTAAAGCTTATTAAGATGTTTAAGGAAGTATTAAATCAATTATTAAATAGCCAGGATTTGTCGCATAACACTATGTTGGATGTGATGCGTAAAGTTATGGCCGGTGAATTAAGCCCAGTACAAATTTCCGCTTTTTTAATCGCTTTACGTATGAAAGGCGAAACCACAGTTGAAATTGCGGCAGCAGCTACTGTCATGCGCGAATTATCGACAAAAGTGGATATTGCAAATACACGCTACTTGGTGGATACATGCGGCACTGGTGGTGATGGTATTCAAACTTTTAATATCTCTACCGCGAGTGCCTTCGTTGCAGCAGCAGCAGGCGCAGCTGTGGCCAAGCATGGGGGGCGTTCTGTGTCATCCACTTGTGGTAGCGCCGATGTATTGGAGGCGCTGGGTGTGAATGTCAATCTTACACCAGAGCAGGTGGCTACTTGCGTCAACTCGATTGGTATTGGGTTTATGTTTGCACCCAACCACCATAGTGCGATGAAACATACTGCACCTGTACGCCGTGAATTAGGCGTGCGTACCCTGTTTAATTTGTTGGGTCCATTGACTAACCCTGCTGCCGCACGCCGTCAAGTAATGGGGGTTTTTGACAAGGGTTTAACTAGCAAACTCGCCAATGTTTTACAAAAACTAGGTAGTCAACATGTAATGGTGGTGCATGGCGCTGATGGCATGGATGAAATTTCCTTTAGTGAGCATACCTATGTGGCAGAACTCAAGAATGGTGTAGTCAAAGAGTACCTGCTACATCCAACGCAATTTGGTTTGAGTGTACACAATGTCAACAGCATACAAGTAAAAAATACTGAAGAATCTAAGCAAATGATTTTGTCTGTATTAAAAGCTGATGCAAGTTTAGAAATTAAGCCGGCACGCGAAATTGTGCTACTGAATGCTGGTGCGGCAATTTATGTGGCTGGACTAGCTGATACCATGCAAGATGCAATTAAAAAGGCTGCTATGGTAATTGATAGCGGCGCAGCATACGAAAAGCTAGCACAGTTAAAGGCGCAATAGGTGAAAAATGCAATGACCATGTTGAGTTCTAGGATAATGAATGCGAATGTATTATTGCTAGTGATATTTTTGCTGGGTTGTTCGCAATCTAATAGTGGTTCTGACAAAGTCAGTAGCCTAACAACAGCTAGCTCCAAGCAATCAGCAGCCGATGTTAAGCAAGAGGATAATGCACACTATATTGGGCAAAATATTGCTAATACTGACGCAAGATTAACCGATCTGGTATTGCCAGACTCTTATTTAGCCAAGGCAGCATTGCCCCGTTTGCGTAATGTCCAAACGCTATATGCTGAGCATGCCAGTCGTGTACAAGTTGAGGATACTGGGAAAGTGACTAAAGTGTTGGCCGATGATAATCAAGGTGTGCGTCATCAGCGATTTTTAGTGAAAGTAGCCAGTGGTCAAACCCTGTTGTTTGCGCATAATATTGACATAGCGAGGCGTGTTGATAATCTCAAAGTTAACGATAACCTAGAGTTTCGTGGTGAATATATTTGGAACGAAAAAGGCGGTATAGTACATTGGACGCATCACGATCCACAAGGCCACCACCACGATGGCTGGATTAAACATAACGGCAGCACTTATCAATAAACACAATTATAAAGCCATGCATCGATTGTAATTTATGTCAGACATATTAAATAAAATTTTAGCAACTAAACTCCGAGAACTCGCGGCTAGCCAAGTGCTTGTTCCATTAGAAGTCTTGCAACGTCAGGCAGAAGCTATGCCACCAACACGTAATTTTGTGGGTGCAATTAAAGCTAAAATTGCAGTCGGATATGCAGCGGTGATTGCCGAAATTAAAAAAGCCAGCCCATCTAAAGGTGTGATTCGTGAAGACTTTCAACCAGCTGAAATTGCTAAAAGCTATGAAAAAGGCGGTGCGGCATGTTTGTCTGTGCTTACTGACGTGCAGTATTTTCAAGGCAGTGTCGATTACCTAAAACAAGCACGTGCAGCTTGTAGTCTGCCAGTATTACGTAAAGACTTTATGATTGATGCTTATCAGGTGTACGAGGCACGCGCCATGGGAGCCGACTGTATTTTATTGATTGCTGCGGCTATTGATTTAGCCAAAATGCGTGAGTTAGAACGCATTGCGCATGAGCTAGGTATGGCGGTTTTGGTGGAAGTGCATAATGGTGAAGAGTTAGATTTAGCTTTGCAATTAACTACGCCTTTGCTTGGTATTAATAACCGTAATTTGCGTACGTTTGATGTGACGCTGGATACAACGCTTAGCTTACTTCAACGTATTCCAACAGATAAAATTGTGGTGACTGAATCAGGTATATTTACAGCTGAGGATGTTGCGTTAATGCGCTTAAATAATGTGTATACTTTTTTAGTTGGTGAAGCATTCATGCGTCAACCAGAGCCAGGTGTTGAGCTGGCTAAAGTTTTTTTTAAAGGATTGCCATGACTAATAAAATCTTAGCGGTTCGCCCACGCCGTATGCGCCGCGATGAATTCTCTCGCCGTTTAATGCGCGAAAACGTACTGACTAGCAATGATTTAATTTATCCAGTATTTGTTCTGGATTCTAAAAATCAGCATGGTGACAATCGGGTAGAAGAAGTTGCCTCTATGCCTGGCGTGCATCGTCAAACCTTGGATGTGTTATTAAAAACTGCGGCAGAATGTGTTGAACTTGGTATTCCAGCCCTAGCGATTTTCCCAGTGATAGACGCACCTCAGAAAAGCTTAGATGCGGCGGAGGCTTATAACGTAAGCGGTTTGGTTCAACGCACGGTTAATGCTCTGAAACAGGCTTTTCCGCAGTTAGGTGTGATTACTGATGTAGCACTTGATCCTTATACTACACATGGTCAGGATGGTTTGATTGATGCGACAGGCTATGTGCTGAATGATGAAACAGTAGCAGTATTGGTTAAACAGGCTTTGAGTCATGCAGCAGCGGGCGCAGATATCGTTGCACCATCGGACATGATGGATGGTCGTGTAGCTGCTATTCGTCAAGCGCTCGAAGAGCATGGTTATATTCATACCCGTATTTTGGCGTATTCTGCCAAATATGCATCGGCGTTTTATGGCCCTTTTCGTGATGCAGTCGGGTCGTCTGCCAATTTAGGTAAAGGTAATAAAAACAACTATCAGATGGATCCGGCAAATAGTGACGAGGCACTTAATGAGGTTGCACTTGATATTGCCGAAAGTGCGGATATGTTTATGGTTAAACCAGGCATGCCGTATTTGGATATTGTGCGCCGTGTGAAAACTGAATTACAAGTTCCCACCTATGCTTATCAAGTCAGTGGCGAATATGCCATGCTAAAAGCCGCTGCCCAAAACGGCTGGTTAGATGAAAAAGCTTGCGTACTGGAATCGTTGCTTGCATTTAAGCGAGCAGGCGCAGATGGGATTTTAACCTACTTTGCAATGGATGCTGCACGCTGGCTCAAGGCGGACTAGTTTAGTTAGGTTGTCTTAGTTAAGCCAGCAGTGCGGCTACGCCCGCGGTGTTTAATTTTTCTGCATTCGCGCCGTCAGCCGCGTTTTTAGTCGCTACACGCATATCATCAAACTCAAATACACTGAGTTTTATTAAGCCATGTGGACCCTCTAAGGTAAATACCGGTACAATTTTGCGATTGCTACCTTTTTTATCACGCTTGCCATCATTTATCACGCGATAAGATTTTTCATTGGTTTCAAACGGAATTTGCTGATTGAGTAAAAACATCTCAACTTCTTTTAAACTATCGGCAAATAAATGAATACTGGTTTCGGCATAACGGCCTGCAGTACCATCTAATACAGCACCAGTTAAGTGCGGATTAAATCTTTCAAGTAACTGCATGGTGGTTAACGCGTCATTACGCAATAATTTGAGTTGCTCGGGCTGCTCGTCAGCAAAGAAAAGTTCTTGATAGATTTTAAGCTCTTCGGCTATTTCGCTGTTTGTCGGCAGGCAGCTAGCCTCGGTGCTACCTAATTGCCGCCCAGCTTTTTTCTTGGCGTAGGCGTAATCTGAAATGCCTTCTTCTGCCATCATGCGCGCGGCTTGCTGGGCAATAAGTTGTCTTAACTGAGGACTATTTTCGCGCGCCATAAATTGCCCATCCTTTTCACATTCATATATTATCGATTTTTCACGCTCATAAGGATAGAATGACTGATTACTTCATTGTTAAAATCCTGACGGATTCAGTGCCCTTGCTGCTGACTCAGCAGGGCTAGAGGTATGCCCCTCTCCAGATTGATGTGGTGCAACAATATTGTCTGGAGATGGGCTTAGTATTGTGCCAGGTAAGCCCAGTTTTTCACTAGTGTCTAAATCTTCCTCGTTTTGCAGTGGCGGCAAAGGTGTAAAAGATTCAGGAGGTGGAGATTCATCATAAAAATATTCATAAATTCCACCTTCATTTTCACCAACCTGCGTACCCTTAAAAGAGTCTATTTTAATAGAGGTAATACCATCAGGGACCACATAAGGCACATCAGGCAAACCTTTTAGTGCAGTCGCCATATAGCGTATCCAAATGGGTAACGCGGCTTTGCCACCAGTTTCATCTTTGCCCAATGTGCGTGGCTGGTCGAAACCTATCCAAGCCACAGCAACTTGTTTAGCATTAAATCCACCAAACCAAGCATCCATCTGGTTGTTGGTGGTGCCAGTTTTACCTGCGATATCAAACCGACCAAGTTGTTTAGCGCGTGTTGCGGTACCAGCACGAATCACGTCTTGTAGCATAGACGTCATAATAAATGCATTACGTGCATCAATCACACGTGGCGCATCAACCCCTGCCTGTGGGGCTTTACTTTTCTCAATCAATTTACCTTTGCTATCAACAATTTTTTCGATTAAATAAGGTTTTACACTATAGCCGCCATTAGCAAATGTGGCATAAGCACCCGCCATGATCCACGGTGTTGTTGAGCCAGCGCCTAAGGCCATGGCTAAGTAAGCGGGATGGTCTTTGGCAGAAAAACCGAAGCGAGTGATGTAATTTTGGGCATAAGCGGGGCCAATTGCTTGTAGCACACGTATGGACACCATGTTTTTAGATTTAGTCAGTGCGGTGCGTAGCCTGATTGGACCGTCGTAGTTACTTTCGTAGTTATGCGGAGCCCAGTTTTCATCGCTGCCTACCTCTTTGGCTGACAATGAAAATGGTGCATCTTGCACAATGCTCGCTGCGGTAAAACCCTTTTCTAAGGCAGCGGAGTAAACAAAAGGTTTGAAGCTAGAGCCTGGTTGGCGCCATGCTTGTGTTACATGGTTAAATTTGTTTCGATGGAAATCAAAGCCACCAACTAGAGCCGTTACTGCACCCGTTTCAGGGTTGAGAGCAATCAATGCAGATTCAACTTCTGGTAGCTGCACTATTTTCCACACATTATTCTTTTTCAATACACGCACCACGGAGCCCACTTTTAAGCTGCGCTTTATTACATCTTTTTCAGCAAGAACTTTTTTTACCAAACTTAGACCATCCCCAGTAATGTCCAGTGTTTCAGCATTTTGGGTAAATACTGTGACAGATTTCGCATCCAATGTTTTGATAACTGCTGGAATAAAGTCATTAGATGTTTCAATATCATCTAGCGCTTCTTGTAGAGAATTTTTTGCTTCATCATTATTTTGTAGTAAAGCTGCATCTAAGTTCTTTTCAGGGCCACGGAATCCATGGCGAGTATCGTAATCTAAACTACCTTGTAAGATCGCTTCGTTGGCCGCTTCTTGATTAGCTTTTTTAATCGTAGTGTAAACATTTATTCCACTAGTATATATAGCGTCTTTATAGCGATCATACATCGCTTGACGAACGATTTCAGCGACATAGTCAGCGGCTAAATCACGTGATTGACGTGAGGCTTTAAATACTAGTTTTTGCGCCATAGCCTCATTGAACTGAGCATCATCAATCATCTTATAGCGATGCATGTCTTCAAGCACCTGATGAGACCTTGCTGTTGCGCGAGTAAGGTTGGTAAATGGATTGTTGGCTGAGGGCGCTTTTGGTAAACCTGCTAACATAGCTGCTTCAGCGATGGTAAGCTGGTTTAGTTTCTTACCATAGTAAACTTGTGCGGCGGCAGAGAAACCAAAAGCACGCTGACCCAAATAGATTTGGTTTAGATATAACTCAAGAATTTGATCTTTTTCTAAAGTGTGTTCAATTTTAATGGCCAAGCATGCTTCATAAATTTTGGTCTTCAAATTCCTTTCACCATGAGAAAAGAAATTTTTAGCCACTTGCATCGTAATCGTGCTGGCTCCTTCGTGCCCTGCCCCGCTAATATTATTAACAATCGCACGCGCCATACCATGATAGTCTACTCCACCATGCTGATAAAAGCGTCTATCTTCAATGGCTAGCACAGCATCTTTTACAATTTTAGGTACTTTATCTATTTTGACGAAGGCGCGTCTTTCCTCACCAAATTCACTAACTAAGTAGCCATCACTTGAGTAAACACGTAGTGGTTGTTTAGGGCGATAGTCTGTCAGCGCATCTAAAGAGGGAAGCGATGGATAGATTAGCGCAAGAGCCAGCGCCACTAAGGCGCACGAAGCCAAGCCACCCACTACGACAAAAATAACTAAATAGTGCCACCATTTTCTTGGAGCCATAAAATTTGAGCCAACAATTAAAATAACTGAACCGTTATTATAAATGCCTTGAGCGATAAATTAAAAATAATAATTTTGCTTTACAGGCGTTAAACTTATTGTTAGGATTTAATGTAAATTATTGTAATTCAACGTAACTAACGAACACAGAAAGAGAATTTTGATTTGAAATTCGATTTTTTCAAAGAAACTACACAACCTTTAATTGGTGTTGATATTAGTTCTTCTTCCGTTAAAATGGTGGAGCTGTCTTCATCAGGTAAAGGCACTTATCGCTTAGAAGGTTACTCTGTATCGCCTTTGCCAAAAGATGCGGTCGTTGATGGTAACGTAATGAATTTAGATATAGTAGTGGATGCTATTAAACTTGCGTGGAAGTTGCTGTCTTCGCGGGAAAAGCATGTAGCGCTTGCCTTACCTTCATCTGCGGTCATTAGTAAAAAAGTTATCATGCAGGCTGGTTTGCGCGAGGATGATATGGAAGCCCAAGTAGAGGGTGAAGCTAACCAATACATTCCATTCTCTTTAGATGAAGTTAATCTTGATTATCAAGTGTTAGGTCCATCCCCAAACAATCCCGAAGAAATTGAAGTGATTATTGCTGCGGCGCGTAAAGAGAAAATTGAAGACCGAGTAGCAGCAGCAGAAGGCGCCGGATTAAAAGTCAGTATCATGGATGTTGAGACTTATGCTACTGAAGCCGCCTACAGTTTAGTATCCAATCAGTTGCCAAATTCAGGTACAGGGCAAACGGTAATGATTATAGACATCGGTGCACAAGGCATGCATATCAATGTCATGCATGATGATAAATCTATTTATACGCGTGAACAAACTTTTGGTGGTGGCCAGTTAACTCAAGAAATTCAGCGCCGTTTTGGTCTTTCGGCAGAAGAAGCTGAAATTGCAAAACATCAAGGTGGTCTGCCAGATAGTTATGATGCAGAAGTTTTGCAACCGTTTGTGCAGTCATTAGCAACTGAAGTTGCACGCGCTCTCCAATTCTTTACTAGCTCTACTCAATATAGCCAAATAGATCATATTGTTCTTGCGGGTGGATGTGCCGCGATTGATGGTATTGAGGTAATAGTTCAAGATCAAGCACAAGTTAACACCATTGTAGCTAATCCTTTTCATGAAATGTCAGTGAGCAACAGAATCAAACAACAGCGGGTAAATTTTGATGCGCCAGCGTTGCTTATCGCATGTGGATTAGCAATGCGAGGAGTAGATTAATGGTAAGAATTAATCTTTTACCTCATCGGCAAATTAAACGTGCTCAGCGCCAGCGTCAGTTTGGTTTAATGGCTACTGCTGTAGCACTTTTAGCAGCAGCAGTCATCTTCTTTGGTTGGACTTATATCAATTCAAAGATAAGTGCACAACAAGAAAGAAACGCTAGATTAGATAAAGCTATCGCTCTTTTAGATAAAGAAATTACTGATATTAAAAAGCTTCAAGCTGAAATTAAATCTTTACTTGCCCGTAAAGCGGTAGTGGAGAATTTACAAACTAGCCGTAGTCAGGCGGTGGTGATTTTGGATTTAGTCGCACGGCAATTACCAAACGGTATTATTTTAAAAAGTATTAAACAAAATACAAATACAGTGACTCTGCAAGGTTTAGCGGATACACAAGCACGTGTCAGTACCCTATCAAAGAATCTTGAAGATGCAACGAATTGGGTAGATGGAACACCTATTATTGGTCAAATTAAGTCTGTGACTGTGAATAATATAAAACAAAATGACTTTACGTTAAATTTTAATTTAAAAACTCAGCAACCTTTGTACGATAAAACGTTGAATTCTCATACTGCGGGGGTGAAGTAACTATGCAGTTAGATGACTTTAGAAAAATAGAATTTAAGAATGCAGGTAAATTACCTAACTCTGTCAAAGCGGTCTTGCTATTTATTTTATTTTTTGTTTTAGTCGGTCTGGGTTATTGGTTTTTGTGGCAAGGTGCACTTGATGAATTAAGCCAAGCTAAGGCGCATGAGACTGAATTAAAAGTTGTATTTATTCAAGATAAAGAAAAGGCAGTTAAAGTCGAAGGTTATAGAATGCAGATGGCAGAAATTCAAAAAACATTCGGCGCTTTATTAAGACAATTACCTGATAAAACACAAATGGGAGGTTTGTTAACAGACATTAATAAAGCGGGTTTGGAAAATGGTTTAGAGTTTGAGCTTTTTAATCCAGGTCAAGAAATCAAAACCGAATTTTATGCTGAAATGCCGATACAAATTAAAGTGACAGGTGAGTATGATAATTTAGGTGCTTTTGCTACAGAGATTTCTAAATTGTCACGAATAGTAACGCTGAATGATTTGAATGTGGGCCTAGTAAACAAGGATGGCAAAGATAGCCGGCTATCTTTGGAGGTCATTGCTAAAACCTATCGTTATTTAGATAAAGATGAAATTAAGCAACAACAATTGGATGCTAGGAAAGCAACCAAATCATGACTTTTACTAAATTTTTTAATTACAGTTGTATCACAATATTAACTTTATTAGTTACTGGATGCGGCAGTGGTCAGGGCGATGATTTAGACAAATTTATGGCAGATGCGGGCAAAGGAATGTCTACGGCTGTACCGCCTTTGCCAGTAGTGAAGGCTTATAAGCCATTGCAATATAATGCTGACAAACTTTTAAGCGACCCATTTAAGAGTAAAAAAGTATCTGGAAAGTTAGCGCCCAACCTAAATAGGCCACGTCAGCCACTAGAGGCTTATCCGTTAGAAAGTTTAAAATATGTTGGTTCAATCAGTAAGAATAAACTTATTTATGCCTTGATTAAAGCGCCAGACAACAGTGTGGTGCAGTTGAGATTGGGAAGTTATTTGGGCACTAACTATGGCTTAGTGACAAAAATTACAGAAAGTGCATTGGTTTTGAAAGAGCTTGTATTAGATCAAGCTTCTGGTGATTGGGTTGAGCAGACCACTATGATGAATTTGCGGGAGTAGAAAGAAAAATGAAGATAATTAAAAGCGCACTAAAAGTATGTCTAATTCTACAACTGCTATTTTTTGTATCTTTAGTGCAAGCTAATGAACCGACACTAACTAACAAAATTGAGAATGTAGAATTTTCAGCATTATCTGGTGGCCGTCTTAACATACGCATTCAATTAAAAGCAGCTTTGAATAATCCGCCAGCAGGCTTTACTTTATCAAACCCACCTAGAATTGCACTAGACTTTCCTTACACGGCAAATGGCCTTGGAAAAAATACTGTATCCGCTGAACAAGGAGTGCTGCGCAGCATTAACTTGGCGCAGGCAAAAGAACGTACACGTATGGTGTTAAATTTATCAAAAAATGTTGGCTATAGTGCTAGTTTAGATGGAAAATTTGTCAATATCCAGTTGCAAGGTAATGAAGGTAATGCAAATGTTAGCCAGTTTGAAACAAAATTTTCTGAGGTAAAAGCGGGTGATAAATCACACTCTATTGTCAATGTAGATTTTGCCAGAGGTAAAAATGGTGAGGGTCGTATTATTGTTGATTTATCTGATGCTACAGCAGGAATTAATATCAAGCAAAAGGGTAAAATAATTGTGGTTGACTTTATTAACACCAATGTGCCAGATAGTTTGCAACGTCGTTTAAATGTAATTAATTTTAATACGCCAGTTTTATATGTTGATACGATGAAGCAAGGTAATAATGGACGCATGGTCATTGAGCCCAAAGGTAATTGGGAGCAATCGGCTTACCAGGCAGATAAAAAATTTATTATTGATGTAAGGCCTGTGGTGGAAGACCCTAATAAATTAGTGCAGGGTTCAAAGTCTGGTTATGTAGGAGAAAAACTTTCTCTTAACTTCCAAAATGTTGAAATAAGAACTGTTTTTGATGTTATTGCGGAATTTACAGGGCTAAACATTATTGTGAGTGACACTGTAACTGGTAATATTACCTTACGTTTAAAAGATGTACCTTGGGATCAGGCTATGGATGTTATTGTTAAGAATAAAGGCTTAGCAATTCGAAAAACTGGTAATGTGATTATGGTTGCGCCGGCTGAAGAAGTGGCCGCAAAAGAAAAAATACAACTTGAAGCAAGTCAGCAAATTGAAGATTTAGAACCAATACATACAGAAGTGTTTAACTTGAAATATATGAAAGCTGACGCTTTAAAAGCGATATTGACAGATTCAAAACAAAGAATATTATCTAAACGTGGTAGCGCGGTAGTCGATCCTCGCACCAATACAGTATTTGTTCAAGACAGCACTAAATACTTAGAATATGTGCAGTCAATAATTAATAAAACAGATGTCGCGGTGAAGCAAGTAATGATTGAGTCACGCTTAGTACTGGCTGATGAAAAATTTGGTAAGAGCTTAGGCGCTCGATTTGGTGTTCAAAGTCAAGGTATTGCAGATAGAGGTAATACCAAGACTTTTATTGGGGGTAGTTTAGACAAAACCTCAGCGGTAACAACGCAAGGAAATGGAGGCATAACAGCGGGTACAGGCGGACTAAACTCTAATTTGCCAGTAGGAAATGCGTTCGGTAGTCTCGCCTTTAGCTTATTTAGATTGCCCGCAGGTTTATTACTCAATCTAGAGTTAACAGCTTTGGAAACTGATAAGCGCGGTAAAATTGTATCTAGTCCACGCGTAACCACAGCTAATCAAACAAAAGCTAAGATTGAACAGGGTACAGAAATACCCTACTTAGAGGCATCTTCCAGTGGCGCAGCAACAGTCAGTTTTAAAAAGGCGGTACTAAGTTTAGAGGTAACACCGCAAATTACACCTGACGATAAAATTATCATGGATTTAGAGGTTAAAAAACAAAAAGTAGGTCAAGTATTCAATGGTGTTCCTTCAATTGATACGCAAAACATCAATACACAAGTTCTAGTTTCCAATGGTGAAACAGCAGTATTAGGAGGTATTTTTGAACTAACAGAACGTAACGATGTTGATAAGGTGCCTTTCTTTGGCGACTTGCCAGTAATTGGTAATATATTCAAACGTAGAACCAGACAAGATGATAAAACAGAATTGCTAATTTTTATCACACCCAAAATTATGGACGAAAGCCTCACTCTTAAATAGTGATTGAACCAGCTTGCTTGAACTATCAAGCTAAATCTGACAATTGTTCTAGTTTGGCTTAAAATGCCCATCATATGATTGATGGGCATTTTTTATGCAAGTAACAACTAACAACAACATCTTTTTTGTAGGCTTAATGGGGGCAGGTAAAACTACAATTGGGCGCTTACTCGCTAAGCACCTTGATAAAGTCTTTTATGATACGGACCATGAAATAGAGCGGCGTACAGGGGTAAAAATCCCCTTCATTTTTGAAGTAGAAACTGAAGTGGGTTTTCGCCGCCGCGAGACTGCTGTAATTGAAGAGCTAACAAGGTTAAACAATATTGTAATGGCCACTGGAGGTGGTGCAGTGATTTTAGCCGAGAATAGAATTCAATTAGCGGCACATGGTACGGTAATCTATTTGCGCGCTAACGTTGATGAGTTGTGGCATAGAACACGTCACGATAAGCATCGGCCACTATTACAAACGGGTGATGCCCATGCTAAATTGACTCAGTTATACGAGGAACGCAATCCACTTTATACAGAAGTTGCAGATATTATTGTCGATACTGGTGGGCAACCAATGGCGCAGCTCGTGAGTCATATCGAGCGTATTTTAACCAATTAAATTATTCAACATCATAAATAATGCAGTTAATTATCCATATAAAATGCAAACTCTAAATGTAGCACTTGGTAATCGTAGTTATCCTATTCATATCGGGCAAGGACTAATCACAGATGCAAGTTTGATTCTTAAGCACTTAAAACGTAAGCAGGTGGCAATTGTGACTAACACAACTGTTGCACCTTTGTACTTAGAAAAATTAGTAGAGCCTTTATATGATGCAGGTGTTGCAGTAATTACCATTGTGTTGCCAGATGGAGAAGCGTATAAAAATAGTGAAACACTTAATCTTATTTATGATGCTTTATTAAAAAATAGATGTGAGCGTAGTACCACGCTAATAGCGCTTGGTGGCGGTGTAATTGGCGATTTAACTGGCTACGCTGCTGCCACCTATTTACGAGGTGTGCCTTTCATACAAATTCCTACCACGTTATTATCGCAAGTAGATTCATCAGTAGGCGGCAAAACGGGTATTAATCACCCATTGGGTAAAAATATGATAGGTGCATTTTATCAACCAAAACTGGTATTGGCTGATATTGATACATTAGACACATTGCCAGCCCGCGAGTTGTCGGCTGGTGTGGCAGAAGTGATTAAATATGGCTTGATTCGTGATGCAAATTTTTTCGACTGGCTGGAAGCGCATATGCCAGAGTTGATGGCATTAGATAGACCAGTCATCAGTGAGGCAGTTTTTCGCTCATGTCAAAACAAAGCAGAGGTGGTTGCTGCAGATGAGCATGAAACAGGAGAGCGTGCTTTACTAAATTTAGGTCATACATTTGGACATGCCATTGAAAATGCGATGGGTTATGGGGTTTGGCTGCATGGCGAGGCTGTCGCTGCCGGCACTATGATGGCAGCAGACTTGTCAAGTCGTATGGGCTGGTTGAATGTGGATGAAATAAAACGCATGACCTCAATATTCCAAGCAGCCAATTTACCAATAAAATCACCCGCTTTGGGTGTGGATAAATATTTGGACCTGATGGGATTAGATAAAAAAGTAGAAAACGGCAAAATTCGTTTAATACTACAACAAGGGATAGGCAAGTCAGTTGTGACAAGTGATTATGATGCAAACCTGTTACAAGAAACCTTAGCCATAAACGCTTAAAATAAACGTAGCTTTGAAATAATAAAGGCATAGCAATTATGAACCAAACTCTAGCCCCATATGCTGCCAACCCTGTCATTTCAAAAGGCCGCCAACATCCCGAGCCCGC
>JAYVTW010000148.1:0-9948 GCA_043788445.1 Methylophilaceae bacterium
TACGGTACTTGCAATAGAAAGAGAAAGAATAAGAGTTTTGATTAATTGATACATGGTTTCTTTAAGTTGAGTTAGTTTTATTTGATTAATTGGGTAATTTGAATACTGAATAGGGCAACAAATCAGCAAATACACTTTGTATTATTATACATGGCATTAGTCATGATTGATTCAGCACTATTGATTAACAACTAGTGCTCTAATCGCAAGTTTTTTCTGTATATTGCTAGCAGCATTATCAGCCTGAGAGCGGCTAACATACGGGCCTATTTTGACGCGATAAAACCCGTCTTTGTAAAGTGCACTTGCAATACCAATATTAGTTGTTAGATCTAAGTTTTGAATTCTGCTTTCAAGCATTTGCGCGTTAACATCATTTTTAAACGCACCTACTTGAATATAGTATTGTGTGTTATCTAAATTATTATTTATAGATGTTGCAATTTTTGTTGTTGTAACCGCTGCTTGACTGTTGATGGGATTGCTTGCTAAAGACAGGCTAACACTCTCATTGGTTGCTAACATTGTATTGTTCGTTTTGAATGCGGTAGCATCAATTGCCTCAATTCCTACATTACCACTGCCCGTGTTGGTCAAGCGTAGTTTATAGGCAGCGGCGTAAGATAGATCAATAATGCGATTAGAGTGAAACGGCCCTCTGTCGTTGATGCGTACGATGACTGAACGACCATTATTGGGGTTAGTCACCTTAACATAGCTAGGCAAAGGTAAGGTTGTATGCGCTGCAGACATAGCAAACATATCATAGACTTCTCCACTGGAAGTTTTTTGCCCATGATAGCGCTTGCCATACCATGATGCAGTACCTGCTTGCTTAAACGGCACATAGTTTGTCATCGGCGTAAAGCGTGCACCAAGTGCAATATAAGGTTTATTAGCTCTGGCTAACAGCTTTTCAACACGTGGCACAGCATCAGGAATGCTATCAATATCTTTCGGTGCGTTATCTGCTGGGCCATCATCTAAGTAATAACCGCCAGGTTTTTTACTGATGCTTGCTCCAGTGCTAGGAGGTTTATTTACTTCGGGTTCATTTCTAATTGGTGAACTAGTACAAGCTACCATCACAATGCTCATGCTTATAACAAATAGTAACTGAGCGATTCTCATGCAGAGGCCACCAATTTTTTATGCGTATGAATGCTCATCAAAATACCAAAACCCAGCAACAATGTCACCATTGACGTACCTCCATAACTAATAAAAGGTAAGGGTACGCCTACTACTGGCAAAATACCACTGACCATGCCAATATTCACAAACGTATAGGTGAAAAACGTTAGCGTAATGCTTCCCGCCAGTAATCTAGTAAACGTGCTTCTAGCATCAGCTGCAATGACTAGGCCACGAGTAATAATTAAGCCAAATAAGACTAAGAGTAAAACATTACCTAACATGCCAAACTCTTCACCAAATACTGCAAAAATAAAGTCGGTGGTACGTTCTGGTAAAAAGTCTAGTTGTGCTTGTGTACCATGCAACCAGCCTTTACCAGCGATGCCGCCAGAGCCTAATGCAATGGTGGCTTGTATCGTATGATAGCCTGCACCAAGTGGGTCTTGCGTTGGGTCGATTAAGATTTCAATTCGCTTACGTTGATAATCGTGCAGCATAGACCAAAATACTGGCATCATAGCACCAATAGAAATGGCGCTGCCCAGTAAAAATTTCCAGCTTAAACCAGCTAAAAATAGTACATAAAAACCTGAGGCACTAATTAGCAAGGCGGTGCCTAAATCAGGTTGTTTCATTATCAGTGCAACAGGAACTAAGAGTAAGATACCTGCGATTATAAAATCTATAATGCTTAAGGTTGCTTCACGTTTGGAGAAATACCAAGCAATCATCATCGGCATAGCAAGACGCATAATCTCTGAAGGTTGGATTTTTGTGACGCCTAAATTAAGCCAGCGTCTTGCACCATGGCTGACTTCACCGAATAAGGCAACTCCTAACAGTAATAATACGCCCAGTAAGTACAAAGGCAGTGCTGCCCTTTCGATATGTTGTGGTTGAACGTTACTAATTAGCCACATAGCCCCTAGCGCAACAGCAATATTGACCGTTTGTGTCAGTACACGCCCTAAACTCTGGCCAGACGCGCTGTAGAGTACAAAAAGTCCAACCAGCATGGTAAAGAGTAGGCAACCCATCAAGAAAGTATCGATATGCCTCAATAAACGATGAAGTAGTTGGTTAATCATGAAACTCTTCCTCAGCCGCTAAGGGAGTTGCTGTTTTCGCAGCACCAATATTAGTATTATTGGGAAAAACTGATTTGGTAGGTATGTTTGGACTAGTTTTAGTTGACTCTGGCAGTTTGCCTAGTAAGTAATAATCCATCATCTTTCGCACAATTGGGCCACCAGCCGAGCCACCATGACCGCCATTTTCTACAATAATCGCAATGGCAATTTTTGGGTCATCAGCTGGGGCATAAGCGATTAAAAGCGCATGGTCGCGATGCCGCTCATCAATAGCGCTTGCATTATACTTCTCCCCCTGCTTGATACCTACTACCTGTGCGGTGCCAGTTTTTGCTGCAATAGTATAGGCTGCACCTGCACCTAAAGCCGCTGCGGTACCACCTGGCTGAGTCACACCTAACATACCTTGTTTAATCAGCGCTAAATTATTCTCAATAAGCGGGATGCGCTCTTGAACGATCTCGGGATTAGGATGGCTGACGCCAGTTTTGACATCAGCGATACTACTAACTAAGCGTGGGCGCATGGCTACACCATTATTAGCGATTATTGCTACCGCCTGTGCTAACTGTAATGGAGTGACCAAAGTGTAGCCTTGCCCAATACCTAAAATAACGGTTTCACCAGGATACCATGGCTGTTTAAAGCGACGCATTTTCCAATCTGGCGTAGGCAATAAACCTGCAACTTCTCCCCGAATATCAATATTGGTTTTTTGTCCAAAACCAAAATGACGCACAAAATCTGTCAATTTATCTACTCCCATTTCCATGGCGAGGCCATAAAAAAACGTATCACAGGAAATGGTGATGGCGCGCACCACATTGACACTGCCATGGCCGCCAGGTTTCCAATCACGATATTGGTGGCTGCTGTTAGGTAACACATAGTAGCCGGGGTCACTGATGCTAAATGGTGGTAAGCGCCGGCCAGCCTCTAAACCAGCAAGTGCAACAAACGGCTTAAAGGTGGAGCCTGGCGGGTAAATGCCGCGTAAGGGCCTGTTAATTAGTGGCTTATCCAAAGATTCATTTAATTGTTTCCAGCTTTCCGAATCAATGCCATCAACAAATAAATTAGGGTCAAAGGTCGGCTGGCTTACGAAAGCCAACACTTCACCATTTTTTGGGTTAATGGCCACTAGTGCGCCACGTTTATCACCAAATGCATCTTCAGCAATCGATTGCAATCTGCTATCTGCTGATAAAATAATGTTATCACCAGGAATTGGTGGCTTGCTGGATAACACCCTGACGGCATGGCCATCTGCATCAATTTCTACTTGCTGAAAACCAGTAGTACCGTGGAGTTGTTTTTCATAATACTGTTCAATGCCACTCTTGCCAATATGATCAGAACCTTTGTAATTGGATAAATCACCCGATAATTCGAGTGCTTCTAAATCTTTATCATTAATGCGGCCAATATAGCCCACCATATGTGAACCCAATTTACCTTGAGGATAATGCCTAAATAAGCGGGACCTGATTTCTACACCTGGAAAGCGGTAGCTATTGACGGCAAAGCGTGCGGCTTCCATCTCATTTAAATGGGTGCGTAAAGGTACGCTTTCAAAGTTATGGCTTTGTGCGCGAAATTTGTTGAATTGCTTACGATCCAGACTAGAAACTTCGACCAGTTTGCTGATCTCAGCAATCGTTTCTTCTAAATTTTTAACTTTTGAAGGAGTCACTTCTAAGGTGTAGACAAAAAAGTTGTGTGCTAATACTACACCGTTTCTATCGGTAATTAACCCACGATTGGGCACGATAGGTACTAGTGAAATGCGATTTTTTTCTGCAAGTGTTTGATAGTAGTTATATTTTTTAACTTCTAGGTAGTAAAAACGCACAGCTAATATACTAAAACACACAAATACCAATAAGCCTAGTACACCCAATCTTAAGCGAAAATAATATTGCTCATGCTGATAGTTTCTAATCTCCTTACGCGATCTCATTGGCATTGAATCTTATGGCGTTTTGATTGAAGCAATTAGTTTTTGTTAAAACGGGGTTGACCGCTAAATAGCATAAATATTTGCCACACGATAATGCCAGCAATACTGGGGAAGAAGTATTGCCAGCCAGGCGTTTCGTGCCCAGCAAATAGTTTGAGTAATAATAGGGTGACTTGCGATAATAGTAGCAACACAAACACATATGTAGCTTGCTGCCAAATGTTATACAACACCAAACGCCTCTGGTAATTGACTGCAAAAAAGGCTGTGAGCGCATAAGCTAGAGCAAATTGACCAAATAAACCGCCAGTGGCTAGGTCTACTAATAAACCTGCAAACCAAGCCGTGCCAATATTGCATAACTGCGGTGCGCGCAATATCCAAAAAATCAGTACCAATAAAACAAAGTCTGGACGAAATGCTACGCCCTGACCAAACCAAGGCAATAAGTTGGCTGTAAACGCAGCAACTAGAGTCAGATAAACTGTAAAAATATTAGTTTGGTGGCGCATGATGTTTGGTTAAATTTTGTAGAGGATGTGTTGCTTTGGCGCTAGCATTTGCAGGCTTATTTTTGCTAGCTGGCGAGTTGCCTGTTGCCACTGCTTTCAGCGATGAGCTGCGTGTCGCGCTATTGCTAAATTTACTATCATTATTATTAATAGCGCCTGTGCTAACGGCTTTAGTGTCAGTTTTAAATGGAATAACTTTGGGCAGAATGCTTAATAACAATACTTGTTTATGATTATTTACTCCCGCCACAGGCGCGCAAATAATATGGGCAAAAGGCGAGTCTGGGTTACGCTCAATTTTAATTACTGTGGCAATAGCCAACCCTGCTGGATAAATGCCATCAATGCCAGAAGTGACTAGTTTATCTCCCTGAATAATATCAACATTAGCTGGTAGATAAGGTAAATCTAACGTACTATCATGCCCTTGGCCAAAAGCGATGGCACGTAGACTATTTCTTTCAATCTGAATTGGAATAGATAAGCCTTTATCGATTATCAAAGTGACTTCACTACTAAATGGATAAACTCGGGTGACTTGTCCAATTACCCCAGCCGCATCGACCACAGCTTGCCCTTCAACGACACCTTGACTGCTACCACGATTAACAATCACTTTATGTGTAAAGGGGTCACGCACCATATGGATAATTTCACCTAAGATGGATGTTTGCTGCGGCGTTTGGTTAGCACTCAATAAGCTGCGTAAGTGATTATTTTCCGCTTCTATGGTTGCAAAGCGCTGCAAAATAATACTTTGTTGAAAGTTTTGTCCTTTAAGTGCAACATTTTCTTTAATTAAACTATTGTGCGATGAAAAGTAAGTGGTGGTATCGCGATACCATTTAGATGGCATGTTGGCTAGCATTTCTAAGGGATGCACCGCCGCTACCAATGTTAGACGCACTTTTGCCAGATAATCCAATTGAGAGTCTACAGCCATAAAAGTGAGCGATAATGCAGAAAAAAATACCAGTCGTGCAAAAGCGCTCGCGCCACGTACAAAAAAAGCAGGTGTTTGTTGTGGTTCTAGCTTTTGATGTACGCCCTTAATTAAGCCCATAATGCCACGCTTTCAATCATGGAAATGAACAGCAGTGGATATGGGCATGCTAATAATTCGGCAATATTAAACCATATCAATAATTTGATTATTCGTGTGAGAATACATTGCCTAATTTGTCCATTTCTTCCAAAGCTCGGCCACAGCCACGTGCTACACAAGTCAATGGATCTTCTGCCACAATCACTGGCAAGCCAGTTTCTTCTACTAATAAACGGTCTAAATCACGCAATAATGCACCGCCGCCAGTCAGTACCATGCCTTTTTCAGCAATATCAGCACCCAGCTCTGGTGGGGTTTGTTCTAATGCAGATTTTACCGCACCAACAATTGAATTGAGCGGTTCAGTGAGCGCTTCTAATATTTCATTACTAGAAATTTTAAATTTACGCGGTAAGCCCTCTGCTAAGTTACGGCCTGTTACTTCCATCTCTAATACTTCTGAACCTGGGAAAGCAGAGCCAATTTTTTTCTTGATAGCTTCTGCGGTGGGTTCAGAAATCTGCATGCCATAATTGCGACGGATGTAATCAATAATGGCTTGATCAAATTTATCGCCGCCCACACGCTCTGATTTAGCGTAAACAATACCACCTAGTGAAATAACACCAACTTCAGTTGTCCCACCGCCGATATCAACGACCATAGAACCTGTTGCTTCAGCTACCGGCATACCAGCACCAATTGCAGCTGCCATGGGTTCTTCAATTAAAAACACTTGTTTTGCTCCGGCGCGCTCAGCAGATTCTTTAATGGCACGGCGTTCTACTTGGGTAGAGCCTACCGGTACACAGATGATGATGCGTGGGCTTGGTGAAAACCAGCGTGATTCATGTACTTTTTTGATGAAATGTTTGAGCATTTGCTCGGTGATAGTAAAGTCGGCAATCACACCATCTTTCATCGGGCGAATCGCTTGAATGTTGCCAGGAGCACGGCCGAGCATACCTTTGGCTTCTGCGCCTACCGCTAATAACATCTTCTTACCGTTTGGGCCACCCTCCAAACGGATTGCAACCACTGACGGCTCATCAAGAACAATACCTTTGCCACGTGCATAAATGAGAGTGTTTGCTGTACCTAAATCAATCGCTAAATCGTTTGAAAAGTAACTGTTTATAAAACCGAACATATTATGATTATCCTGTAATTGCTTGTATGAACTATTAACTTACACAGCCATTTTTTGTATTGTGCTTTAGTGCTGTTAACGGAGCGAATGACTATAAGTAGCGCTTAAATTACATTGCTAAAATCGCAATGCAATAAATCAGATTATAATAACCGATAATGCATTGAAAATTAAGATGCAATTACACATTGTTACAAAACATATACAATTATCATTTTTAGATTAACCATTAACTTAAAACCTAGCATTTATTGTTTATGTTTAAGCATTAGAAGAGCACTCACATGGCATTAACTCAGGCAGATATTAAACGTATCGCGCATTTGGCGCGCATTGAAGTCAGCGATAGCGAAGCTGACGTGACTTTAACCAAACTCACCGGCATTTTAGCTTTGATTGAACAGATGCAAGCGGTTGATACTACAGGCATTACACCGATGTCGCATTCACAAGATTTGGTACAACGTCTACGTGATGATGTAGTGACTAAAACTAATATGCGTGATGAGTTTCAGAAAAATGCACCAGTGCTGGGAAATGGGTCTACAGAGTCAGCAGTTGTAGATGGCTTATACCTAGTGCCGAAAGTGATTGAATAATAATTTGAGCGTAATTGCTCAAATAAACAGAACCATATCAGCCAACAATTCAGTAGAAAATAATTGAGTCAGTATGATTAATAGTAGCTTAAAAGACTTGAGCGCAGCGCTACAAGCTAAAACCATTTCCAGTGTTGAACTTACGCAAGAATACTTAAACCGTATTCATCAATTCAATCCTTCCATTAATGCCTATATTGGTTTAGATGAAGCCAAAACGCTTGCACAAGCCCAGGCGGCGGACATACGTATCGCAGCAGGGACGGCTGAACCTTTAACGGGCATTCCGTTTGCGCAAAAAGATATTTTCTGCGCTAAAGGCTGGACCACTACATGTGGTTCTAAGATGCTGGCAAATTTTGTTGCGCCTTACGATGCGCATGTGATTAGTCAGTTTGACGCGGTGGGTGCGGTCAATTTAGGTAAAACCAATATGGATGAATTTGCTATGGGTTCATCTAATGAAACATCTTATTTTGGTGGTGTAAAAAACCCATGGGATTTTGCGCGAGTTCCAGGTGGCAGTTCAGGCGGTTCTGCGGCAGCGGTAGCGGCACGTTTATGTGCAGCTGCAACTGGAACGGATACTGGCGGTTCAATTCGCCAGCCCGCATCTTTATGTGGATTTACTGGATTAAAACCTACATATGGATTGGTATCACGTTATGGCATGATTGCATTTGCTTCAAGCTTAGACCAAGCAGGACCAATGGCAAAAAGTGCAGAAGATTGTGCGTTAATGATGAATGTGATGGCTGGTTTTGATGAGCGTGATTCTACGAGTTTGAATCACCCTAAAGAAGATTACACCAGCAAGCTAACTAGCTCAAATATTGAAAAACCATTAGCAGGCTTAAAAGTTGGTTTACCACGCGAGTATTTTGCTGATGGTTTAGATGCTTCGGTAGCAAATGTAATTGAAGCAGCTGTTGAGCAGTACAAAAAGCTCGGCGCAGAAATCGTTGATATTAGCTTGCCCAATACTAATTTATCTATCCCGGTTTACTACGTATTAGCTCCAGCCGAAGCCTCCAGCAACTTATCACGTTACGATGGTGTGCGTTATGGCCACCGCACAGCACATTATGATGATTTGATGGAAATGTATATGAAAAGTCGTGCAGAAGGTTTTGGTGCAGAAGTAAAACGTCGTATTTTAATTGGTACTTATGTGTTAAGCGCAGGTTATTACGATGCATATTATCTTAAGGCACAACAAATACGCCGTTTGATAGCACAAGATTTTAATGATGCTTTTAAAAAATGTGACGTCATCATGGGACCGGCAGCGCCGTCCACAGCTTTTAAAATTGGTGAAAAAGCCGATGATCCAGTTTCGATGTATCTGCAAGATATTTATACAATTTCTACCAATTTAGCTGGGCTGCCAGGTATGAGTATTCCTGCAGGTTTTGCCTCTAGTGAAGACGGTAAAGACTTGCCAGTGGGGTTACAAATTATCGGCAATTATTTTGATGAAGCACGCATGCTCAATGTTGCACATCAATATCAACAAGTGACAGATTGGCACATACGGTTGCCAAATTTGGATAAGCCAAATATTGCAATGCAAGAAGGATTATAGTGATGGAATGGGAAATTGTTATTGGGTTAGAAACCCACACGCAGTTAAAAACTAAAACTAAAATTTTCTCTGGTGCATCCACTTCTTTTGGGGCAGAGCCTAATACGCAGGCTTGCGAAGTGAGTACAGCCTTGCCAGGTGTATTGCCGGTATTGAATGCTGAGGCGGTGAAATGTGCGATTAAATTCGGCTTAGCGATAGATGCAGAAATTGCACCACGCTCAGTTTTTTCGCGTAAAAACTATTTCTATCCAGATTTACCAAAAGGGTATCAAATCAGCCAATTTGAGTTGCCAGTGGTTTGTAAAGGCAAAATCACTATTCAAATGCCTGCTGTAGGTAAAAATGCACCATATGAAAAAGTCATTAACATCACACGAGCGCATTTGGAAGAAGATGCAGGGAAGTCCTTGCATGGTGCAGTAGAGGGCATGAGCGGTATCGACCTTAATCGTGCCGGCACACCGTTGTTGGAGATTGTGACCGAGCCTGATATGCGTTCCGCAGCTGAGGCTGTGACTTATGCGAAAAAGCTACATGAGTTAGTGCAGTGGATAGGTATTTGTGATGGCAATATGCAGGAAGGTAGTTTTAGGTGTGATGTTAACGTTTCTGTGCGCCCCAAAGGAACAGAAAAACTAGGTACCCGCCGCGAAATTAAAAATCTCAACTCTTTCAAGTTTATGCAGCAGGCCATTGAATATGAAACCCGCTGGCAAATAGAAACGCTGGAAGATGGTGGTAATATTCAGCAAGCAACGGTGTTGTTTAACCCTGATACGGGCGAAACACGCTCTATGCGAAGTAAAGAAGAGGCCAACGATTATCGCTATTTCCCCGACCCTGATTTACTGCCACTAGAAGTCACC
>JAYVTW010000149.1:0-4482 GCA_043788445.1 Methylophilaceae bacterium
ACCTAAACATAAGTTTGGGATTTTTTTAGCATCGCCCACTTTTTTACATGAAAGCGCAACGGCTTTGGTGTTGGGTTGTTTGTTAAAGTAATTAAGCCACGCTTGTGTCGCCACAGGGTCGGCTAAATCTACTTTATTAAGTATTTTTAAATTAGGGCGCTGGCGATGCAAACGCATCTCGTCAATCATTGGGTTATGGCTCGCTTCGGGAACGCGTGCATCTAGAACCTCGATTACCATATCGGTAAATTCCATTGTTTCTTCGGCTTTTTTCTTCGCCGAAGTCATGTGGCCCGGATACCATTGAATACTCATAAAATTCCATTTAAAAAATCAAAACTTACTGTGTTGCCATCGCCATGCCTTACAAAAATGCACTGTCTTCGGCTTAGCGCCTTGTTATTTTTGATTTTGAAACGGAATTAATTTGTAATAAGCGTCCGCAGCAAAACCAAGCAATAGGATTTTACCACTGCTCATCTTCTTATTAATGATTATCTGAGTTTGAATGTATGTCTATGCATCCGGCTAAATGGTTTTTAACTTTTAAGTTAAAATGCTCACATGACACTTATCCCTGAAATTAACCCAAATCAGTCGCTAGATTTGCTAAAAGAGCTGCATATTCTGACCAGAGATGGCAAGCTTAACCAAGATAGTCGCCGCAAACTCAAACAGGTTTATCACTTGGTGCAATTTATTGAGCCTTTGTTAAAAGAGCTTTATGCGCAAAATACTAACCCCATCCTAGTGGATCACGGTGCGGGTAAATCATATTTAGGCTTTATTTTGTATGATTTGTTTATGAAACAGCAACCTAGCGGACAAGTGGTTGGCATTGAAACCCGTGCAGAACTTGTGCAAAAATCGCAAGCTTTAGCTGCACAACTTCATTTCGCGCGTATGGATTTTCAGCATTTAAGTGTTGAAGAATCTATTACCTCTAACACTTTGCCGACACAAGTAGATATTGTAACCGCGCTACATGCTTGCAATACCGCGACTGATGATGCGATTAAATTCGGGTTAGAAAAGCACGCAAAGTTTATGGTGTTGGTGCCATGCTGTCAGGCTGAAGTGGCAGAAGTCATGCGTAAAAATAAAAATGAATCTTTAGCTAAAACACCACTATCAGAAATTTGGCGGCATCCAATTCATACACGCGAATTTGGTAGCCAAATTACCAATGTATTGCGCTGTTTACAACTGGAAGCAAATGGTTATCAAGTCGCCGTGACCGAGTTAGTGGGTTGGGAGCATTCAATGAAAAATGAACTAATTATTGCTAAACGTACTAATAAGCCTCGCGGTAATGCCGCTGAAAGATTAACGAAAATTTTAGATGAGTTGAATTTGCAAGAAATGCAAAGCAGGTTTGCGCTTTAGTTCTAGCGATTTGTTTTGTCGCATTTGATTCATCAGTATTTTATTAATTCAGCGTGTTAAAATCACGCTCGCATGGCAACTCCACCCAAAAAAATTCAGCAACAAAATCCGCAGCAGATAGTTAGCCAACTGCAAGCGCAGTTACCGCAGTGCATGTTGATTGATCGCTTTGCCTTGCGTAAACGTCTACAGCAAGCGCGTGCACTATTGGATGCAAATAAACCAGTAGATCATTCGCTTGCAGAAATAGCCGCAAAAATTCGCAGTTCTTCCCTAAGGCTTGTAGCAAGAAAAAATGCATTGCCCACACCAGAGTACCAGCCAGATTTGCCGGTTAGTTTAAGAAAGGATGAAATTGCAGAGGCGATACTCAAACATCAAGTAGTTATTGTTTGCGGGGAAACTGGCTCAGGTAAAACTACGCAGCTCCCCAAAATTTGCTTGGAGTTAGGTCGCGGTGTCGCAGGTTTAATTGGGCATACGCAACCACGCCGTATTGCTGCGCGCTCGGTAGCAAGTCGTATTGCACAAGAGCTAAAATCGCCACTCGGTGAGGTTGTAGGTTATAAAGTACGTTTTAACGATAAGTTGACTGAGTCGACTTATGTTAAGTTGATGACAGACGGTATTCTGTTGGCAGAAACACAAGGCGATAAATTTCTTAATGCCTATGACACCATTATTATTGATGAGGCACACGAACGCAGCCTTAATATTGATTTTCTTTTAGGTTATCTCAAACAGTTACTGCCAAAACGACCCGAGTTAAAAGTGATTGTGACTTCTGCCACTATTGATGCAGAACGCTTTGCAACTCACTTTAGTGGCGCACCTGTAATTGAGGTTTCTGGCCGTACTTACCCCGTAGAAATTCGTTACCGGCCTTTAGGTAAGGCAGGCTTTCGCACTCGGGAAATGCAAGAGCCGGAAAATGCACAATTCGATGCCGATGATGAAACCATTTTTGGCATTGCCCGCAAAGCTAAAACTGAAGCGCGTTGGCTGGAAGAAGATGACGAAGAAGAGGCCATAGAAGAAGCGATTTTGGATGCAGCAGATGATTTGTTGCGTTTAGGTGATGGTGATATTTTGGTATTCTTACCAGGTGAGCGTGAGATTCGCGATACCGCTGACCACTTACGTAAATACCAAGGGCGTTCCGTTAAGCTCATGCACATTGAAGTATTGCCACTGTTTGCACGTTTGAGTATTGAAGATCAGCAAAAAATATTTAAACCGCATGGGCAGCGTCGTATTGTGCTGGCAACAAATGTAGCGGAAACCTCACTTACTGTGCCCGGCATTAAATACGTGATTGATGCAGGTTTAGCGCGCATTAGCCGGTATAGCCCACGGGCAAAAGTTGAGCAGTTACAGATAGAAAAAATCTCCCAAGCCGCAGCCAAACAAAGGGCGGGGCGTTGCGGTCGTGTATCCAGCGGCATTTGTGTGCGCTTATATGATGAGCAAGATTTTAATGCGCGCCCAGAATATACAGAGCCAGAAATCTTACGCAGCTCGCTAGCCAGTGTAATTCTGCGTATGGCTGCGTTGCGCTTGGGTGATGTGAATGATTTCCCATTTATTGAAACGCCAAGCTCACGCTTGATTGCCGATGGTTACCAATTGTTGCAAGAGCTCGGTGCTGTCAATGCTAAACGTGAACTGACCGATGTGGGTACGCAGTTGGCTAAATTGCCGTTAGATCCACGTGTGGGACGCATGATTCTTGCAGCGAAGCGTGAAAACTGCATTAATGAAATTCTGATTATTGCCAGTGCTTTAAGTATACAAGACCCACGCGAACGCCCGATGGATAAGCGCGAAGCGGCAGATAATGCACACCAGAAGTTTGCGGGTGAGTCTGATTTTATGAGTTACTTAAAGTTGTGGGATTTCTATGATAACGCGCTTAAAACTAAAAAAACGAATAAAGATTTACTCAATCAATGTCACACTAATTTTCTATCGTTTTTACGCTTAAAAGAATGGCGTGAGTTGCACAAGCAGCTACTGGACATTGTGCAGGAAATTGGTGCTGACTTTGTTATGAACAGTGGATTGAGGGACAAAAACAATAGCCTAGTAGCTAGTAGTAAAGAACCCACGTACGACCAAATTCACCGTGCCTTACTTGCTGGATTGCTTGGCAATATTGGCTTTAAGGATGGCGAAGCAGAAAGTTACCAGGGCGCACGTGGTATACGTTTCAACATTGCACCAGGTTCTAGCCTAAAAAAACTGCGTCCTAAATGGGTGATGGCGGCAGAGCTAGTCGATACCACTAAACTCTACGCACGCTGTGTGGCGAAGATAGATCCAGACTGGGTAGAGCCGCTCGCGCGTGGCTTAACAGAAAGTCATTACAGTGACCCACGCTGGGATAGAAAGCTTGCACAGGTAGTGGCGTGGGAACGCTTGAGCTTATACGGCCTTACCATCATCCCTAAACGCCGCGTACATTATGGTGTGATTGATGCAGCGGAATCACGTGAGATTTTTATCCGTGAGGCGTTAGCCAATGGCGAGTTTGATACTCGTGCAACATTTTTTAAAGCTAACGAACAGCTGATTGCCGAGGTGGAAGAACTAGAGCATAAAGCACGTCGACAAGATGTGCTGGTGGATGAGCATGTACTGTTTGCATTTTATGATGCACGTGTAGCACAAAATATTGTCAATGGCGCTGGCTTTGAAAAATGGCGCGAAACGGCTGAGTTAACTAATCCCAAACTATTGTTTTTATCGCGTGCTGATTTAATGCGTCACGGCGCAGATGCGATCACTGAGCATCAGTTCCCAGAAAAAATGCTACTTAGGCCTCTAACTGTGGATGAGGGTAAGTTTACAACCAATAGCGATGGCATTGAAATTTCGCTTAAGTATCGCTTTGAACCAGGCCATGTGTTGGATGGCGTGACGGCGACTATTCCACTAGCCTTTTTAAATCAGCTAAAGCCGGAGCAAACAGAATGGCTAGTGCTGGGTATGTTGCGTGAAAAACTGACTTATCTGATTAAAGCCTTACCTAAAAATTTCCGTCGTGTATGCGTGCCCGTTCCAGAGTTTGTTACGCAGTTTTTAAATAAAAATAAA
>JAYVTW010000150.1:0-3941 GCA_043788445.1 Methylophilaceae bacterium
CTAAGAATAATTATGAATTTAAACATTATTTTTGGGCAGATTCAGTTATTAAAATATGTACTTCCCAGCTTTTAGCTTTTAGTTTTTAGCTTTATTGACTCGGGCGCAACATTTTGAGTAGATTATTAAATAAAATTAGATATGAATTAATCATTTAAATTTTTAATAAAAAATATTTTGGAGGCTCAATAGCTACAATATATAGTTTTACCAAAGTCCACAATAAATTTAATAAACATTTCACTATTTCACGAAATAGCTTTTACTTTTTGGGTATGTTTTTGATGGAAAATATTCACGTAAAAGTCTTTACGTAGGTATAGTTTCCAGTTGAAATTGAATCTGCTATGCTCGCATTAAATTAAAAGTTTTTTATATAATTAAATTGATAAGTTATTTTTAGCATAACATTAGCCAATTTTTAATGCGATTCATCACATAAGGAATACCAGTGCCAGAAATGGCTCAATTACTGGAAGTTAATAACTATGATTCATACTAAAACTTTAGATGCAGAAAAAAACCCCCTCGTTCCAGAAAGCCCATCAGAGAAGGCAAATGACTTGGTTTTGCCAGCAATTATCGACCCCTTACAAATCAAGAACGTAGCCTTGGTGATCATCGCTACTATAAGCGTTATTTGGGCACTCAACTGGGCACAAAGCTTTCTCATTACCTTGATGCTTGGAATATTAACTGCTTACACGTTGAATCCTCTTGTCGTCTGGATGGAAGAAATCAAGATTCGACGTGCAATTGGCTCTAGCATTGTCATAATTGCCTTAGTATTAAGTATTATCTTTGCTGGTTATACATTGAGTGGACAAATCCAATCCATTATTACTAAATTACCTGAAGCCACAAGCAAACTTAGCGCCGCACTAACGCACAAGCAAGGAGACCCACTATCT
Organism: Methylophilaceae bacterium; assembly: GCA_043788445.1. Classification (GTDB taxonomy): domain Bacteria; phylum Pseudomonadota; class Gammaproteobacteria; order Burkholderiales; family Methylophilaceae; genus JACMMS01. The sequence continues at coordinate 912 of JAYVTW010000150.1, forward strand.
AGCATTCAAAAAGTACAGATGGTCGCAAATGAAATGGAAAAGGCGACTAATAATGTCGACGGCTCAGCATCCACTCGAAAGAAAAATACCATGCACGTCGTGGTAGATGAGCCTAAATTCAAGATAAATGATTTCCTCTGGCGCGGTTCACTTGGTATATTTGGTTTTGCAGGTCAATCTATCATGATGATTTTTCTTGCCTACTTTTTACTTCTTTCTGGTGATACTTTTAAACGTAAGCTAGTAAAGCTGGCTGGCACTACCTTAACAACTAAAAAAATTACTGTACATATACTGGATGACATTAATAGTTCTATTCAGCGCTATATGTTTATGCTACTCATTACGAATGTAATGGTTGGTGTTTTAAGTTGGGGCGCGTTTCACTTAATAGGCCTAGACAATGCTGGGGCGTGGGCTTTAGCCGCTGGATTTTTGCATATCATCCCATACTTTGGGCCAGTTGTAACTGCTGCTGCTGCCGGCATGGCAGCTTACATGCAGTTCGATACCATACTTCCAGTAATATTGATTGCAGGTGCTTCTATGGTCATTTCCGCAATCGTTGGAATCTTTGTAACAACTTGGATGACAGGTCGCATCGCCAAGATGAATCCAGCAGCTGTTTTCATCGCTTTGCTCTTTTGGGCATGGCTATGGAGTATAGGAGGTATGCTATTAGGTATACCTATTATTGTAATAATTAAGGTTGTATCAGAGCGAGTTGAGGAGTTACATACTATTGCTGAACTACTAGGAGAGTAAAATTCTGGCTAAACTTTAGTCTTAATTTCAATAGCTGCCAAGGGTTTTGCTTGCACTTTATCAAGTGCTAATTGTTGCTCTTTTTTATGTTGCAAGCTACCAAAAGAGAGGGCATATTGGCGAGTAAACTCTGCACCCAAAAAGAATATCTGTGCAGAGTAATACACCCATAATAACAGTGCAATAATTGAACTAGCTGCACCAAAACCTGAAGCTACATCACTATTTCCAAGATAGAGCCCTATCAGATATTTACCAAGTATAAATAAGCCTGCTGTGAATATAGCACCCATGCTCACATCATGCCAAGATAATGGGGCATCAGGTAACATTTTGTAAATCACGGCAAACAATGATGTAATAACACCAAAAGAAATTAAGGTTGATAACACGCTGAAAATACTGCCTGAGCTACTCAACACAACGCCTGCATAATTTTCAAACATACTTAAAGCTGCACTAATCACCAAAGATATCAACAATAAAAAAGCTAACGCCATGACCAAGCTAAATGAGATTAAGCGCGTTCTTAAAAGCACGCCTACTGGCGACAATTTTGATTTCTCTACCCCCCATAACTCATCTAGGCTACCTTTTAACTCGGTAAATACACTGGTGGCTCCTATAAGTAGTAGTAAACTTGCTACAGCGGTCGCCCAAACGCCGGCAACTGGATCCCGGGCTGAGGCTAAAATTGCCTGAACAGCATTTGTACCATTCTGGCCAACCAGATAATGAATTTCGCTAATCATTCGACCTTGAGCAGCTTCTACACCAAAGAAATAACCTGCCACAGCAACAGCAAGTACTAAAATAGGCGCAAGTGAGAATAAAGTATAGAAAGCAAGTGCAGCGCCTTTACTAGAGGCGCGATGATCAATCCAAGAGACGAGTGATTCTACAAAAACCTTAACAATTGACTTAAATTTAGTAGGTATAACCATAACTATACGACTGTATAACTTAGAAAAATAATTGGCTTTACTAGTACGTTCAGTCATAAATAATCATTACTAGAGTTTAAAATTAGCAATCAAACTAAAAAGTCTTTAGCTTTATGCGCTTTTTGTAAGCAGCCAGACACTTTCAGGGATAATAGGAAGTGATTCAAAACCTGGTCGTGCAAATAAAAAACCTTGAAATAAACTAACACCTTCTTTAACTAAGGCTAAATACTCTTCTATTGTTTCAACACCTTCCGCAATCACTCGAATAGATAGCACTTTGCATATAGATAAAATACCAGTAACCAAAGCACGCCTAACATGATCTGAGTCTATGCCACGTGTGAGTGACATATCTAACTTTATGATGTCTGGCTGCCAATCTGCTAATAAATTAAGTCCTGCGTAACCCGCTCCAAAATCATCAATTGCAGTTGTAAATCGATGTTTTTTATATTCAATAAAAATATTACGTAAGTGATCATTACTGAGCACTTTCTCGCCCTCCGTCACTTCAAACATAATTCTATCTGTCGGAAAATTAAGTTCAGCTGCTGCTTCAAGTGTTGCGCGTATACAAGTTTCTGGCTTATAAACGGCATTAGGTAAAAAGTTAATACTTAACATGCCTTGTAAATCAAGTTTCTTAGCTAAATCAATTGCTTTCACTCGAATCGCTTGATCAAACCTATAACGATTGGAGTCATTCAGTTGAGAAAGTATAGTTTCTGCACCTTCGTTATTAGGGCCTCTTACTAAAGCTTCATATCCAAAAATTGATTGATTTGATACATCAACAATTGGTTGAAACGCCATCGTAAAATCAATTCCGAGTTTTGTTTTATCTCGGCATTCCTTACAACCAACAGGTATAAAACTTACTACTTCTTTCACTTTTCACTCTCCTCGTCATTAAACTCTACAGATTTTTTTTATTAAGTTGATATATCCACTTCACCGAACTCACAACCGAGTATTTTCTTATAATTATAGAGATTAGCAAAATTAACATGGATGTTTTAAAGCTACTTTTTCATAAACACAGTTTCACAAAGAATAAACTCCCAAACAGATTGATTTAGTATAAGGCTAATAATTTTTTTAAGCTTGAGTAAATTAAGACAATAATTAAGATAAGACATTAAATCACAGCCATCTTTGTTATTTTGTGGGATTAAATAAAAAATGCAAAAACTAGTCCAAATTATATACATTAGCCGCACTAATTTATCTACTGTGGATACAACATCCGAGATAGATCCAAATATTGCACGAATACTTGCTAGATCAAGATCCAGTAATTGTAAAAATGGCTTAGTCG
>JAYVTW010000151.1:0-6756 GCA_043788445.1 Methylophilaceae bacterium
ACCTCGCTTTTTTGCTTGGTGATGTGGTGAAACTGGGAAACTGGTGCGTTTTAGTTAAGCTCAACAATCGTTAAATGCTTAATTCAAAGCAAATCCTGTGCTGCCCCCGCAACGGTATGTGAGAGTAGATTTACTTTTTACCACTGAGTGCTATCTGTGCAAGCAGAGTATTTGGGAAGGTGTAAATCGTTGTCCTCACAAGCCCGGAGACCGGCCTGACAAGTTAATCCACTATATGAATAATAGATATAGTGATTTTGGAAATACCGCGGGGTGACGGTAATCAAAACGCATTGTTAAATATTAAGCTCGGCGTATAAGATCTTTCTACAGATCCTTTATAACGCAATCTCTCTAGTTTAATTTTCACTCGTTCTGGTTACTCCTTCATTCTAGGTGCTTCTTCACACTTAAAATCTGTACGCGGGGCTGCGTACAATAAAGGCATAAAAATGAACAAAACTACCATTGCAAGCGTTCTTGGCTTGCTTTTCACAAGTAACAGTTTTGCGACAGACGTTGTTAATTCAAACGCAGTCGCACCAGACACATATCTACGAACTGGCGACGTCATTGTTTCAGCCAATCGCTTCGATCGAAAGGATACTGAAACCACCTACGCTTCTGAAGTACATACAAGCGAAATGATAGCGGCCTCTGGCGCCACTACTCTATATGACTATTTAGCACAGCATACTTCACTAAATGTATTGTCAAATTTTGGCAATACTGCAACACCTTCTATTGATATGCGCGGTTATGGCAGCGCTAATGGGTTCCAAAATATTGTGATTACAGTCGATGGGCAAAGGTTAAATAATATTGATGGTAGCCCACAGCTCATTGGCTCCATTCCACTTGGTAATATTGATCGCATAGAAATTACCAAAGGGAGTGGTTCTGTCATTTACGGCGATGGTGCAACTGCAGGCTCAATACAAATTTATACTAAAATAAAAAACGGTCTAAGTGTTAGCGCTTCTGCAGGCAATTACGGCTCACTCTCTGGCAATATTTTCGCTGGCTTAACCAGCCAGCATTTAGATATTTCTGCGACAGCCAACCATGACAGCATGGATGGTACGAGTAAAGCAGACATCACGGGGCATACTGATGAATCAACTAGCAATATACAATCTGCAAAAGTTAAAATTAAGCCATTAGATAACTTTAGTTTTACGCTTGAGGGTTCAAATTCAAAGATAGATACGCGCTACCCAAATTACCTAACAAAGGCTGAATTTAATAGCGATCCCACGCAGAGCGGCACTAATGCTTATACACATCAAGCGTTAGATACAAACCAATGGCGTATAGGTTTTGAATACAAAATCACGCCTGAATGGAAAGTTACTAGCCACTACAATCAAGAAGACAAACAATCTACTTATTTATCCGCAGTACCCTCTAAATATTACTACGACTACACTTCTAAAGACATTAATCTACAATATGAAAATGATGTTCTGAGTGCCTTAGCGGGCATACAAGCCTTTAACGGCTCAAGAAGTGATGCGGGCATATTTGCTTCTGCTAATAAAACTAGTAAAGATAATATTGCTTACTTTGCATCTGCAGAGTACAGAATTAATCAAATTACTTTGTCAGCAGGGGCACGTACCGAACGTGCAAAATATAATTATGTACCTTTTGGCAGTGCCACTCTAAGCCAATCTAACAATAATTTAAACGCTTGGGACGCTGGCATTAATTACAAATTTAATGATGAGGTTAGCGCTTTTGCAAATTACAACCAAGCATTCTTAGCACCTGATATTGACCGTTTCTTTAATTATATTTATTTAGGCCCATCCGTTTTTAATGGTTTTATCGCACCAGAAAAATCAAGAACCTTTAATTTAGGTGTAAATGATGTAAGCAAGCGAAATAGTTTTAAAGCGACAATTTTTCGCTCCAATCTGAGTAATGAGATTTATTACAATGCGGCAACCTTTAGCAACACCAATATAGACCAATCCCATAAATATGGCTTTGAAATTCAAGATACATTCAAAATTTTAGATAGCTTAAGTGCCTCCATAGATTACACCTATACACGTGCAATTATTGATACTCAAAGCCCAAGCATTAATACATTTAACGGCAAAAACTTACCTGGTGTGCCTAAACAAGGTGTTGTGGCAAATATTAACTACTCTTTCCTAGAGAAGGCCAACTTAAATTTAAGCCAAGTTTGGCACGAATCTACTTATTCAGCTAATGATTTTGCCAACAACCTAAGTTAAAAACAGAACAGCTACGAATCTACCAATTTGGCGCTAAGCTATTCATTCAAAAACTTGAAATGGTTTGCTGCAGTGACTAATATTTTTGCGCATAACAACTCTATTCAAATTGATAATGACATCATTTACCCTGTAGATTTTGCACGTACATTTCGTTTAGGCATGAAAGCCGAGTTCTAAAATCAAACCATTAAATTTTTAGCTAATCTGCGGAGTAGGGTTTACAATTCACTAATTAAGTTTATCTGTTGGTAGGAATAATCGATGTTAACAAAAAAAAATCAATCACTTTGGCTAAGTTTAGGTCTTATAGCGGCTATTTTACTCACTCGCACTAATCACTTTGGAGATAACATATACTTACCTGATGCTACTTTAGCCGTTTTATTTTTAGGTGGTTTACTAATCGTTCGTAAAAGCTGGTTAGGTATTGCGATTACAGCAGCATTTGCAATGGACTTTTATGCGCTTGGCTGGAAAGGCGTTTCGGATTACTGCATGTCGCTTGGTTATTGGGGTTTAATTCCTACTTATGCATTGGTGTGGGGTGCTGGTCGTTGGTTGGCTAAGCATCCTGATGCTGAGCATCAGCAACTATCTGTTTCTATGCATTATTTTACTGCTGGTTTAACCGCAATAAGTATATCCTTTGTTTTATCTAATGCATTTTGGTACGCATTTTCTGACAAAGTAACGACTTTATCCATAGTACAATTTTCACAAGCAGTAGCGCAGTATTACATTCCATACGTGGGCTATGCCATGATGTACCTTGTTGTGGCATGGATTGTCCACCGCGTGATTATTAGTTTGCCTAATGCTAACATTGTTAGCACACATTAAACGTAGTGTAGCTATAGACATTTTAACTGTTTGGTACATGATTAATAAAATTAAAGAAGTACCTCATCATGCACTTATGCAGCAAAAATATTGCTGCGCATACGTTTCAGTGCTTATTTGAATCACCGTTAATACCGATAGCCACGGCTGCAGCCAAGTATGGACATGGTGAGGTGGTAATCCAGCACGGCAGTATCACTGTAATTTTTCTACATTTCTATTTTCTATCTAACTTCGTGGCAGCAGCAGCGTAGTTTTTAACTGCTTCAATTTGACTGATGACTATATTACGTTATTCTGATACTGAAATTGCGACTGTTTATAAGGTGATTGAACAACGCCGAGACATGCGTCACTTTGTTCCAGCACCTGTTGATCCCGAAATATTAGCCAAACTACTCGCTGCTGCACACCATGCCCCCAGCGTGGGTTTAATGCAACCTTGGCGATTTATTCGTATTACAGATTTAAACTTACGTAAAGCAATTTACGAACAAGTGCAGCAAGAACGTCTTAATACCGCCCAAGCTCTGGGAGAAAACGAAAGTGTAACGCGCGAAGCGGAGTTTATGCGCTTAAAAGTGGAAGGCATTATGCAATGCGGGGAAGTCATCATCGCCGCATTATGCGACCACCGAGAAACACATATTTTTGGTCGTCGCACATTACCCGAAATGGATTTAGCCTCGGTAAGCTGTGCAATTCAGAACATGTGGTTGGCTGCACGCGCAGAAGGCCTTGGCATGGGCTGGGTTTCTATGTTCGAACCAACTAAATTAGCCATGTTATTACAAATCCCACAAGGCGCCAAACCTGTTGCCATTTTATGCTTGGGGCATGTAGATAAGTTTTACGAACAACCCATGTTAGTAGAAACAGGCTGGATAACGGGAAAACCTTTAAGTGACATGATTTCAGAAAATATCTGGCATAAATAATGTACCAGCGTATCGTCTGCTTAACCACTGAAACCGTCGAGGTACTTTACGCTTTAGGCGAGCAAGATCGCATTGTTGGTATTTCTGGCTATACCACGCGTCCCGCTATCGCTCGAAAAGAAAAACCCAAAGTTTCCGCTTTTACTACCGCTAAAATAGATAAAATCTTGGCACTAAAACCTGATTTGGTAATAGGTTTTTCAAATCTACAAGCTGATATTGCATCGACACTCATTAAAGCTGGGGTTGAAGTCCACATGTTTAACCAGCGCAGCGTAGATGAAATTTTACGCATGATACTCACCACAGGTAGACTAGTTGGTGCATTAGATAAAGCACATTTACTCGTTGCTGAACTGACGCAAACTATGGCAACAGTGCATGAAACTGCTAAACTTTTACCACGTAGACCAATAGTCTATTTTGAAGAGTGGGATGAACCCATGATATGTAGCATACGCTGGGCCGCAGAGCTCATTGAAATTGCAGGCGGTCAAGATTGCTTTCCAGAACTGATAAGCCAACACTCAGCAGCTAACCGTATAGTAACGCAACAACAGGTATTAGCAGGTATGCCTGATATTATTATTGGTTCTTGGTGTGGTAAAAAGTTCCAAGCCGAACAAGTAATGGCTAGGCCAGGTTGGAGCAAAATTCCTGCCGTAAAAAACGGCTTTGTAAGAGAAATAAAATCAGCAGATATTTTACAACCTGGGCCATCAGTGATTACTCATGGCTTAATGCAATTACAGCTAATTATTCAACAATGGAGTCTGAGTCAGGCTGCAGTATCATTAGTGGAGGCAACAATATGAGCACACACTTAATCTTAGGCGGCGCCCGCTCTGGCAAAAGTGCTTATGCAGAGAAGCTCGCCATCATGTCTCGTTTACCAGTGACCTACATTGCGACTGCTCAAATCTATGACGATGAGTTTAGAAAACGGGTGCAACATCACAGAGATCGCCGACCCAAACACTGGAAGATTGTAGAGTCATCTTTTAATTTAGCTAACACCATTAAGACTGAAACTGAGAACGGAGGATGTGTCATCGTAGATTGTTTAACACTTTGGCTGGCGCAGTGTATATGTCCCGATTGCGCACTTAGTGAAGATGTAAATTGGGATCAAGAAAAACAAGCTTTACTAGATATTTTGCCTAATTTAGTGGGTGAAGTTATTTTAGTGAGTAATGAGGTGGGCATGGGTATTGTGCCGCTTGGGGAGATAAATCGCCAATTTCAGGATGAGCAAGGTCGCTTAAATCAGTCAGTTGCAAAACTTTGTGCTAATGTGAAGTATATTGTTGCTGGCTTACCGCTCGTGTTGAAATAAAAATCATCAAAATCAAATGTTAGCAGCTATAAATTAAATATAGCTACTAACATTTAAGTCCATCGCTTGAAAGGATTTTTGCTAAGCGAGTTTATTTATGCTCAGCTGCTTCAGTCTCAATCTTTTTACCGCCTGCTTTAATGTCTTTCCCAGCACCTTCCACGGTATTACAGGCAGCAACAGATGCAGAAAACATAACAAGTAAAAGTACTTTAAATAAATTGTTCATTTTAAACTCCAAAAATTAGTGATTAATTAGCTACTGCAGATTATATTCTGCCTTAAGCTAAGATTATATCTTATCAGTTAAATGCTCAGTTTAGTATCAGAATACTCCTACATTAACAGCTCTTAACTCAATGTTTTTAACTATGAAAAGCATAAACAATTTTATTTGATAGTTACAGTTTAAATGTTGCTCTAAACAATCGGTTAATCTATTCAAATTGTCTTGCCGAATTTCGATATCATCAAATTGAATTTTTTATACGTAAAGACCAGCCAATTTTAGCCATGTAATGGGTCGCGCCAGCTTGTTTACTCGTTGCAGCGACCGCTTTCATACGCAATTAGGCAAGTAAGGTGTCTGGGTCAGATTATTTAATATTTGGAAAGTAATTCGATTTTGCCTACCATCCATGCACAGCTAGGAGTGTTTAGAAAATGGCATCGAAACCTTAACTATTTACCTTAACAATACGAGGTACGGCGCCATCAAAAGCTAAATGTGTGACTGAGCCATAATCAATTTGAAAGCGGAAAAGACGCTTAAGTGGAATCTGCAACACCTCAGCCAACATGGCGCGTATCATGCCGCCATGGGTAACTACCACGATGTTATGTGGTTGTGAGTGCTCACTTAGTTCCGCAATAAAGCTTTTAGCTCGCTCATGTAATTCTGCAAAAGTTTCACCATTGGGTGGTGCTAAATTTGCATAATCATCTGCCCAAATATCAAATTCAGTGCGAGGAATTGCATCCCAAGCTTGCAATTCCCAATCGCCAAAATTAAGCTCTTTTAAACGATGGTCTTCAAGAATTTCGCCTAGCACGAGCTTTAGATTAAGCGCATGTGCTAATTTAACACAACGTTGCAAAGGACTAGTCACCATTGCATGTAACTCTACTCCACTCGATTTAATGCTATCGAGCTTAGCACCTATATCGTTTAATTCCTCACTAAAACTAGCCGTTACATCAATATCGCTTTGGCCATAACAGAGCCCAGCTTTTACTTGCGGTGTAGTGTGCCGAATTAAAAAGAGCTGCATACCAATATTCCCAGATAAAAAGTAATTTCTGTGATTTGCTGCATAGCACCCAAACAATCTCCGGTATAACCGCCAATTCTTTTCTTTAGCTTTAGACTAAACCACAACCAAACTAGAAAAAC
>JAYVTW010000152.1:0-2604 GCA_043788445.1 Methylophilaceae bacterium
AATGCTTCAGTAGGTCACGGATTTGATCGTTTTGTAAGTGGATTTAGTATTCACGAAATGGTCTCAGAATTTCGTGCATTAAGAGCCAGCGTGTTAGCACTATGGGCTAAGTCTAACCCGAAATTCCAACAGTGTTTTATCGAAGATCTCACCCGATTTAATGAAGCGATTGATCAAGCTATTGCAGAATCTATTTCGAGTTACGCAGAGGAGAAAGAATCACAAAGCCGCCTGTTTAGCACCGTACTTGCGGCATCACCAGACCAAATCTTCATCTTCGATCTTGAGCGTCAGTTTGCCTTTGTAAATAAAACAGGCTTGGACATTTATGAGATGACGCAGGAAACATTAATCGGTAAAACATATCTTGATCTTCAATTGACTTTTGCTGAAGAAATACACCAGTGGCTTAAAAAAGTGATTGATACGGAGAAAAAAATTATTGGTGAAATCGTGCATCTGTCTAAAGCTGGGCAAAAGCGCGTATTTGAATACATTCTGGCTCCGGTTTTAAACAAAAATCATCAGGTAGAAGCTGTAGTTGGCACTTCACGCGATATCACAGAACGTAAAATGACAGAAGAGTTTAGCTGGCATAAAGCCAATTATGATGTGCTGACAGGTTTGCCTAACCGACGACTATTCCAAGATCGACTTGAGCAAGGCATTAAGCATGCGGATAGAACAGGTCTTCCCCTCGCTTTGATGTTCATTGATTTAGATTATTTCAAAGCGGTCAACGATGTGCATGGTCACCATGCGGGGGATGATTTACTGCAGCAAGTCTCGAAACGCGTCAATGCGTGTGTTCGAAAAGCGGATACGGTAGCCCGAATAGGGGGAGATGAATTTACAGTGATCTTAACTGACGTTGCGGGTATTGATCACATCAAAATACTGAGTCAAAAAATCGTTCAAGAACTAGCAAAACCATTTAACCTAAAAGATAAAGCTGCCAATATATCTTGTAGTTTAGGGGTTACTTTTTACCCAATGGATGCTGCAACTCCTAGAGGGTTACTTAAAAATGCTGATGAAGCCATGTATAACGCTAAAGGTGCAGGGCGTAATCAAGTCAGTTTTTTTAGCAAGGTATAGTCCACAAGCAAGGCTAGGTATATGAGCCATCGCCGCAAATGTAAGCAATTGTCGCTCACCCAAGGTATCGCTAGGTAATTTAAATTCTCTGCCAAAAGGAGTTGGTTCTTGTCAACTAGTATGACAAGCCACACAGTCCTTACCAGTGGCTTTCCCATAAATATGTCCTAGATTTTTTATTTGATGTGGACTGAGTTAGCTGCCAAAAAAGGAGATCCTGATGCTGTCGAATTACGGGATGAATTAATTAAAAAGTCTAGTAAAGAAGTGCAACAGCTCGTAACTTCTTATCTTAAGCATTGGCATATAGCGCTTTGTTTATAGTCAGATGTATTTCCTGATGAAGCATCAAAAAAGAATGTAACTAAGTGAATATAGCGTATCTTTGCTCACCTTAATTTGATTGTGAAGTATTTCTGTAGGTTGATGGTTATAGCTAGAACTTAATAGTCAATAATCACTGAGACTTTACTGATTCATGCCACTCGTCTAAAGCTGCTAATACCTGATCTGGATTCGTCGGCTGTTGAAGCGCTTCAGCTTCCGTGTCATGTCGGTTTTTGACCATAGGCAGGTCTTTTCGTAACTCTTCCATCAAGTTGATGAGCTTAGTGGCTTTTTGTTCGGTCAGTAAAATTACTTGCAATTCAAGATGCGCACGCTGTTCTTCAAATTTGCCTAAGCGGTTTTGCTTGATGAGCACAATTGTTGTTGTAATCAAAGCACAAAGACTCACTACTCCCTGAAGCGCTACATAAGGAACTGGGTCAAACTCACGCCAACCTAGAGCCACCACCATTTGATTCCCAATTATCCATAATGCTACAAATAACAGAATTAGGCCAAGAAAATAGGGCTGTCCGATAATATCGGTACATTTTTCTATGAACAATTGAAAGCGGCTAAGTTTTTGTTCTTCACGCTTATAAAAAGCCAAGACGCTTTCAATGTTCTGATTAATCAGCACAGCCACTTGTTGGTCTTCAGCATTACTTTTAACACTTGGCTCTTTGTTATCCATTCATGTACCTTAAGAAATTGAGTATGTTTTTTTGTTATGTGTTGTTGAAAGCATTCTTAGAGGTTAAGCTCCGCTTGGCTACTTTTAGTCGAGTTGACAGAAATTGAGTATTATTTTTCCATGTAATATAACCTCAAATTTTAAGAAAGTCCAAATGTGATAATTAATAACAATGAAATTGATCGTCAGCGCATGAAGTTAGCCTTTATCGCAAATTTAACCATGTTTTTTATTGGAATCGTGGGTTGGTATTTTGCGCATTCAACTGGATTATTAGCAGATTCATTTGATATGCTGGCTGACGCATCTGGATATATAGTAGCTTTTTTAGCGGTAGGAAAATCTGTAAGGTATCAAAAAACGCTGCCCGCTGGAGTGCCACAATGCTTATTCTTTTAGGCATTGGTGTAATTGGAGAAGTTATTCACCACCTGTTTATTGGTACAGAACCACAAGGCATTCTGATGATAGGATTTGCCTTGATA
>JAYVTW010000153.1:0-11718 GCA_043788445.1 Methylophilaceae bacterium
ATGAAGGCACCTAACAACTAAGTAATTATTGTAACGTTTTATTCATTAAGATAAAAATGCTATTTTAGTGGCGACATGCAGTAATACTTTGAAAAATACGTGTTACCTATTGACTATAATAATTTTTTTCAATTATAGTGAGTACATGGATGCGGATTTAAAAACTTTAGAACAGAAATTAATGCAGTTGCTAAGTTTCTGCTCGTCATTAAAACAAGAAAATATTGAATTGCGTCAAACACTCGACCAATCACAACAGCATCTAAACAAACTCCAAACTAATATGCAACTTGCGAGTACTAAAATAGAGGTGCTGATGCAGAAGTTGCCAGCTGATAATGCAGTAAATGAAACCGTGGCATCGGAGCTTAAATGAGCTTAAATACAGGTTCTAGTAAAGCTGTTGACGTTAAAATCTTGGGGCGTGAGTTTACTATTTCTTGCGCCGAGGAGGAGCGCGAGGGTTTGTTAAGCGCAGTGAGTTACCTCAATAAAAAAATGAGCGAGATAAGCGATTCAGGTAAAGTCATTGGTGTTGAAAGGATAGCGATTATGGCAGCTTTAAATTTGTCACATGAATTACTCAACACCAAAAGTGGCAATGTTGATGTTGGTGACATTAAACGTAGGCTGAATAAAATGCAAGACAGTATTGATGTGCAGTTGGCTAAGTCTGACAAATAATTATTTATGGTTTATTTAAACTCATGATGTATTAAAAATCTTCTAATTTTCTTAAAATATTAAACAGTATTAATTTAAGGCTTTATAATTAAGTTGTTTAATATTCGTTATTTAGTTGATATGTTTAACTAGTAATTTATAGTTTGTTTTTTGTGGTGTTGCTTGAGTCGTAAATTCCTTGAACTAGTCTCTGGCATAGGTTGCGGTTAATCAGGTTGCTGTGTGCGCGCTCTAAACTGAGTGGTCTTTTAAGATACTCTTGGTGAGTGTACCTAATGCGCTTTAGGCTGCTACCTCTTGAACCTTTTTGGTTCAGGATGCAGGCTCAGGCAACACCACAAAAAATAAAATCAACGTAGTTCGTGATATTTCAAATCTCCTAAACTCACTGTCTCTAAACATTTTTCATGAGTTGCTTCTAACACTACTGGCGGTGCAAAGCCAGCTTCACTGGCTTCAAGCCAGCGCGCTGCACACAAACACCAGCGATCGCCGGCTTGCAAGCCTGTAAATCCGTACTCAAGCCTTGGTGTTGTTAAATCATTACCACGCGAAACTGAATACGCTAAAAACTCATCTGTTACTTGTGCACATACGGTATGACTACCAAGGTCGCTTGGGCCTGTTTCACAACAACCAGAGCGATTAAAACCAGTAAGTGGCTCCAAGCTACATACTTGTAATGTTGTGCCTAGCACATTCTTATCAACGTTTTTTGCCATTATCTCTGCCTTCATTTAGCTAACTTAGTTATGATAATAGAAATTATTAAACTTGAGAGTAAAAATGCGTTATTGGTTAATGAAGTCTGAACCTACCGATGTTTCTATAGATGATTTAGCAGCGATGCTGAACCAAACCGTAGATTGGTATGGAATCCGTAATTATCAGGCACGAAATTTTATGCGCGATCAAATGAAGGTGGGTGATGGAGTGCTGTTTTATCACTCTAATTGTGATGTGCCTGGCATTGCGGGAATTGCAGAAGTCTCTTCTTTGGCTTATCCAGATCGCTTACAGTTTATTGCCGGACACAAATATTTTGATCCTAAAGCTACACAGGAAACACCACGTTGGGTAAGTGTAGATGTAAAGCTAGTGCGTAAAACGCGTTTATTGAGTTTAAAAGAAATGCGTGAAACACCTGAGTTAGCGAATTTGAGGATTTTACAGCGTGGCAATCGTTTATCTATAACACCGGTAGACCCAAGAGATTGGAAGTTGATTATGGCTAAACTAAACTAAAAGTCTTCTTCTATTACAAACAAAATAGCCTCGAAATTGCGAGGCTATATAATTAAAGTTTAACTAAGAGTCGTTTATGGATTATCTAAACTACCCATAGATTTAGGGTAGGTTACAATACCCCAAGGTAATTGCTTGTCTTCAATATGTTGGGTCACTTCTAGTTTCTCGGTATCAATCACCAGAATTTCATCAGATTTACCACAGGCTAATAAAATATTTTTATCATCTGGGGTAAATGAAAAATGCCAGCAGCGTTTCCCCACGTCAATTTCTTTGATTTTCTCATATGTTTTTGCATCAAAAGCAGTAAGTTTTTGACCTTTGCTGCTTGCTACAAATAAACGCTCGCCCTTTCTGTCAAACGACACACCATAAGGAGCTGCAGGCGTTGCAACAGTTTTCACGTGATTAAAATTTTTATCTAATACAATAAAATTATTACCAAACTCTAAAGTGGCTATATAGTTTTTACCATCTGGTGAAACTTTAATGCCACGTGGTCTATCACCGTATTCAGTTGTTTTAACCGTTTTGATAAGTTTGCCAGTTTTATAGCTATTTACAGTAATTGTATTATCAGCTTCGTTGGTAATGATGATTTGTTTACCATCTTTTGAGAACTCCACGCCTTCAGTTTCTGGACCACCTAATATCTCACGGATTTTTTTGCCTTTTTTCAAATCTACCACGGCAATACGTGCTGGTATTTTATTGTCATCGGCGTCACTAGCCTCTTCTTTTACTGCCTCACCTAGTTTTGTTGGTGGACCACCATTTGAACTTGGTTCTGTCGAGACAAATACCAAGCCTTTATAAACGCGTACAAACTCTGGATTTTTACCTACTGCAATTTTTTTAACTTTATTCGTCAACAATTCCACTACAGAAATGGTGCCTTCATCTTTGTTGGCAGTAATTAAGAATTTACCATCATCGGTAATTCCAATACCACGTGTACCAACTGCTTGTGTATCTACTGTGCCAGAATTTTCCATAGTTGCCAGGTTGATGATAGAAACATTACCATCTTGATTGGTAACATATGCCTTGCCTGAGTCGCTAGCAGATGCTTCTAGACAAACCGAACAAGCAATTGCAGTTACAAGAATGGCGTGGATAAACTTCATTGTTTTTTTCTCCTGAAATATGACGTAAAACAAAAGGTCATTGGCAGTTTTAAATGGATATGGTTCAAAAATACTATACAGAATAGTATAGCAAATATACTACAATCCAAGAACTACTCACAATTATTTCATTAATAATTATATAAAAAACAATTACTTAATGTCTATGTGTGAGTGGATTAGTTAAAATTTCTATGACTAGCAATCAATTGCTTGTAATAAACCAACACTTTTAATCGAATATTTATATAAATTAACCTAAAAATAAGGCATAGGCTGGGTTATGCGATTCATCCCAGTATGGGTAACCTAAATTTTCTAAGAAATTTGTAAATTCGTTTTGCTCATCAGGCGGTACTTGCATACCAACTAGCACACGACCAAAATCAGCACCGTGATTACGATAGTGAAACAAGCTGATATTCCAGTTTTGCCCCATTGCATCTAAAAACTTCATTAGCGCACCTGGTTTTTCAGGGAATTCAAACCTAAAAATCACTTCGTTTGTCGCTTGGGGGGCATGGCCACCTACCAAATGACGTAAATGTAGTTTCGCTACTTCATTATGGGTTAAGTCAATGCACGGTAGTCCTTCTGTTTGCAATGCGCTAACAAGGTGTGTGGCTTCGCTAGTTTGCGTGATGGCAATACCGACAAAAATATGCGCATTGACCGTATCAGAGTAGCGATAGTTAAATTCAGTAATATTGCGATTACCTAGTAAACGGCAGAAGGTCTTAAAGGTACCTGGCTTTTCTGGAATTGTCACTGCTAACACTGCTTCACGACTTTCACCGATTTCTGCACGCTCAGCAATAAAGCGCAGGCGATCAAAGTTCATATTCGCACCAGAGGCGATACCAATTAACGTTTCATCCTTTAAATTATTGCGTTTAATATATTCTTTAATACCAGCAGTCGCTAATGCACCAGCAGGTTCTAAGATGCTACGCGTATCTTCAAATACATCTTTAATTGCCGCACAAATTGCATCGTTATCAACGACTATCATTTCATCAACATATTTTTGACACAAATTAAATGTGTGTTCACCCACTTGCTTCACGGCGGCACCGTCGGCAAATAATCCGACTTGTTCCAGCATCACGCGCTCACCGAGCTTTAGTGATTTAGTCATCGCTTCAGCATCTAGTGCTTCAACGCCAATCATTTTGATTTCTGGGCGCATAGCTTTGACATAAGCGGCAACACCAGCAAGCAAGCCACCGCCACCTACACAACAAAATATGGCATGGATAGATTCTGGATAGGCTTCTAAAATTTCCATGCCTATGGTGCCTTGTCCAGCGATAACATCTGGATCATCATAAGGATGAACAAAAGTGAGTCGCTCAGATTTCTCTAATTCTAATGCACGCACATAAGCATCACTGTAAGAATCACCAAACAACAAAACTTCTGCACCACGGTTTTTAACCGCATTTATTTTAATTAATGGCGTAGTTGTCGGCATCACAATTACAGCGCGGCAAGCCAATTTTTGTGCGGCCAAAGCTACGCCCTGTGCATGGTTGCCAGCTGAGGCACAAATCACCCCGCGCTTGAGTACGTCCGCGGGTAGGCTTGCCATTTTGTTGTAAGCGCCACGTAATTTAAATGAAAATACTGGCTGCATATCTTCGCGTTTAAGCAGAATTTTATTGCCCATGCGTTCAGATAAATTAGGCTGAAACTCTAGAGGTGTGTTTTTGGCCACATCATATACGTGCGAATTTTTAATTTTTCTGGTGTAAGTGGGTAAGTCTATATAATCATTTTTCATTAGGTTGTTTTCAATTGGTAGTTTTTTTGCTAGTTATTTCAACAATAACGTTATTTTAATAAAGTCGCTGTTTTAACAAAGATCTTATGAGGTGTATCATATTATTTAGTAATAATTATAAAGAAAATATAAGGAATTTAGTAAATGGCATTTACTCAAGATGAATTAAAGCAACAAGTAGCAAAAGCTGCTGTCGAATATGTTAAAGAAGGCGTTATTGGCGTGGGTACCGGCTCTACAGCAAATTTCTTTATTGAAGAGTTAGCTAAGGTAAAACACAAAATAGATGGTGCAGTTGCCAGTAGTGAATCAACTGCACAACGTTTACGTGGCCACGGTATTGAAGTATTCGATTTAAACAGTGTAGATGGCATGGAAATCTATGTGGATGGCGCAGATGAAATTACTGAGCACATGCATATGCTAAAAGGTGGTGGTGGTGCTTTAACGCGTGAAAAAATAGTCGCAGCCTGTGCAAAACAGTTCATCTGTATATGTGATGAAACTAAATATGTACCAGTATTGGGCAAATTTCCACTACCAGTAGAAGTGTTACCAATGGCGCGTAGCTATGTCGCACGAGAATTAGTTAAGCTTGGTGGTCAACCAAAATTACGTGATTTTACTACTGATAACGGCAATTTGATTTTAGATGTATATGGTTTAAGTATTATTGACCCTATTGCAATGGAATCTAAAATTAATCAAATTGTTGGTGTAGTTACTAATGGCTTATTTGCTGCGCGCCCAGCAAATATATTACTGTTAGCAACCGTAGATGGCGTTAAAACTTATAAAAAAGTGAGCTAGTGTTTTTACGGATAACAATTTTTTTCATTAAACTGTCACATAGTGTGTCTAATATAATTTTCGATTAATATAAAGTGGCTTAGGATAAATCATGCAAGTTGAGCATATATTTAAGCAATATGACGCTGAATTAGAGGCTGTGCGCGCTAAAGTTTTGGAAATGGGTGGCTTGGTTGAAAACCAAATTATTAATGCTTTAGAAGCACTGGTAAAAGCTGATGCCAAACTTGCTAAAGAAGTTATGGCGAACGACCATCGCGTGAATGAATTAGAAGTTCAAATCGATGAAGACTGTAGTCATATTATTGCACGTCGTCAGCCAGCGGCTGGTGATTTGCGCATGGTAATGAGTATTGTTAAAACTATTACTGATTTAGAGCGAATTGGCGATGAGGCAACTAAAATTGCTCGTACAGCCCTGAAAATCTACGAAGAAGACCGAATGTTTAAGCCACGGTTTAACGAAATTAAAACCATGGTAACATTGGTTCGAGAGATGTTACGTACTTCATTAGATGCTTTTGCGCGTTTAGATGTGAGTAAAACGGTAGAAGTCGCCAGACAAGATGAGCAAGTAGATGAGCAATTTCTTGCTGCGATTCGCCAGTTAATAACATTCATGTTAGAAGACCCACGTACTATTTCAATGTCACTAGAAGTATTATTTGTGGCAAAGGCGGTTGAACGTATTGGTGACCACGCAAAAAATATTGCAGAATATGTGGTGTATATGGTGAAAGGTAAAGATGTGCGCCATACTAGTGTGCAAGAGATGGAACGTGAGACCTTGCTGCCTTAAACTTTTACGAAATATTTAGCATAAAGCCCGCAAATTGCGGGCTTTTATTTTTCTATTGCCCAATTTGCATCCATCTGTGGTTTTTTACCGTATATAAGTAAATTCGTTTAATAACGATTAAATATCTATTACTAAATAACGTAAAAATAATGGGAGTTCGGCAATGCTACATTCATTTAGACATAAGCAACTTTTAAGTAGCCTATTACTCGCGGCGCCTTTGTTAGTTGGAATTCAGAACTTAGCTCAGGCAGAATCTTTAAGTAATAAATTATTACTTACAGGTGGTGTTTCGCAGGTAGAAGGTGCAGCAGGTGGTGGTTTAACACCTTGGGCATTTATTGGTGGTTACGGAACCAATAACGAAATCGGTGCCAATGTGCATTACACCTATGCGCCAACTGATGATTTCAAATTACAAACTTATGGTGTAACAGTAGGCTTTTACGATCGATTTGAGCTGTCAGTAGCTGAGCAAAAGTTTGATATTAGTCATTTACGCAACAAGGTAAGCAAAGGTTTAGGTGCTGATGTAATTGGTCGTGATGAGCTTTCACAAACGATTGTTGGTGCAAAACTTCGTATATTGGGTGAAGCTGTTTTAGATGCTGATACTTGGATGCCACAAGTTGCTGTGGGTGTGCAATATAAAAAGAACCATGACGGTGATTTTATAAAGAGTGCTGTGATTGGTGCAAAAAAAGATAGTGGTGTTGATTTTTATGTATCAGCTACTAAATTAATGCTAGACCAAAACTTATTACTAAACGCTACATTACGCGCCACAAAAGCTAATCAACTAGGTTTATTAGGGTTTGGTGGCAGTCGAAATGATAATTATCGTCCAGAGTTAGAGTTGTCAGCGGCTTATCTATTAGATAAAAAATTAGCAGTAGGCGCGGAATATCGTATGAAGCCTGATAATCTAAAAAGCCCCGCTAATGCAGCTTTGTTTGGTGGTGCAAATGTGGTTGACTTAAAAGAAGACGATGCTTTTGACTTATTTGTTGCTTATGCGCCTACAAAAAATATTTCACTTACAGCAGCCTATGTTTATCTGGGAAATATTGCAACTGTAGCGCCAGTTGGTGCTGATTATGGCAAACAGAGCGCAGTTTATCTTTCAGCTCAAGTCGGCTTCTAAAACAGTAGCTAATTCCAGCTATGTAAATGTTGATAGTTAAAAAAGTATAACCATTTAAGGACCACAAAAATGAATTTTAAAATCAAATCGTTCATAACAAGTATGTTAATGAGTGCTACGTTAACTCTTTCATTGTCTGCCATGGCAGAAATGCAAATACCTGAAACTCCAAGTGCTAATTTGGGTAATACGCCAATGAAAGGCACTGAAACTTTTAAAGCCTTTGGCGGTAAAGAAGGCTTAGTAAAAATCATGGATGACTTCATGATCGGCTTAGTGGCAGACCCTCGCACTAAACCATTTTTTGATAACGAGAAACAAGCTTTTATTAAAGCCATGTTGGTAGAGCAAATGTGCGAACTAATGAATGGAGGATGTAAGTATCCAGGTCGTGATATGGCTACTGCACATGCAAACATGAAAGTGAATCGTGAAGCATTTAATGCGCTTGTTGAGCAGTTTCAATTTGCAATGGACAAACATAATGTTCCGTTTTCAGCACAAAATAAATTGTTAGCAAAGCTGGCGCCAATGTATCGTCAAATCGAAACGACAACGGGTGATGCTGTACCACCAACTAGCTTAAGTAAATAATTTAATTAGAAACGAATTTGTTGGTTTAATCGAACTAATCGTTAAACCAACATCATTAACCTATATTTAGAATAATTTGATTAAAGAACAATGAGACTTTTTGTACACAATAAATTATTGGCGAGGCTAGCCACTATTTATAATGATATTGAAATAGCTATTGGCGATGCAGTTGCCAGTAAAAAGTAATAAATTACAAGCAGTTAATTCAGATTAATGATGCTAAATATTATTGTGCCAACAATATTAACCATTGAAGCAAAAGGTTATACTTCTTCCTTTGCTTCATTAAATAGTGGTATGGAAAATATAGTGGCTAAACTTAACATGACTGGCGATGAAGGTACTGATAGGTTTTGC
Organism: Methylophilaceae bacterium; assembly: GCA_043788445.1. GTDB lineage: Bacteria > Pseudomonadota > Gammaproteobacteria > Burkholderiales > Methylophilaceae > JACMMS01. Next base: position 8,550 of record JAYVTW010000153.1, read on the forward strand.
GATATTGTAAAAGGAATGGTGGCACGAAATGAGGCCTCACTTGCCGAGTTATATGATTTTACTTTACCGAAAGTATATGGGCTTGCACTAAAAATTACGCGCCGTCATGACTTAGCGGAAAATGTGGTGGGTGATACTTACTTGCAAGCTTGGCAAGAAGCGCCAAGGTTTGATATTACACGTGGCCCTACTATTGCTTGGTTGATGATGATTTGTCGCTCACGTGCCATCGATGTGCTACGACGTTTAGATGAAGCTGAATCGCATCCTGAACCGCAAGATTTAGTCGTACATTCAGAAGCTGCTTCTGCACCGCTTGAAAACTTGCTTACTTTGGAACGTGACTCAGCACTTTATGAAGCAATGAATGCATTAGGCGCTACACAACGACAGTTAATTGCGCTGGCTTTTTTTAAAGGGTTAACGCATGAAGATATTGCTGAACAAATGAGTATGCCGCTAGGTTCAGTAAAATCGAATATTAAACGCGCACAAACCAAGTTAAAAGCAGCGTTGATGTTAGCCAAGATGGAAGACTAGGAATGAAAATGAATAGATCAAAGCAAGAAATGAACAGAATACTAAGCGATGAAATTAACGGCGCAATTGCCAGTAGTTTCTTACCGACAGCACCAGCACCAGAGGTTGCCAGCCGAATTAAGCAAAAATTGATGAGCCGCATTAAACTGGGCGCGGGGCATCATGAATTTATATTTGCTAGTCAAGGTGAATGGAAAACCATCGCAAGTGGTGTAGAAGTTAAGCTGCTACACAAAAGTGAAACAGGCCAATCATTGTTAATCAAGCTGGCTGCTAATAGCAGTATTCCTTATCATCATCATCAATGCGATGAAGAATCTTTTGTGGTGGAAGGTGAAGTGTGGTTAGACGGTATTTTGTGCTATCCAGGAGATTACCACTATGCTACTGCAGGTGGTCATCACAAAGATATACACACTGCGAAAAAGGGTTGTGTACTTTTAGTGCATTGCTAAATTTAGACTAAAAATATAGATTTGTGAAGTATTTATTGTTGATGTTTTCCCTGTGTGTTGCAGCTGCGCCATCAGTGTACAGCGCAGAACCCTATTCTGCGCCATTTTGGTTGCCAGGAGGACATCTACAAACAATTTATCCAGCCCTTTTCGCTTCCGTGCCCGATGTGCAATATCGCCGTGAGCGTTGGGAATTGGATGATGGTGACTTTGTTGATGTAGATTGGATAAATAATACTAGTTTAATTAATAAAGTCGTAGATGAAAATGCCATTAATAAGACTCAAATACCGCTTGTTGAAAGCACTCCAATTGTTGTTTTATTTCACGGTTTAGAAGGCAACTCGCAAAGCCAGTATGCCAAAGCCTTAATGGCGGCTACCAAGGCCAAAGGCTGGCGTGGCGTAGTAATTCATTTTAGAGGCTGCTCAGGTGAGCCTAATCGCTTGCCACGTGTATATTATGCAGGTGATACTGCAGAAATTGAAATGATGCTGTCACGTGTGCATGCAAGTGCGCCACAAGCTAAGATTTATGCAGTTGGTGTGTCGTTAGGCGGTAATGCTTTGTTGAAGTGGCTAGGTGAATCTGGTGAACATGCCAACAGTATCATCTCCAAAGCTGCGGCTGTTTCTGCTCCTATGGATTTAATCGAATCTGCCAATGCATTAGATAAAGGTTTCGACCGTTGGGTTTATACACCAAGATTTGTCGACTCTATGCGCCCTAAAGCCTTGGCGATGTCGCAGCGTTTTCCAGGTTTATTAGATGATAAAAAAATTCAATCTGCTAGAACTATTCACGATATTGATGGCGCAGTAACCGCTGTTTTATACGGAGCAGCAAGTGCAGACGATTACTATGCCAAAAATGCCTCTAAACCATGGCTAGATAAAATTACCCTACCTGCGTTAATTATTAATGCAAAAAACGATCCCTTCATGCCAGCTGAATTTTTGCCCACGCAAGCAGAGGTCTCACCCACTGTGACCTTAGAATATACCGAGGAAGGTGGGCACGTTGGTTTTGTAACGTCGCCGTTTCCTGGCCATGTTGAATGGTTACCCAAGCGTTTGCTTGAGTTTTTTGATACACAACCTAGTTTGTAGGTGGCACGTAGCCGCTAGCTGTATCTGCGCCTTCACCAAAGAAGTATTTCTCAGTTTGTTCTCTTAAGTATTGTCGTGCTGCTGGGTCAGCTAAACTCAAGCGGTTTTCATTGACCAACATTGTTTGCTGTTTAAGCCATACTGCCCAAGCTTCCTTAGAAACGCTCATGTAAATACGTTTTCCCAATTCGCCTGGATAAGGCGGAAAATCCATGGCATCAGCTTCAATACCTAATTTAATACAATTTATTTTGCGTGACATCATTTAACCTGCTTGTTTTAATAAAAGTATAATAATAGCGCATGTTAAAATACTAATAACACATACAAAGTTAAAATTTAATAAAGTCGGAATTTTACACATGGAAAGTCCTTATAAAGGTAAAACTGGTTTGCGTCGTCTGATTAATGCGTGGGGATATAGTTGCGAAGGCATTAAAGCTGCATTTATTAATGAGGATGCATTTAGAACAGAATTATTCTTGTCTGTCGTGCTAATTCCGCTGGCGTTCTATCTCGGTCATGGCGCTATTGAACGTGCGATGATGATAGGTAGCGTGATTTTAGTGTTAATCGTCGAGTTGCTTAATTCTGGTATCGAAGCGGTAGTTGATCGTGTTTCAATCGAACATCATTTATTGGCAAAACGTGCTAAAGACATTGGCAGTGCAGCCGTTTTTTTTGCTTTAGTTAATGCGCTGGTGATATGGTTGTTGCTGATTCTAGGATAATTTCATTCAATAATTGCCCCGTCCTGAAACGGGTTGACAGTTATTAACCTTTTTTTAGGTTGATTTAGAAACGCCTGATGCACTTCATCGGGCGTTTTGTATTTTAGGCTTTGATGCGGCCTGACCTCATTGTAAATCTTGATAGATTGTTTGAATATCTTTCTGGCTTCATTCAAATCTTTGGGTTTAGTACACAATCATCATGCGCAGAGAGTTGTCTGTGGTTAACAAGACGCATTGTAATGGTCTAGTTTTCTGCAACAATTAGTTAGAGACATTGATTACATTTTGTTGCCTTGCTTCATATTCTACAGGTGAAATATTACCCAACGTT
>JAYVTW010000154.1:0-14410 GCA_043788445.1 Methylophilaceae bacterium
CAAGTTGGCCTAAATAAGCGTGAAGCTAAAGATATGGTCGAAGCATTTTTTGAAGAAGTCCGTGTAGCACTAGAAGTAGGGGATAGCGTTAAGTTATCAGGTTTTGGCAATTTTGAATTACGTATTAAGTCCGAGCGCCCAGGCCGGAATCCAAAAACAGGTGAAGAAATACCAATTACTGCACGTCGTGTAGTTACATTTCATGCGAGCCAAAAACTAAAAAGTAAAGTTGAAGAAAACTACGCTAATAAGTAAGATTTGTAGTCAAAGGTGAGTTAATTTAAATATACAAATAATTAACATTAGGCTAAGTAGAATTAATATGCATGAACAAACTCCTAAAGCACAATTGCCGCCTATACCAGCAAAACGCTACTTTACTATAGGTGAAGTGAGCGAACTGTGTGGAGTTAAACCTCATGTATTGCGCTATTGGGAACAAGAGTTTACTCAATTAAAACCTGTAAAACGCAGGGGCAATCGCCGCTATTATCAGCATCATGAAGTATTACTTATTCGTAAAATCAGAGAGTTACTGTACGAACAAGGCTTTACTATTAGCGGTGCGCGTAATCGTTTAGATGATGTTGTTGAACGTAAAGATGACAATCGCAATCTTGATGAGTCAAGCCTATTATCTGCGCGTGCTTCAGCTGCCGAAGCTGCTTTAATCAGCCATCAGACTCAATTTAATATTGCATCGATTCGTCAAGAGTTAGCGGAAATCTTAAGCCTGATTCAGCCTATTGCACCATAGAGTAGCAGTAATCTATATATCTGCAACTTACTACAATCGTAGTATGGTTTATAGCCGCTCAATATCACTAAGTTTTATTGGTAAGCCTAGAATTAAAGTTCACTTAATTGGATATATGCAAAATAGTTACTTCAAGTGCCATTTACAGACTTAATTAAGAGTTATTGTTTGGTATATATTCACGTTTAATGAATTGAACATTTATTTGAGCAGCCCCAAATGAGCGCAATACTCATACTAATTGCGCTATAATGCGCACCTTGTAAGATATCTAATAAATTCATAAACTGGGTAAGTTATCATAGACCCAAGCCAAATAAATCGGGGCGTAGCGCAGCCTGGTAGCGTACTTGTCTGGGGGACAAGGGGTCGCAGGTTCAAATCCTGCCGTTCCGACCATTCTATAGATCTTACAACAATATAATTTTTTTTGGTTCATAAAGTCATAGATTTAACACATTCGTTTCACTATGTTCTCTGTAAGTTTAAATATGTTTCAGCATAAAATGAGATCACTTTTGGGATTGCGTGTATTTTATGATGAACTTTATCCTGAAAAAATTACAAATCAATGACTTAAACGATATTTTGGCGACCCCACGGTGAATCTAATTTACCCCCAGTTTTCATACAGCTTCTCATATTATTTCTTTAAGTCGGAAACTTCTTAAGTTGTTGTAGATATAGTATTATCAAATTATATTCAATTCGATTCGTAAATTAGAGGGTATTAAGATGGCTGCTAAATCAAAAACAAGCAAACCAAGCAAACCAAGCAAACCAAGCAATGCAGTTAGCATTAAATGGCTTGATGTACCAGAAGAACATGACTATCCGGCAGCTAGTTCCTATTTATCAATCATTTATGATGCTAAAACTGTTGAAAAATATATAAATCTTCTCAAGGAAGCACCAACGTCAAGCTTTCATGCAAAAGATATATTTCGAGCATCTAATTTGTCTTTGATGGGAGTAAGTAACTCACATGTCAAAGCTGACCAAAAGAAAATTACAAATGGAAAGTTGCTTTCACCGTTATTGCTTGTGAGAGATAGTGTCAATGGAAAAGTAGTGATTGCAGATGGCTATCATCGTTTATGCGCAATATATGGATTTGATGAAGATGCAAACATACCATGCAAAATTGTTTGAGACTGTTATTACAAGCAAAGAATCACTTAGAAATTTATGATGGTAACTAATTATATTTAACAATGGGTCTTAGGAAGTTAAAGCGGTTTATTTCTTAATAATTTGAGTACTTCAAAGTAAAGATTACCACGACGATGATTAATAGGAATTAGGCATTATTTTTTTAATTATCCAATGATTATTTATTCCGACTTAAGTGCAGTGAGGTTTTATACCCTCTTATCTAACAAATGCAAGGCGTAAGCCATATCTTTTTAAATTCTGACGCTGATAGATGCGCCTAATTTTCTTAGGTTCAGTATTGTTGATGCAATTTTCAATTACATGAGGTAATACACCTTGGTGTCCATTAATGTTGCATCTATTATCCTTAAATTATAATGAGTCTTTTTTTTAATGCCTTTTATAAACGCAAGCAAAATTAAAGTGGTGGTTAGTCGTTACGTACCAAAGTGAGATCTTGCTTTACTAAAAAAAGCTGATGTTGAGGCTATCCTTAACACTGGGAAAACTATTGCTAAAACTATCACAAACCTGACATGTATACTTAAAGTTAAAGAACAACAGTTAATTTTTCAACCAAGGAAAAAATGAATGAGTAATATCAATGACGCTCGTCCTCCGTTTCCACCTTTTACCACAAAAACAGCTATTCAAAAAGTCCGCATGGCGGAAGATGGCTGGAATAATCGTGACCCACAAAAAGTATCCATGGCCTACACATTAGATACGCAGTGGAGAAATCGTGATGAGTTTCCTAAAGGGCGTGAAGAGGTTGTTCAGTTTCTGATACGTAAGTGGAGTAAAGAGCTTGATTATCGTCTGATTAAAGAGTTATGGGCGTTTACTGATAATAAAATTGCGGTGCGTTTTGCTTACGAATGGCGCGATGTTGCCGGCCATTGGTTTCGCTCGTATGGCAACGAAAATTGGCAGTTCAATACAGAGGGTTTAATGGCAATACGACATGCATCTATTAATGATCTACAAATTAAAGAAAGTGAACGAAAATTCCATTGGCCGCTAGGACGGCGACCAGATGAGCATCCGGGGTTAAGTGATTTGGGATTGTAAGTGTACAAAATCTAATAATTTCATGCATGTTTTTTTAAATTTAAAATTTAGGAGCAATAAATGAATCGGCTCGATATCACAGAGAAAATAATTTCCACCAAAGTTACTAAGGCTTTGAAGTGGTCAGAAGTAGCCAAAGAAGTAGGGCTAAGTAAGGAGTGGGTCACAGCTGCTTGTTTAGGGCAAATGAAATTAAACGAAGATCAGGCTAAGATTATAGGTAAAATATTTGAGCTCAACGATACTGAAATAGCCTGGTTGATGACTGCCCCATACAAAGGCTCATTACCCACTGCAGTACCTACAGACCCTCTTATTTACCGCTTTTATGAGCTAATAAGTGTTTATGGAACAACATTTAAAGAACTTATCCATGAGGAGTTTGGTGACGGAATTATGAGTGCAATTGATTTTAATATGGATTTGCAACGTGAACCTGACCCTAATGGCGATAGAGTGCGCATTGTAATGAGCGGGAAATATTTATCCTATAAATCTTATTGATGTTTCTTATTGAAACTCAAAATTTAAATTTTTTTAAAGTTGGATATAAAGCATTAGATACTTTTTACCGAACCTAGATATTGCTTAGTAATTGTCTGGCTTTTGACACAATAGCTTAAACCTCTGTAAAGATTACGGAAGGCCTGCTATCCGACGCTTAGTATGGTTTTAAGTCTAACTTATTGGTTTTAGAAACGCTGAGATACAAATATCTCTGGATGATTTTGGAACTAGTTACTCACCTTTATCTTATGTAACCAAATTTTCAATTGATTTAGTTAAAATAGACCGTTTCTTCGTTAATAATTTATTACCAGAAACTGATGATTATGCATTGTGCGAGGCCATTATTCTAATGGCACAAAGGTTGAATATTCATGTTATTGCTGAAGGGATTAAAACAGAATTGCAACTAAACTTATTGATAAATACTAGCTGTTATTATGGGCCATGGTACTACTTTTCTTAACAACGGTCTTAGCACCAATTGACTAATTACTGACTAAGTAGAGGCCAGCAAGTGGATATTTAAAATTCAGTTATTGGCCTTTATTGTAGATTTTTATGCATTAAGCAATTGCAATTTGGTTTCGGCCATTTCTTTTTGCCACATATAGCGCATCATCTGTTAATTTAAACAACTGTTCGGTACTAATACTCTTAGTTTCTTGATGGCTGAGTGTACCCAAACTAATCGTGACGTTAATACTTTGAAGATTATCAATCATAAACGGTTTGTCGCTGATGATATGTAAAATACGCTGAGCGACGTCGCCAAGTTCTTTGCTATTACATGGGCACATAGGAAGTAAAAATTCTTCCCCGCCAATTCTACCAATATAGTCAGTTTTTCTAGCGGCATGGCGCATCCGTTTAGCCGCTTCAATTAGTATCAAGTCTCCAGCAGCATGACCATAAGTATCATTAATTTTCTTAAAATTATCAATATCTGCCACAATCAAGCCAAGTGGATGTTGCTCTGATTGTGAAAGCTTATGCAGTTGGCTGAGTTTCGCCATAATTGCGCTTTTATTCAAAAGCCCTGTTAATTCATCGCGAGTAGCTTCAATTAGTAACGATTGATTGTGTGCTGAAAGCTGCGCGTTAAGCGATTGTATCTTGCCCGCAGATTTATGTAACTCAATGAGTTGCATCACTATTAATGCAAATGTTTTTAAATCATCAATTTCGCGGTCACTAATTGTTCTTGGTTTAAAATCAGCGATAGATATCACACCAATATTAATACCTTCTTTTGCTTTTAGTGGAACAGCAGCATAAAAACGTAGGCCAAAGTCTGATGTGACCAAAGTATTATCTTTGGCTAATGGATGTAAACTTGCATCCTCAACTACGTAGTAGTCATCCACCAAAATAGCGCTAGCGCAAAGTCCAGGTGAACGTTCGATCTCTGATACTTCTAATCCATAGTGAGATTTAAACCAAATTCTACGTTCATCAACTAAGCTAATAGTACAAATAGGTGTAGCGTTTAGCCTTGCAGCTAATGCAGTTATTCTGTCAAACACATCTTCTAATGGCGTATCAAGAATGTTATATTCATTTATCAAATTGATACGAACGCGCTCACTTTTGATATTTGGCGTCTGATTATTTACTATTGAGTTCATATTATTTGACTTTGCTATTTATTTTTGGGTCTCATGTCAGTATTAATTTGGTGATTTCCATTTTTCTATCCAAGCCACTAGTTCATCACCCGGAATAGGTTTACACATAAAATAACCTTGGCCATAATCGCAACCCATTTCTTTAAGTATTTTCCAAACGTTAAGATTCTCAATACCCTCGGCAACTACTTTCAGACCCATGCTATGCCCAAGATTGATAGTGGAACGCACGATAGTAATATCATCTGCATCGTTTTCAATATTCATTACAAATGATTTATCAATTTTAATCTCATTGACTGGTAGCCGTTTTAAATAAGCAAGTGATGAATATCCTGTTCCAAAATCATCAATAGATAAAGCTACTCCCATTTTGGCAATGCGCTCCACAGTAATTTGTGCCCGCACAGGGTCATCCATAATACTGCTTTCGGTAATCTCAACCGATAGTGATTTTGCAGATATTTTGTGTTGATTGAGAATAGCTTGTAGTTTTGTTGGTAAATCAATATCCATTAAATCACGTGCTGATAAATTGACAGCAACTGCAATATTTAAACCCTGTTCATGCCAATGCGCTGCATATCGTGATGCCTCTGATAGCATCCACCAGCTAATTTTACTCACATGCCCAGTTTGTTCAGCAAACGGAATAAACATATCTGGGTATATTAAGCCGCGTTCTGGGTGCTGCCATCTCACTAACGCTTCAACAGACAAAATCTGACCTGTGATTAGGTCAATTTTTGGCTGTACATATAGGCGCAGTTGATTATGCTCGACTGCTGTGCGCATTTCGCTAATTAAAGATAAATTCTCTTCGTTGGTAACATCTAGGCCACTATGATAAACACAAGTCCCAATATGCATGGATTTAGCCATATCCATCGCCATTTCAGCTTGGCTTAGCAGCACTTCAGCATCTTTGCTATGCTCAGGGTAGTTTGCAATGCCTATTCCAACACTAATATCGACCGAATGATCATTAAGTGCAATAGGTGCTATCAACGCGTCCTGCAATCTAAAACAAATATCTAAAGCCACTTTGGATGAGGTGTCTGGCAAAATAATGCCAAATTCATCCCCACCTAATCTGGCCACAACATCTTTATCATTCTTACAGTTAGCTTTAATGCGTTGAGCAAAGCCTGCTAACAGCACATCACCAGCAGAATGACCTAATACATCATTAATGTGCTTAAAGCGATCTAAATTCATCACAATAACTGAAAACGTTTGATTGCTGTTTTGATAATTATGGACAGTTTCAGCTAACCTTTCTATGAAATATAGCCGATTAGGTAATTCTGTTAATTTATCCCAATAAGCCAATTTGGTGATTTTTTGCTCACGCACTGAAATAGCCTCACGCATACGATCAAAAGAGCGACCCAAATTACCAATCTCGTCATTACGTTTAGTCGTAATCGCAATGCTATAATCGCCTTTTTCTAACAGTTCTGCCGTCTTAACCAAATCAGTTAGTGGTTGCGTTAAACGTCTTGAGGTGTAGATACTTCCAGCAATAAAGACTAAAGCGCCCAGTATAGTTAGTATTAGTAAATTTAATTGCAGAGCGTTATATGGTGCAAGTGCTTCACTGATCGAGCGCTGCAAAATCGCAAATAATACTTGGTCATGATTATCTAAAACTTGCACATAGCGTGTACCATAATCTTTGCCGTCAATACTTATTTCTGAATTAATAGTTTTAGGTGATAACTGTTTTGGAATGTAACCTGAAATCGTTTTAAATGCTTGATCGTTCATTGTGGTTGCAGAATTTACCCAAGCACCAGACTTATTTTTAGTGACAAATGTCACTTCCAAATGAGTAACATTTTCTATATTTTTAGCCAATTTATCATCAATGACAAATGCCATTACAACCCAAGCAATTGTTAGCGGAGCTTTAACAGGTACCGCTACTAATTGGTAGGGAACATTATTAAAAATCGCAATGCTGTAAGCGTTACCACCTATTTGCGCAGTTTCAATTAATGACAAAATGGCTTTATCTCCCATTTCATATGGGACTTTCCCTGCAGCAGCTTGCCTTTTGCCATCTGGGCTAAATAACAAAGCTGCAGATGCTGCGATTCTAGTGCGGTGATTATCTAATGCAGATTCAATGGTCTCTGAATCGTTACTGGCAATAGCTTGCCTAAAACCATAGTCAGTCGCTAGTATTTTTGCACCTTGCGTAAGACTTTCGCCGTTGTGACCTAAAAAACTTAAAAAAACTTGTTCGCCCACATCTAATTGTTCTTGAATAGATGCGCGCGCATTTTTAGCGATACTAATTCGTATTGCAATAAATCCAACAAACTGCACAACTAAAATTAGGGTTAGAAATATAACCGTGATTTGACTTTGTAAGCTTTTAAATCCCAGATTTTTAAATGGCATATATAAGGCGATAAGTTTTATTGCGGGGAGCTTGGTACTATAAAAGGTTTGAGCGTTAGTCTAATGTTGGTTGTCTGACTACCTTTAATAGTGATTGGCTGTTGCACGATTTCTTTTTCCTTAGCAAGAGCGTAGTGCCAAACTTTTAATTGATAATTGCCATCAGGAATATTAGTTAACTTTGCCTTGCCTTGAGCATCTGATTTAGTGAAGTACGGCGTATCAACCACTTGAACAAACGCCAACATAAAATCATGAATGTTGCAGCCTAAAACTACTGTACCAACTTTATCAAACTTGACTGATTTAGCCATTGATCCCGAGTAAAGTTTTAATTCAAAAGTTTTAGCTGGCGAGAATGAATAAACCTGATGCCTTACACTATCATAATTTGGAAAAGAAACTTCTGAGCCAACTTGCACCACGCTAACTAAGGGGTCAAATTTCCTGCCTCGTTGCCCGATCATGGCTGGTGCTAGGGCGCCGCTGAATTTTGTGTCTGATTCGACATAAACTACTGCATTTTCAACAGCACCTCCAGCGCTGTCAGTGACTTGTAAAGATAAATCAGCAGCATAAACAGTCAAGTTGTAACTCAAAGTTATTAGTGAGAGGAACAGTAAAATAAAAAGTTCTGTCATTAAATTTGATTTTAATAATTTATGTGCCATACAAGCTCAAACCCTTTATAAATAATTATATGTGCTTTAAAAATATTGCAGTTTTGTGATAAATACGCTACAAATAATGTTAAGGATGCAGAAATGCCAAATATTAAAGTGCATTCTTGAATAAAATTATTGAGCGTATTTTATTTCACTAGCACTATGTCACGTTTCATAGGGGCTAGAATTTTTAGCATTTCATTTTTTTCTCGAGTATCCAGGTAACGATTGAGTGTCTCTCTAAACATATCAACAAAAGCATTAAACTCAGCATCCGTAATTTTTGCGTCATGATGTGCGTTAAGCATAGTTTCTCCTTCATAAACGCAAGGGCCATTTGCAAGTTTGCATAGTTGCGCAACCACATTTTCCTTTAAATTTTTGAGTTTAATGCCTTTAAACGAGCGTTGCGTGCGTGACGATGTAGCGACTTCATCAATAAACTCGTCAACTATCTTTGTAATCACTGGCAAACCTCCCATACGTTGGTACAAACTAGATTGACTTTGAATATTAAAATTCTTACTGGGATTGTTAGCGCAGGCTGATAAGATCATCGTAAGCATTATGGCTAATAAACCTATCTTGTACTTCTGCATTCTTTAGTCTCATCAATTAAAAAATTGGGGATAATTCTACTGGAGGCATTATTATTGCAAACTATATTTTGATTAAGCAATTTTATGAACAGTATTCTTACATAATTGATATGCTAAAGTCGCTAATATTTATATTATTCCTAAAATGAACTAGCAATGTGTATTCCAATTATGCAATTAGTATCAAAAAAAATCTTAAGAAGCTTAAGCTTAGTTATTATTACGCTCACTAATTTGCCTAACATCGCATTAGCGGGAGACCGTCTTCTTGCAACGGGTGGAGTGATGCAGATAGAAGGCTCAGCTGGTGGTGGATTAACCCCCTGGGCGCTTATTTCAGGTTATGGCACGCGTGGGCAAAACGGCGCTTCAGCTTTTTATACTCATGCCAAAACAAACGCAGGTTTTGAATTGAACTTAGCTGGCCTAAGTTTGAGTTTTGACAATCGTGTCGAAATTTCGTTAAGTCAACAGCGTTTACAGCTAGGTGATTTGGTTGCTAACAAAGCCATTAGAATGAATACACTGGGGGCAAAAGTTAGGTTGTTTGGCGATGCAGTTTATGATCAGGATACTTGGCTGCCACAAGTGGCAGTTGGCGCACAACTAAAACATAACGTAGATTTTGACAAAGTACCTAAAGCGGTTGGTGCAGACCGAGCAACGGGTCTTGATGTCTATCTCTCTGCAACCAAGTTATATTTGGCAGCTATCGGTGGACGTAATTTACTTCTGAATGCTACGTTACAAGCGACTAAAGCTAATCAGTTTGGGTTGCTAGGTTTTGGAGGCGACAAGCACAGTGGTTATCAGTTGCAGCCTGCTGTATCGGCAGCAGTAATGCTGGCAGACAACTTTTTGGTGGGTGCGGAATACAGGGTAAAACCAAATAACTTAAGTGGATTTCAAGAAGACGATGCTGCAGATTTTTTTGCAGCTTGGTTTCCCGCTAAATTTTTTTCCCTCACCGCTGCTTATGTTGATTTAGGGCATATAGCAAATAAAGATAATCAAAAAGCTTGGTATTTGTCAGGCCAAATTTCCTATTAGTATATTTAATTTTTCTTACATTAAAGTTTGCTGGGTCAATGGAAGTTAATTGTTTGGCAATTCTCGTTTGTAAGTTATATTAGATTAATAGCAAATTTTACAAAAAAATAGTGAATTCAACACTTTACACCTAGAAAACAAGTCATAAAAAATGCGCCTGCTCAACTATAAACATAATTTTTATTGCTTAATTTTTCTACTGATTTTAATTTTGGTAATCGAGACCACAAACTCGTTTGCTGATAATGCAGTCAATAATAACTCAGTAAGTAAATCAACTAGCCAATCTATTTCTACGCTTACAACCGAAGAAATAGACTGGATTAAACAGCATCCCAATATTAAGGTAGCACTTAATCATGGTTGGGCTCCGATAGAGTTTGTCTCCGAGAACAACGAGCTTAGGGGGATATCAGTCGATTATCTGAATCGTTTGGAAATTATTCTTGGGCTTAAATTTGTAAAGATCAATGCTGAAGAATCACCATCAATTGAGAAAGCAGATATGATTTCTGCTATTGCGAATATTCGTTCACTCAATCATTCCCGATTTGTTGCTTTAAACGAACCGTATTTAACTATGCCAGTGGTAATTTTTACACGTGCTGACAATGATGACATACATAATCTTAAGGACCTTGAGAATAAAAAAGTAGCTGTTTTTAAAGCGGGAGTGACTACACAATTGCTAGTTCAGCAACATCCTGAAATCAACTTTTATAGGGTGGATATAGCGGAAGAAGGTCTGAATGCGCTCGTTTCAAAAAAGGTGGACGCATATATCGGCAATATAGTCATAGTAAATTATATTGCTAATACTACTGGGATAAGATCAATCAAGATTGTGGGTCGTACGCCATATACCGCTTCAATTAGAATGGCAGTTAGAAATGATTGGCCACTTTTAAAGTCAATATTACAAAAAGGGCTTAATGCAATTGATGCTGAACAGCAAAAATCCATAGTAAATAATTGGTCCGGTTTTGGTAATCAAAAAATTTATGATTTTTTCATCTATGCCATTGTAATCATTTTAATTATTGTGATTTTCATACTTATTGTTAGAAGTTGGAAGCAAAGTAAGGACATTAAACAGAGAGACGCATTCACTCAACATCAGATTTGGCAACAGGCTAATTTTGATTCGCTGACGCAATTACCCAATCGCCATATGTTTCGTGATCGCTTGAATGAAGAGCTAAAAAAAACTGACCGATCAAATTTGCCATTAGCTTTGTTTTTTTTAGATTTAGACCATTTCAAACAAGTTAATGATAGTTTAGGCCACGAAATGGGAGATAAACTTCTCATTCAAGCCGCCAAAAGATTAACTACCTGTGTACGAAATACAGATACTGTAGCGCGTTTGGGAGGAGATGAATTTACTATCATACTAGGCTCACTTCTAGATGTAACAGATGTTGAAAGAGTGAATCAAGAACTTTTGAAAAAAATGGCGGAACCATTTTATTTAAATGATGAAATGGTGCACATATCTACCAGTATAGGCATTACGCTTTATCCTAGAGACGGCACGGACGTAGATGCTTTACTAAAGAATGCTGATCAGGCAATGTATGCCGCTAAATCGTTAGGCCGTAATTGTTCTAATTATTACAGTGAGTCACTTCAAGATGCTCTAAACAAAAGACTATACATAACAAGTAATCTTAGACTGGCCTTAACAGAACAGCAGTTTCATTTGCTTTACCAGCCTATTGTAGACTTAGCCACGCAAAATATTTACAAAGCTGAAGCACTAATACGCTGGCAGCATCCAATCGATGGACTTATAGATCCTAATCAATTTATCACGATTGCAGAAGAAACAGGATTGATTATTCCAATAGGGAATTGGGTGTTTTCTGAGGCGTTGAAACAAGTTAATCAATGGCGACAATCCATTCATGTTGATTTTCAAATTAGCGTTAATACTTCGCCTGTTCAATTTAAAGATGAAGCAGGTTTAAAGGCATTAATTGATTATCTTGAAAAATATGAGTTACTAAAAAATAGTATTATTATTGAAATTACTGAAGGTTTAGTGTTGGAAACAAAGAGTGAGGTTAAACGTCAATTATCAGAATTTAGACATGCTGGCATTCAAATAGCGATAGATGACTTTGGTACCGGTTATTCATCCTTAGCATACCTGAAAAAATTTGATGTAGACTTCATTAAAATAGATCGCTCGTTCGTTGCCAATATCAAAGACAACAGCGATGAAATGGTGCTTTGTAAAGCTATTATAGTCATGGCACATACACTCGGCCTGAAAGTGATTGCGGAGGGAGTTGAAACAGCCGAGCAAGAAAAACTTTTAATTGAAGCAGGATGTGATTATGGACAGGGATACTTCTATTCAAAACCTCTATCCAGTGCTGATTTCGAGTTTTACCTTAGTAAAAGATAATTTTCTAAGTCAATATGGTGAAATATCTGTCTTTAATGCGTTTTGGCGATAAAAACAACAGAGCTTCAGGTAGAAATTAAATTAAATTTATTAAATTATGAAAGCCACTTAAAATTTGGTAGGGGATGCGAGGTTAGAACTCGCGACAAATGCATTAAGAGTTGATTTAACTAATTGATTTTTTATATTACCGCCATTGCACGTTAAATGGTGCAGAGGCTTATCATATTTCAAGTTTTAGAATTAAATTTTTTATTAGTCGATTAAATTTTTTGGAATATCACCTATCCAAAATTGGTAATATTCACGTGATACTATCAGGTAAAATTCTTTCAGCTCTGGGTTTGTAAATAAAAATTGGCTGTCCTTAACCGCACTTCGATAATCTACTTTCATTTTGTTTCGATCATTTCTTAGGGTAACAGTAATTAATTTAGCAATTTTTGATCTTATATCAATATCTTTATCTGAAACTTTTATTTTTTGCATAGATTTTATGTAAATATCTAAAGAAGAGCTTTCAGTGGAGGAAAAAAATTCCTTATCAATATTTTTCCATAACTTTATTAAATTTTCTTTTTCTTTAATCTGATTTATTTCTTTTTCATCTTCTTTTTCTTTCTGCAATCGATAAGCATTCCTCCATATCGGATAAAATGCCCTAGCAAGGTTGATACAAAAACTTCTCTCTTTTGACTCAACTTCTAATAATAATTTTTCTATAGATTCACGGTATGAGGCGCCATCTACTTTGACTTCATAAAGGTGAGGCGTAAGTTTAAGCAGATAGTGTTTATTCATGTTGATGAATTCAATCTGATTATTCTTTTTCTTTAATTCGCTGATATATGTTTCAACAGATTCTATTAAGCGAATATCAATTTTTAATTCGTCGCAAATTATCTTTGATAGAAGTATTAAGTCATTATTATCAGTTAAGATTGCCTGAATCAATTTGTTGCTTGCATATTGTGGGTTGTTAAACATTTCTACTGATTTAACTAGACCAAAATGCTTTTTTGCTTCTTGAGTAAATCTTGAAAAATTAATTAGTGTTTTACTAGTTGGAATCATTTTGCTATTGGTTGAAGCCTAAAGTAAGTTTAACAAGCAATTAGTGCACCAATATTTATCATACCATTTAAATGTAGACGATTTGATGATTATATGAATAGAGCTGTAAGAGTACAAATATACATTGAGTGAGGCAGTCTCCATCCTAACTAGCTATGGTCTAAATGTATCAGTTTATCCTCATCATTTATGTTTTGTGAATGATGACATGAAGCCTTACTATAGAAAATAAAATAAGTGATTTTAAAAACGTGTTTGTAGACGAGTTTGCCAAATGCTGAAATGTTAGTGAGTGTAGTGGTTTATTTAAAACAGCCATGTCTGGATACATGCCGGTCAATCTAAGAATAGCAGACTGATAGCATACCCCTTGAATGACACGGCAATACAAGTATTGCCGTGTCAACTAGGTAAACATGAAACACGAGTGTTTAGTTATCTAGACAAACCGCTAAAAGCTACGAGATCCCGTGCTTGGGGATTGTCTTTAAAACGTGCTGGCACAATTTTAAGACATACATGGGTAACGTTGTAAAGGAAAGCTGGCACACCTAAGCATGAACTACAAAGGTTGGATGGTTGGAGAACAGAAGCTCTGGTGGCGCGTTATGCTCTTCTAGCCCCTTAATGCTTGGCAATTGCTGCAACACGACTGGATTCGAAATTCGTAGGGTTGGATTTAGCAAATTTTCTTATAAATAAAAACAGGTTAAATCCATTATGAGCTGATTATAATTTGGTAGGGGATGCGAGGTTTGAACTCGCGACAAACGGATTAAGAGTTTATTTAAAATATTGTTATTATTATTATTTTACCCGCCTAATCTCGCTAAATGTCGCCTGTATTCGACAAAGTTGTCACGTTCTAAATTTTATGCTGATGTAAATTTACGGTTCAAATTAATCAATCATGATTTAATTCTTCAATTTAAGTAAGTAATTTAAACAACATGCCGAGGCCGCCACAAGTCAGAATGACGGGGATTACATTCACCTTGAAACGGATCACTACAACTGTAGCAATAGCGGTAAGCGCAATAGAGAACCAATCTACTCGACCAGTCAAACCTAACGGCCAGAAT
>JAYVTW010000155.1:0-9019 GCA_043788445.1 Methylophilaceae bacterium
ATAACTGCTGCGCTGGTCGTTTTGATAATTGTACTTACATTACTACCTTATATAGCTTTTACTCCAGAACCAGTGCTTGCTGCAATAGTCATTCACGCTGTCAGCCGATCTTTAAATTATAAGTTTTTCTCTTCTTACTTCGTTTGGCGCAGAGACCGCCTAGTAGTATTTTCAGCAGTAATGGGCGTATTGTTGTTTGGCATCTTGGATGGCCTATTATTAGCTATAGGGATAAGCTTAATAATGATACTAAGGCAGTTTTCGGAATCAAAAATCTCTATTTTAGGTAGATTAGACGAAAGTCATAATTTCGTTGATATGGTCGTTCATACAGAAGCCAAATCGATTGAAGGAATAATTATCTTTAGACCTGATGAACAAATTTTCTTTGCTAACTCTGATCGTATTTTGAGTCAAATCCAGAAAACCACTCTTACGGCTGGACTCTCTATCCATACTATTATTATTAGCTTGGAAGAAACTTTTGATCTGGATAGCTCAACACTGGAGGCTTTGCTTGAGTTCTTTAAATTTATCATCAAAGAAAAGAAACATCTCGTTTTGGCTCGACTTAAGCATCCTGTTCATCAAATTTTAAATCAGATTGTAAAAACTAATTCAATAGAGTTATGCTTTAGTGGTTTGAGTGTTGATGATGCAGTTAGAATTGCTCAATCAAATACTCGCCCAAAAAATTAATTGTCCGCTTTCGGCTTTGAATTCAACTAATCGATGCAACGCTAGCCAAGGAAATCGTTCTTGATGTATTTCTTATGGCTGTATGGAGACGTAAGCCAACGCAACCGGTGACTGTTCATTCCGACCAAGGTTCACATTACAATAGTGATGAATGAAAGCGTTTTTGTGATCAGCATCAGTTGCAGGCTAGCATGAGTCGCCGTGGTAACTGTTATGATAATGCGGTAGCAGAATCCTTTTTTAGTAGTTTAAAAAAGGAAAGAATCAGGAATCATGTGTACCATACAAGAGATAAAGCACGTGCTGATATCTTCGATTATATTGAAGTGTTTTATAAAAGGGCTAGACGCCATACGCATTTAGATGGGGCGAGCCCTCAGGTCTTTGAATAGGCTTGGAGCAAGCAAGGCTAAGTGTCTACTAATCCGTCGGATTTCCAGTAAATGCCATACGTAAAACCATAACAGTTCGCTCGGAATAAATCGCAATATTTTTAGGTTGGTCCCTAATGGCTTCCCCACGCCGTATGCGCGTTAAAATAGTTAAAACCATTATTGACGGGATGATGAAACCTCACTAAGATACGTGGATATTTACTTACACTTAGAAGTTGTGATTTTATTGTGATGGTTGTTTTGATTAAGATTAGTTGTCAATACTCATTATGGCGAATTGGTAATCACAGGTTTGCGCATCATAATGTCTAATAAAAATATAAACTTTAACGTAATTTGTAATTTCTTGTCATGGTCATGTCAGAAACTAAAAATGTTCAATTTATAAGTAAGATTAATTTTAAAATAAATATAGAGAGATAAGAAATGATAAATAGAATCAGCAAATTTGCGACTTTAATTTCTATCGTAATGTTGTTAGGTATTTCAAACAATGTGCTGGCTGGAGAGTACGAAGGCTCATGGTTACTTTATGACACTCATGGCGGTAGCTTTGAAGCTTTGCTTAGTAAAGATGGCAGTGCTTCAGGTACACACGGTGATTCCATGAAACACGGCACTTGGAAAGAAGTCGATGGCGCAGTAGTAATAAGCTGGAAGACTGGGTGGACAACACGTATTGCTAAACAAGGTGATCACTATGTTAAAACCTCGTTTAAGCCTGGCACCACTGTTACTGATACTCCAACCGATACTTCAGAAGCGAAGAAAAAGGACTAGTAACAAACCTTAAACTAAATCTTTAGCGTAATTGATTGTAAAAATATGACCACAAAGTGGCCACGACATAGTGATATAATTTTTAAAATTAATTGTATATTAGTTAATTATACGAATTAAAAATCCGCGTGTCATAGGTTCGATTACCGTCACGGACACAATATTCTCTTTTACTACTCTTCATCTAGAGTTGACAATAATATTCAGTTAAAAATAGTTAAGATTCCTGATAAGCTAGTTTCAAAAATAAAGTTATTTAATAACAGGGTTGTTTGATGGCAAGTTATACTGACATTGAAGCTGCTGAACTATATGAACTCATCGCTAAGCATAAAATTCTGCTGGTCGATGTACGTAACGATGATGAAGTCGCACGAGGCATTATTGCTGGCGCAAAACACGTTCAGCTATCGCTGCTTCCCTTACAATATGAATTTTTAAAGACCAATTTACCCATTGTTTTTTATTGTCACAGTGGTATACGATCGGCACATGCTGCTGCTTTTTTCTCTAGCAAAGGTGCTACCCCAGTATACAATCTGTTGGGTGGTGTGATTGCTTGGGGCAGGGCGGGCTACCCTTTTGTCGCTAAATCCTAATTTTATAATCCTAGGTGATGATTGATGGAATTTGACAAAGAAATTGATGCGCGCGGTTTAAACTGCCCATTACCAATATTGCGCTGCAAAAAAGGCTTAAGTGATTTGATAGCAACAAGAGTGCTAAGAGTCATAGCGACAGACCCGGGCTCGGTAAAAGACTTTCAAGCATTTTGTAGACAAACTGGGCATAAGCTGGAACTCTTTGAGGAAATAGAAGACGCTAAACCTCAAAAAGAATTTGTTTTTTACATTCGTAAACGCAGCGAATAAGCTTAGTGACCCCAAATTAATGTCCAACATTTGGGGATCAGTTCATACGACGCCTTTTAATTAACAGAAGACTATACTTATTTCAGTTTATTGAGTTGTATCTGTAGTTTTTCCAAGTTAGTGCTAAACTCTGCCACTCTTGTTTTTTCTTGCTCCACCACAGCTACAGGTGCTCGAGCGACAAAACTTTCATTATTCAGCTTACATTCTGCTTTAGTGATTTTATCTTGAATACGTGCGATTTCTTTGCATAAGCGTTCTTTTTCCAGCGCAACATCAATCTCGATTTTAAGCATAAGTTTAAAGTCACCCGCTAAAGCGACTGGTGCATCAGCATCCGGCAATTCATATACGATTTCAACATCAGCCAATTTAGCCAGTGCTTTCAAATATGGTGCATAAAGCGCCAATTGAGTCGCATCTCCGGCAACAATTAATGGCACTTTGGTTGCTGGGGAAACATTCATCTCACCACGCAAACTACGGCATGCATCAACTGCTGTTTTGAGTAATGTGACCCAAGCTTCAGCTTTGTCATCCAACTTGTTTGGTTGTGCTTTTGGATAAGCTTCCATCATGATACTTGGACCTGTCTTTCCTGACATCGGGCCAATAGTTTGCCAAATCTCTTCCGTGATAAACGGCATTATCGGGTGCACTAAACGCAATATTGTTTCTAGTACGCGCAGCAAAGTTCGACGTGTAGCCCTTTGCTCAGCCTCTGTGCCATTTTGCAGCTGTACTTTGGCTAGCTCTAAATACCAATCACAGTATTGATCCCATACAAATTCATACATCGCTTTTGCAGCAAGATCAAAACGATAATCCGTAAAGGCTTTTTCAATGTCGGCCTCAGAGCGTTGCAATTGATTGACTATCCAACGATCAGCTTGAGAAAAGCTTAAATAGCCTTCTAGCTGCGTGTTGCATTCTTCCAAACCACAATCATGACCTTCGGTATTCATCAACACAAAGCGCGCGGCGTTCCATAGCTTATTACAGAAGTTGCGATAGCCTTCGCAACGCTGTAAATCAAACTTAATATCGCGCCCTGGAGAAGCTAGCGAGGCAAAAGTAAAGCGAAGCGAATCTGTACCGAACGCGGCAATCCCTTCAGGGAATTCTTTTTTAGTACGCTTTTCAATCTGTTCAGCTTGCTTAGGATTCATCAAGCCTGTAGTGCGTTTTTTAATAAGCTCATCCAAACCAATGCCGTCAATCAAATCAATCGGGTCAAGTACATTACCCTTTGATTTACTCATTTTCTGACCTTCGGCATCACGTATTAAGCCGTGTACATAGACATGTTTAAAAGGGATTTTGCCAGTGATGTGTGTAGTCATCATCACCATACGCGCAACCCAGAAGAAAATAATATCGAAACCTGTTACAAGCACGCTTGAAGGCAAATAATTTTGCAGAGCAATGTTGGCTTCATCTTTCTCCGCATCGCCTGTCCAATCCAGTGTTGAGAATGGCCATAAGGCAGATGAATACCAGGTATCTAATACATCATCGTCACGCTTTAGATTACCTGAGTACCCATCTTTTGCAGCTAGCATTTTAGCTTCTACCTCATCATGCGCAACATAAACTTTCCCCGCATCAGAATACCAAGCTGGAATTTGATGTCCCCACCATAGTTGGCGGGAAATACACCAATCTTGAATATTGTTAAGCCATTGGTTATAGGTATTTACCCAGTTTTCTGGATAAAACTTAATATCACCACTAGCTACTACCTCCAACGCCTTTTCCGTAATGCTTTTACCGTCTGCTGCTGGCTTGCTCATCGCCACAAACCATTGGTCAGTCAGCATAGGCTCAATAACCACGCCCGTGCGATCGCCGCGTGGAACTTTAAGCTTATGCTTTTCAGCTTTAACTAGATAACCTTGAGCTTCTAAATCAGCAACTATTTGTTTGCGAGCTTCAAAACAAGTCATTCCCCAATATTTTTCAGGGACTAGCTCCCAGCCTTCTTTGCCAGGTAACGACTTTTCAACCAATTCACCAATCACACCATCAGCTTCATACTTTGCATGCTCTTGCTCCCGCTTTAATATATCAGCGTCAGTACCACCTACAATTTTTCCTTCTAAAGTTAGAATACTAATAATCGGTAAATTTGGGTGTCGTTGTCGAACTGCATAATCGTTAAAATCATGCGCTGGCGTCACTTTTACCACGCCTGTACCAAATTCTTTATCTACATAGTCATCTGCAATAATTGGAATTTCACGATCACATAATGACAACTTAACTTTTTTACCAATTAGGCATTTGTATCTCACGTCTTCCGGATGCACCATCACGGCAACGTCGCCAAGCATTGTCTCTGGGCGAGTTGTAGCAACAGTCAAATAATTACGCATGTCTGATATACCATCTGAGCCAATAAATGAATACCTCTCATCATTTGCAAGCTCATATTTAATATGCCACATGAAGCCGTCTTCCTCTTCTTGTACCACTTCTAAATCAGATACAGCAGTGCCTAGCTTCACATCCCAATTTACTAAGCGTTTGCCGCGATAAATCAAACCTTCGTTATATAAACGCACAAAGGTTTGAGTGACGGTTTTATTTAGCGCAGGATCCATGGTGAAGCGCTCACGGCTCCAGTCTGGTGATGTGCCTAAACGACGCATTTGCTGCGTAATAGTGCCGCCTGAATACTCTTTCCATTCCCATACCTTATCTAAGAATTTTTCTCGCCCTAGCTTATATCCAAATTCTTGAACAAGACTATGACGACTCACCCCTTGTGCGTCCAGTTGGCGCTCAACCACGATTTGCGTTGCAATACCGGCATGGTCAGTACCAGGTTGCCACAGGGTATTGGCACCACCCATACGGTGGTAACGAGTAAGTGCATCCATTAAAGTTTGATTGAAGCCATGCCCCATATGTAAGGTACCAGTGACATTAGGCGGTGGCAACAAAATGCAAAAGTTATCTTGTTTAGTTGTATCTAGTCCTGCCGCATAATAGCCATGACTCTCCCAAAAATTATACCAATGACTTTCTATAGCTTTGGGATCGAAAGATTTTGCGAGCTCTTTGGGAGTTATTATATTTTGCACTGTAGCGTTAAGGGGGTTGTTATTTATCATAGGATCCATTTTAACATAGGCATCAATTATTCTAGCGGCGCTTAGTCATGCTAAACATTTGAATTTTTGAGTGTGTAACGCGACGAATTACTTTTCAGCAAACAATTACTCCATAGTATAAATTTTGGTTGAGTAGTTGGGATCATTAATTTAAATAAGGTATTCGATATTGTCACCTGCTAAAATATCAATTTTGTTTGTGATAAAGTTCATTGAGAACTCCTTTTTGCAGAATCAACACGATTTAAATACAATACAACCAATAGATCCAAATGCCATTTTATTTGAAGCGCCACGCTTTGAATCAAGCAAACGGGTTGATAAGGTTTTGCAAATCCGTATTAGCCGTAACACTAGCATTGCGTTACTTATTTCATTGCTGGTGCATTTACTGTTATTTATTACCATAGCGCCCAAACTCTTTCCTGCTGGGAAACCAATTACGACGACACAACCCCTAACAATTAGCTTAAATGCGCCATCAAAGGCAACTGCACCACCACAACCATCTCCAGCTCCAGTTCCAGCCCCATCTCCAGTTCCAATTAAACCATCAGTAAAAAAATCTAGAGTAAAATCAACAAAACCAACGCCTAGCCCCCACGTAATTACAGCTACTAAGCCAACACCAAAAGCCAATCCTGATAGCTTTAGAGTACCCCCTATAATTATTCCAAAGAATTTACCTAAACCAACACCAGAAGCAGCACCAGAGCCTTTACCTGGAGAAGATATGCAGGCTTATATTAAACGACAAAAAGAATATCAGCAGCACAAGCAAGGTTATACCTCACGCGACATTGCCGATGCCAACCCAGATAATGGGTCTTCTGAAGATAGTAGAAGAAACCGAGCAATTGCTGAAAATATGAAATTTGGTGATAGCAACGGTATTTTTGAAATCAAAAGTATGGGTTTACATAGCGCTGAATTTAGCTTTAAAGGTTGGAAAAACAACAATGTAAGCCGCGCCATATCTGAGAATATCAATGTTAACGTGCCAGATGGTGAGGATATTAAGCTGGCTATTATTAGGAAAATGATCACAATTATACGACGGGAATATAGTGGTGATTTTAATTGGGAATCACGTCGACTAGATAGAGTAGTAGTGCAATCTGCCAGACTAGCAGACACCTCAGGTTTAGAAAGTTTTTTAATGCTGGAGTTCTTTGGCCCTGGTGGCGCTTATAGACAATAACTTGCCGTTACTTATAAGTAACCGTTAAGGCTTGCGGTAAAGCGCATCGCCTAGTAATACTGGGCCGGCTTTTTCCCAATACCGTGAGAAGCGCTTTAAGCGTTGCTCGCTGAATTTTTCATTAACAAATACTGGCTCTGGCTGCCATTTAGGCGAAAAAGGTTGCAATAATTCTTTAATCATAGAGTTAGGCGTATTTTGGCTAATGATTTGGCCTATACCGCGCTCTTGCAACACTTGTCTAGTATCGCCCTCCCAAACTTGCACATCTTCCATCTCGCTTAGGCAGTCAGCCATAAATTGCAGGCGATTAATTGACCAGTCACCATGTAAGCTATTATCGAACACAAAAATCTTAGGAAACGGCTGGGTAAGCAATGAGTGCGCTGAAGATAGCATTTCGTCATGTATAAAAATAGCAACAGTTGGCGTCCCTGATGTGGCTTGCTTGGGGAGAAATTGAACCGGATAGGTTTTGGCTGGCGCAGGCGAAATGGTACCAAATAGCTCTGCTTGCAGCTCATCATAACTTTTATCAAATGGGCATTGCACCGTGCAGCTTGCACAGTAATGTGCACCGGTATAACGCGCGAGGTTTTCTTTATTGAAGTAATAAGGTTTTGAACTGTTGGTTGATGCTATCCATTGCCAAGAGAGATGATTAGACGCTTTATCCCCATCCAACAAATAAGACTCGTACCAATCAGCCGCTATACGCCAATCCACTTTTAACCAATGCAATACATAGGCGGCAAACCACATACGGCCATGATTATGCACATAGCCTTCATGAAGAAGGTCATGAATAAAACTATCCATACAGGGTAAACCCGTCTTACCCTCTTTTACTTTATCAGGCAAAGGCATATGCCCAAGAGCCACCTTAGATGCTTCTAGATCACTTAAAATATTATTGCCTAGCGCATACCAGACTTGGTGCCAATAATCACGCCAAGCCAACTCAAACACAAGCTTTTCGGCATTAGGCTTAAAGCGCGCTTGCACGCTATCAAACGTTTCTTTTAACGTGATGCAGCCATGTCTTAGATATGGGGAAAGGCGTGTGACAGCACCATTCAAAAAATTACGGTTACGACCGTAAGCAACTGCATCAACTTGATTTAGTCGCTTAAGCGCATTTAGTCTGCCACCATGCCAGTCATCAGATAATTCCTTACCTTTGGCTTGTGGAAATTGGCGACGAATATAATGCAAACGCTCTGTGCGGTCGCATGGAATTGTGAGTTTGCGTGATAATGACATATTAGATTGCATAGTAAATTCCATCAAAATAATTCTTGTTGCATACTACTGAAGCTTTTGAGTATTTCTTTATTTTTACTAGATATTTTTTTTCTTTTGATTTCATTGCCGTTAGCCTCTCGTGTATGCCCTAGCATTCCTTTGCGTGAAGCATGTTTTTTGATAATGCGTGCTGTTTCTTGGCGATGGTCTTTGGAAGAGCGTGCGACGCTGATTTTGCTTCGCGCTTCACGTAAAGCTTGTTCAATATTGACCAATGGTGCAGGATAATCACGCTCTATTATGCATCCAAATTGCACTTGCAAACTGGATGGCATTAACCATGGTTGAAAAATCCAAGTTGTAGGTACATTTTTTAAGCTGGGCAGCCAATAGCGCACGAATTTGCCTTCGGGGTCTTGGTCCATCGCCTGTTTAATCGGGTTGTAAATACGTAACGTATTAATCCCTGTGGTGCCAGACTGCATTTGTGTTTGAGACCAATGAATACCTGGCTCATAGTCCAAAAACTCACGCGCTAAATGTAGCCCCGTTTCGCGCCAATGCAACCAATATAAGTAGCTCGCAGTACTCATCAGCATGGCACGCATTCTAAAATTAATCCAGCCAGTGGCGCGCAACATGGCCATACAAGCATCTACTAGTGGCCAGCCCGTTTCGCCTCTAGACCAAGCGGCAAGACGTTTTTGTGAG
>JAYVTW010000156.1:0-2619 GCA_043788445.1 Methylophilaceae bacterium
TGAGTTTAGATTCAACTACGGAAGCCCGAAACAACAACTGTTAATATTGAAGGAATGGGCTGAGATTTAAGGCTAATCTACTACAGCCCCTTAATTTAAATAATAAGTCACCTGATCGCATCTCGGCCTTTGCTCTATTTCGCATAACGTACGATGCTTACGTGCGTGGAATTTGGGTCGCAAATTGTGCAACGGATGATCAGATAGAAAATTATTGGCATTCAGGGACAAAAAAAACTTATGACGCACTTATTGCTGAAATAAAACCAAGTGAACCATTTTCCTGTGGGTCATTAGCTCTTTACATCAAACTGGTGTTTCTCATAGTTCCAAGGTTGCAGTTCCTTGTTTAAACTTTGTTGAATATCTTAAGCGTTCACAAGCCGTTTTCCGCTAGAAGTTGTAAGTTGTATTTACTTTGATTGTCTAAATTCGCTTACATATCGGTTACAAAGCGAACATCCCGCACAAAATAAAAAAGCCCCACATCTCTGTAAGGCTTAATATAGCTGGTGGCCGGGACGGGAATCGAACCTGTGACACGCGGATTTTCAATCCGCTGCTCTACCGACTGAGCTACCCGGCCAAATATTCTATAACTCTACAATTTTAACTTATAAACCGCTTGAAATTGAATCCTGCATATACCTGCATTTGACAGCAAGTCGCGCATTATAGCAAATTTAACGCGTCAGTGTCATGGCTCAGGCTATTTGTTTATGAAAATCTTAATCTTTTTATTAAACTATGCGTTATCCTGATACTTTTACATTGGTAAGCTGTCATTTATTCATGTCTTCTCTATCTATTTTCCAATTTGCCATTGAAAAAATTAACCGAGCTATGGCACCTGCATTACAGAAAAAAATTAATTCAAAAACCAAGCCCTTGGGTGCATTAGGTGCATTAGAACATTTGGCATTACAAATCGGTCTTCTTCAAAATACTCTCACACCTATATTAACTAAACCAACGTTATTAGTATTTGCTGGCGATCATGGCATTGTGGAATCTGGTGTTAGCACTTATCCACAGGCGGTGACTATGCAAATGGTGATGAATTTTTTGCAGGGTGGTGCAGCTATTAATGTTTTTGCGCAACAAAATAAATTAGCACTAAGGGTTATCGATGCTGGTGTCAATTATGTTTTCACAAATCAAGAAAACTTAATAGACGCTAAAATTGATATGGGAACGCGTAACTTTTTGTATGAACCAGCAATGACGGTTGCACAGTGTGAGCAAGCACTTACACGCGGTTATGAGCTTGTAAATAAAGAGATTTACTCAGGCTGCAATGTTCTGGGTTTTGGTGAAATGGGGATTGGTAACACATCATCTGCCGCTATGCTGATGGCCGTTTTATGCGATTATTCATTAGAGAAATGCGTGGGGCTTGGCACAGGTTTGGATTACACAGGTTTGAAAAAAAAGATAAGTACTCTTAAAAAAGCCTTGGCACAGCATGATGCAATTGATAATAAAAACCCATTGCAGGTATTGGCGACTTTTGGCGGTTTTGAAATTGCCATGATGGTGGGTGCAATGTTAAGTGCTGCACAGCAAAAAACGCTATTATTGATTGATGGCTTTATTGCGACTTCAGCCTTGTTGGTAGCTGCAAAAATTCAGCCTAATGTTCTAGATTATTGTGTTTTCTCACATTGTTCAGATGAAGCAGGCCACAAGCTGATGTTAGAACATTTAAATGCCAAACCATTATTGAATTTAGGCTTGCGGCTGGGAGAAGGTACTGCTGTAGCTTTGGTGTATCCTCTTGTGCAAGCATCGGTGAATTTTCTTAATGAAATGGCCTCGTTTGAATCAGCCCAAGTATCTAAGAAGCTAAATTAAGAGAGTTAAATCGTGAATTCTGTCATCAATGAATGGTGCTGTTTTTTTGCCGCGCAGTGGCGCTATTTTCTAACAGCAGTGATGTTTTTTACGCGTATACCCGTTAGCATTAAGCATTATCATGAAACCGACCTCAATCATTCGTCGCGCTATTTTCCACTGGTTGGCATTATAGTCGGTGTGACAGGTAGCCTTACTTTTTGGCTTGCTAATAAAATATTGCCTCTAGAAATATCAATTTTACTGAGCATGTTAGCGACTATATTGCTTACGGGCGCATTTCATGAGGATGGTTTGGCTGATGCGGTAGATGGCTTGGGTGGTGGTTATGAAAAAGAGCAAGTACTCACCATCATGCTAGATTCCCGCATTGGTAACTATGGCGCAATTGCTTTGGTCATGGCATTAGTGACTAAATATCAGAGTTTAAGTTATATTTCTCTAGCAATTTTACCCATGGTGATTATAGCGGGGCACGCACTTAGCCGCTATATGTCAGTTTTAGTGATGTTTACACAAAGCTATGTAAAGTCGACAGGAAAATCTAAACCTATAGCTACGCAATTAAATGTGAGTGGTTTAGTCGTGGCGAGTATTTTTGGTCTGACGCCTTTGACTTTACTATTACATTTTTTTGGTTACAAATACTTAGCAGTTTTACTGCTAGTTTTTCTAGTTTGGTTGTGGTTTAGTCTAAAGCTAAAGAAAAGAATTGGCGGTTATACCGGAGATTGTTTGGGTGCTATGCAGCAAATCACAGAAATT
>JAYVTW010000157.1:0-3031 GCA_043788445.1 Methylophilaceae bacterium
AAAACGTAGTAAAAAAACGTAAGTGTTTTATTTGTGTTACTTAAGTATTTTTCATTGTTGTTACTCCCTATAAGCGACTCTTTTGGACACAAAAAAGCCCAGCTATTTGCTAGGCTCTGTTAAACCAGTTAAAGACTGATTTATTATTTATTCATTACGTACATTGTTACTTCAAAGCCAAAACGCATTTCAGTAGCTGCTGGTGTTGTCCACATGGTATATGTCCTTTAAGTTAAATCAGTTGCAAGAACATCTTGCATGTTTCACATAATACGCAATGATTGAAATGTAACCCTATGTTCCAGACTTAGTTTTGACTAATGATATTACTTAATCTAAAAAGAAGATAATTTATTGAAAAACAGGTTAATAAAAACAGACGAATAAGAGCTGCGGTAAGAACTAGAAATATATAATAATATAATATTTAATATAAACAACATGTTATTAATATTTTCTAGCGGATCTTTTAGCAACCAATTTGACTTTACATTAATAAGTATTCCTACCATGCCAGAACCATCAACAAACGACATGATCTTTGCAGATCTTTTCAGTGTGGGTTTCATGGTGTGCAGAAAAAACAAGCTACACTATAAGTTTAACTCTAATAAGTTTAAACCTGATGAGGTCATAGCCAAGTTCATTTCTCATTTTTAATTAATTTAGCTTTATATAATGTCTAGATAATCACTAAGCCTCAAATAAGTTCTGGGGCTTTTGTTTTACGATGATTGAAACCGTCACAGATTATATAAATATTACAATATTTTGTATTTCGGATGGTTATTGGCAATCTCTTACAGTTAAAATCGCTGCTCAATAAAAACTATTACCGTTGCAGTTTGTGGCGGTTGTTTTAGCTAAGCCCCACAAAGATTAATGTTAAATAAACTCAATGCGCCGCAGCGCGAAGCCGTAAAATATCTTGATGGTCCGTTACTGGTGTTAGCAGGCGCTGGCAGCGGTAAAACACGCGTTATCACACAAAAAATTGTGCATCTGATTGAGCATTGTGGCTATGCTCCCAAAGAAATCGCAGCGATTACATTTACCAATAAAGCCGCACGTGAGATGCAAGAGCGGGTAAGTGATTTAATGCGTGATAATGCTGGGCTTAAAGGCAAACCAACTAAAGGCTTAACCATTGCCACCTTTCACTCACTCGGCTTACAGATGCTACGCCAAGAAGCGGCGTTATTGGGTTATAAACCGCAATTTTCCATTTTAGATTCGTCCGATAGCTTTAAGATATTGGCCGATGTTTTAGCAACTACAGATAAACAATTGCTACGCAAAACTCAATGGCAAATTTCTAATTGGAAGAATTCCTTTATCAACCCGGATCAAGCTAAAGTGACAGCAGATGAAGAGCGAACAGTTGCTGCGGCTAAGGTGTATCAAATCTATCAACAAACTCTTAAAGCCTACCAAGCAGTGGATTTTGATGACTTGATTAAGCTACCTGTTGAGCTATTTGATACACACCGTGAGGCATTGGAAAAATGGCAGCACAAACTTAAATACTTGCTTATTGATGAGTATCAAGATACTAATAACTGCCAATATAAATTAGTCAAAATGCTCACTGGCGTGACTGGGCAATTTACTGCCGTAGGCGATGATGACCAGGCAATTTATGGCTGGCGCGGGGCAGATGTGAAAAATCTGCATCAATTGACGGAAGATTTTAGCCGCTTAAAAGTCATTAAACTTGAGCAAAACTATCGCTCTACAGTGCGTATTTTGCGTGCGGCAAATCAGGTTATTTCGAATAATCCCAAATTATTCGATAAGAAACTCTGGAGCGATTTAGGCACTGGTGAATTATTACAAGTCACTGCGGCAAAAGATGAAGACCACGAAGCTGAAACTGTGACCATGAAGATTCTGGCACATAAGTTTGAAAACCGCACATTTTATAAAGACTATGCGATTTTGTACCGTGGCAACCATCAAGCACGTGTTTTTGAGGAACAATTGCGTAACAATAAAATCCCCTACACCATCTCTGGTGGCCAATCTTTTTTTGATAAAGCTGAGATTAAAGATTTAATCAGCTACCTACGTTTGGTAGCGAATGAAGATGATGACCCTGCATTCATCCGCGCAGCTACAACGCCTAAAAAAGGTATCGGCAGTGCCACGCTAGAGCGTTTAGGTGAGTATGCCAGTAAGCATAAAATGTCACTGTTTGCTGCAGCGTTTGAAGGTGGTTTCCAAAGTGAAATCGGCTCCAAGCAATTAGATGATTTACTCATTTTTTGCCAGTACATCAACAAACTACAAAACCGTGCTATGCGCGACCCTGCAGGTGAAGTGCTAAATAACATGATGACAGCGATTCAATATGAAGCGTTTTTGTATGATAGTGAAGATCCACGTGCTGCTGAGAGCAAATGGAAAAATGTGCTCGACTTCATTGATTGGCTGACTAAAAAAGGCGAGCCTAGCACCGAATATGGCAATCAAACTGATGGCAAGAATCTGTTAGAGCTCACGCAAATGGTTTCGCTCATGAGCATTCTTGAAGGCCGAGAAGATAGCGAACCCGATGCGGTAAAGCTATCAACATTACACGCAGCTAAAGGTTTGGAATTTGGCCATGTTTTTTTGATTGGTGTAGAAGAAGGCATCTTGCCACACCGTGAAAGTATAGATACTGATAAAATTGAGGAGGAACGCAGACTGATGTATGTGGGGATTACCCGCGCGCAAAAATCGCTCAATATATCATGGTGTAAAAAACGTAAACGTGCAGGTGAAACAACAGCCTGCGAACCCAGCCGCTTTATCGTCGAGCTGCCGATTGATGATGTGCGTCATTTTGGTAATCCATTTAACCAAGATCCAGAAGCTAGTAAACAGTTAGGTAAAGAGCGTTTGGCGCAAATCAAAGCGATGTTGGCTAAAGCATAAGATTTATTAATGAAGGGGCTGTAGTAGATTAGCATCAATGTTATGCTGATTAAATGCGCTTAAGTCATTGTAAACTATTAAGAAAGCAGCAGATAAAGTTGCTGGAATATTT
>JAYVTW010000158.1:0-16681 GCA_043788445.1 Methylophilaceae bacterium
ATATTTAATTACTTACTAAACTCCAAAATAACACTTATGTTTTTTTACTGCGTTTTAATTAGGTATTTATTAAGCAGTAACGTTCTTATGAAAATGCTAACAAAATATTTAAAAATCGTCACTTTAACTAGTAATGTTAGATATTAATAATGAAATATAACACCTTTGAGGTTGTTAATTATGGGCATTAAACACCCCCACCCAAGTTAGTTGTAAAGGCAAAGAACTTGGGGTGTAAAATATTTTAGTTCTTTCTTATCTTGATCAGTTTTTTCTACTTATCAATCCTAAAGTTCGTCAGACGTTAAATGCTGCACTAGGCTAGCACTATGTTTTAAGCGTTATCATGCTGATAAAGTTTGAATTGCCGTCATAGTGTGCTATAAATATTGCATGGCTTTTTATAATCACGAAGGAACCAATTAATGGCTGCGTTACGCCCTGTGCTGATGATTATTGATGATGATCCACTCATTACTGATACTTTGCACTTTGTGTTAAGCAGGCATTTTGACGTGTGCGTCGCAGACTCTCGTTCACAAGCAAATAGCTTGTTGCGCCAGTTGGATTTACCGCCAGCATTAGCTTTGGTGGATTTAGGTTTGCCACCTTCACAGCATAAGCCTGATGAGGGCTTTAAAATGATAGGTGAGTTGTTGGCTTATTCACCTAGTATTAAAATACATGTGCTTTCTGGGCAAAGCGATGATGTCAATGTGAAACATGCTTTGGCTTTGGGAGCGCTAGATTTTATCCCTAAGCCTTGTGATGTCGATCGCTTAAAAGAGTTGTTACTCAATGCGTTAAAAGTACAGCACGTTGAGCTCAATACGGTTAATGAAGATAAGCAAAATGGTGGTATGTTGGGAGATAGCCTATCCATGCAAACTTTGCTTACGCAGATTCACCAGTTTGCCGATTCACCATTCCCAGTATTGATAGAAGGCGAATCAGGCAGTGGCAAGGAGCTTGTTGCTAATAATTTTCACCAATTTAGTAAACGTAGTAAACATCCCTATCTCTCAGTCAACTGTGCTGCTATTTCCCCAATGCTGGCAGAGTCTATTTTGTTTGGGCATAGCAAAGGTGCATTTACAGGCGCGGCTAGTTCACATAATGGCTATTTTGAGGATGTAGGCGAAGGTACATTATTTTTAGATGAAATTGGTGAGTTGCCTTTGGAAATGCAGGCAAAATTATTGCGTGTACTAGAAAATGGTGAGTATCAGCGCGTAGGAGAAACGCAGACGCGCAAGAGCCGAGCCCGTATTGTGGCTGCTACCAATCGTGATTTGCGTGCCGAAGTGCGTGCTGGTCGCTTTAGATCCGACTTATATCATCGCTTAAGCGTATTTGCAGTAAGGGTGCCGCCACTAAGAGATTTAGAAGGTGATGCCTTAATATTGCTAGATCACTTTAATAGTTTTTACACCCGTGAAACAGGGCAAAAAACTTTTAGCTTAGAGCCAAAAGCTAAGCAACGCTGGGCTAGTTATCATTTCCCTGGCAATGTCCGAGAATTGCGCAATATTATCATTCGCTTAATTGCTAAGTACGCTGGCCAATCAGTTAATGAAACGCAATTGATCGCTGAACTTGATTTGTCACGCCAAAGTGAAGTGTTGGAAAGTAACAATGCGATTGGCGAAGGTAGTTTATCTAATCACGCTTATCAGCATTTGCAAATGCAAGTTAATCTGAATTTAGATCAAGTTTTAAAAAATTGGGAAAAAGCTTATATCGATGCTGCAATGAAAATCACCCATGGTAATTTGAGCCAAGCGGCAAAATTGCTAGGTATTAATCGCACCACGTTATATAGCCGCATACAGTTGCAAGAAACTAACTAGGGGTTATCAGCGTGTATTATGCCCACTTTGGACTAAAACAACCACCTTTCAAAATAACACCTAATACCGAATTTTTTTATTTGGGTGGTAATCGTGGCGCAGTTCTAGATGCGTTGATTTACGCGGTAAAAAGTGGTGAAGGCATTATTAAGGTCGTTGGTGAAGTGGGTAGCGGCAAGACAATGTTGTGTCGCATGCTACAAGTGGCCTTGCCTGAGTCGGTAGAAAGCATTTATCTTGCCAACCCCAGCATAGCGCCTGAAGATATTTTGTATGCAATTGCATTTGAGTTGCAGCTCGAGCTGCCTGAGAATGCAGATCGCTTAAAAGTCATGCAAGTATTACAAACGCATTTACTAGAGCGACATGCTGCTGGCCGGCAAGTAGTGATTTTTGTCGAAGAAGCGCAAGGCATGCCTCTTACGACTTTAGAAGAAATCCGCTTGCTATCAAATCTCGAAACCAAATATGATAAATTGCTACAAATTGTATTGTTTGGTCAGCCTGAGCTAGATGACAATTTAAATGAAACGCGCATACGTCAATTACGTGAGCGTATTACCCACAGTTTTTATTTAGAGCCATTTGATACGACCGAAATTGGTGAATATTTGATTTTTCGTTTAAGGGCGGCAGGCTATTTTGGCCCCCATCTATTTACTAAAGCAGCTATTGAACAAATAGCCTCTGTTGCTAAAGGTTTAGTGCGTCGTATCAACATTTTGGCTGATAAATCATTGCTGGCAGCTTTTGCTGACAATGTCTATCAAGTGACACCAAAATATGTGCAAGCCGCCATAAAAGACAGTGAGTTTGGCGTGATGCGTAAACCACTCTTATTTGCCAAGCACGTTTTTGTTATTGCCCTAGTAGTATTGCTAATTGGGTTTATTGTTGAGTATTTCGCTATTATTTGGGTGCAAAATCACGGCCAAGTGACACAATCAAAAATTGTGCAGCTAAAAACTACAAATGATTTGAAGAGAACGAGTGCTTCCTCAAATGCCGCTACTGAGCCTGCAGTGGCAGCGAATGTAACTCCCCAGGTAAATGCTAGTCCATCCGCTACGAATGTAACTCCTCAGGTAAATGCTAGCCCGTCTGCTGCGAATGTAACTCCTCAGGTAAATGCTAGTCCATCCGCTGCGAATGTAACTCCTCAGGCAAATGCTAGTCCATCCGCTATTGTCCCTTCAGTCAACGCGACAATCAATACAAATCTACCTGTTGGAGCGTCATCTGCTATTAATTCAGTGGATGATATAGTCAGTCAACGTTTAGCTGCGACTTCGATATGGCTAATAACCCAGCCTGCAACAACTGCAACGATACAGATTTTTGGTGCTGAAAATGCAACTCAACTTAAAGCGCAGTTAAAGTCATTGAGCAAGGTTGTTGCATCAAATGATTTATATGTATATCGCACTATGGTGAATAAACAACCCTATTTAACAGTTGTTTACGGGCACTTTACAACCAACAATGAAGCAGCGCAAGCTTTGCATTCATTGCCGAATGATGTAAAAAAATATCACCCACATCTACGCACTATTGCAGGTATTTTGCGAGAAACTAAACAAGTTCCGCAATAAACTAAAAATTAAACTTATATTTTTTAGAATTTTCCAAAATTTCAATTGCTTAGTCTTGCAATTTAATCTTACTTGTGCGATAAACTTAAAACATTATAATCTATGTTAAATACTTAACTAAATACATTAAGTTTATTATTTATAAATTGTTTTGTGGGAGGCTCATTTTGACGGGTTAGCATTCCGTGCCGATTATGTTGAATAAAATAATGAATAAAAAATTAATTCTAGTATTAATGGTAGCGATGTTGTTTATTCAAGGCTGCGCTCATCAATCAAAAGTGAAGCCATCTAACGGTCATATAGATGGACAAAACCAACCACAAAAGAATAAAGCTTCTGAGAATCAGACTGCTCTTAATACGGCTATCCCAAAGCCTGTTAAAAATATTCCTTACTTACCCCCACCACAAGCTAAAACAAAGCCTCAGACCTACAGCGTGGTAGTGAATGAAGTCCGCGTTAAAGAAATTTTGTTTGCGCTTGCGCGGGAAAGCAAACTTAATATTGATATCGACCCATCAATTCAAGGTGTAGTTACGCTTAATGCAGTTGATCAAACGCTGCCTGCAATTTTAGATAGATTAGCTAGGCAAGTTGATATGACTTACAAAATGGAAGGCACAACACTTACCATTCGCCCTGATGCCCCATTTTTAAAAACCTATGCGGTTAATTACGTGAATATGAATCGTGATACCAAGAGTGAAGTAGGTGTTAGTAATGAAATTGCATCGAGTGCATCAGTTAATGGTGAAGTGGCTGGGGGCAGTGGCAACACCTCAACAACCAAGGTATCTAGTGATTCACAAAACCATTATTTGGATACGCTCATTCAAAATATAAAAGATATTTTGATTGAGAGTGATAAAGAGGTGTTGATCGGGAAAATTGCTTCAAAAGAATTGTCGCGTGATGATTTCAATACAACCTCTACAACTCAATCTAAGGCTAATAATGGAGACTGGGATGCTAGGGCTGACTTAAAGCGTAACGCAAATATTGAAGCAATGCTAGGGGAAAAAGCTGGTAGTAAGTATTTTACTAATGCAGCACCACAAGGCAGTCTAGAAAAAGAAAAAGAAACAACAACCAAAGACTACAAAACATTGTTTGCTGCTTCTGTTATTGCGAACAAAGAAACTGGCATACTTAGTGTGCGTGCATCACAACGTCAGCATGAAAAAATTCAAGAATTTCTAGATAAAGTGCAAGCAAGCGGCAAACGTCAAGTGCTAATAGAGGCTTCAATTGTTGAAATTAAACTTAATGATAGATACCAATCAGGT
This sequence comes from Methylophilaceae bacterium, assembly GCA_043788445.1. Classification (GTDB taxonomy): domain Bacteria; phylum Pseudomonadota; class Gammaproteobacteria; order Burkholderiales; family Methylophilaceae; genus JACMMS01. Next base: position 4,732 of record JAYVTW010000158.1, read on the forward strand.
GTTGATTGGAGTCGATTGGGTAGTGCTGGATCAAGTAGCGGCTTTACCTTTAGTCAAGGCCGAGGTGCATCTGGTAGCGTAACATCTGGGGTAACTGATAGCGCATCTGGTGTTGCTGGTACTGGCGCTGGGCTAATTGTAGGTTATTTCAACCCTGCAGGCGAGCTAGGCAATATTGCAGCTTCAGTTAAATTGTTGCAGCAATTTGGTACAACTAAAGTGCTTTCCAGTCCTAAACTAATGGTGTTAAACAGTCAAACCGCCATATTAAAAGCAGTGGATAATTTAGTTTATTTCACCACAACAAGTACACCTGCCATCATATCTAACGGCGTTATTTCAAGTCCTGCCATCTTTACCACCACCCCTCATACAATACCTGTAGGCATTTGGATGAGTGTAACGCCGCAAGTAAATGAAAATGGCGTCGTTACAATGAATGTACGCCCAACAATATCGCGAAAATCTGGCGACACTGCAGATCCAAATCCTAACTTAAAAATTATTAGTAACATTCCACAAATTACCGTACGCGAAATGGAGTCCATTTTGCAGGTGCCTAGTGGTAATACAGTGATATTAGGGGGTTTAATGCAAGATGAAATTACTAACACTAGTAATGGTGTTCCTGGTATTTCTAAAGTCCCAGGGATTGGTAATGCATTTAAATCTAGAGATGAAAATTCAGCTAAAACAGAATTAGTTATTTTCTTACGCCCTACTGTCATACCCTATGCCAGCCTAGAAAGTGAAGAATTACAATCGTACAAGCAATATTTGCCGTCACGTCAACTGCAGAACGCACTCGATGAGTCTTCTAATTAAAGCATTAGATAAGGCTGAAAAGGATCAAGCCAAAAATATTAAGACTGCTAAAGACGACGACGATGAGTCTTCTTTAGAGTGGTCTTTAGAAACTATTAATAAAGAGCCTGTCAGTGAAAACTCCAAAAGTAATACCAGTAAGTCAGAATTAGAAAAGTATCCCTTATCCTCAGAGTTAAAGACTAGAGAGCTGGCCAACCACGGTTTAATTGCCACGACTAAGATATTAGATAATAGCGTCGATGCAGAAGTTGATGAAATTAGTCTTATTGAAGTTAGCACCAATTCCCCTTTAATTGGCAACCAAGGTCATCAAACTAATGCTCAATCTAGTATCAGCCAGAGCCGATCTAGACAGACGCAGCAGATGCAGTCTGCACAAAATCAAGCAAAGCTAAATCAACAAGGGCAAGCAGCGAATGTGTTTTCAGCTAAGCGTTCAGAAAGCTCTATAGATTCTAAAAAAATTGCATTAGTCGGTTTTGTGGGTTTATTTGTTTTATTGTTAATTGGTGCGGGTTTATATAGTTATTATTTTAATAAACCAGTGTTGCCAGCCAAGCCTAGCTTCATTCAAGCGCCACTCCTCACTCCTCATGTGGTTACGCCATCTAGCCTCCCAAATGAAGCTAACCAAATTCAAGTGAATAACAATACCCCAGCGATTTCTACTTCGGTTAATAGTGTTGCGACAGAGTCAGTGGGAAAAAAACAATCGCCATTGGTAAGTCAAAGTAAAGCCGCCAAAAAAGATTTTGTGAGTTCAGTATCCCCTACCAAATTAGAAACAATCAATTCAAGGGCTATTCACATTCCGTCCAAAAACTCAGAACATATAATTTCTTCGCCTAGTACAACAGTGACGATCACTAAAAACAAACCAGAAGCGAGTGTTAATCCAACTTTATTAAATGCTTATCAAGCTTATACTGTAGGTGAGGACGTTAAGGCTCAGCAACTATACAAACAAGTGCTACAAAGTGAAAACCGCAACATAGACGCTATACTAGGATTGGCCGCGATTGCGCAACGACAGAATCGTAAGGATGATGCTGTGGGTTGGTACAAAAAAGTACTGGAGTTGGACCCTAAAAATGCAATTGCACAATCTAGTTTGATTGATACTCAGCTTGATAATAGTAGTCAAGCCGACCCGGTTGCAAGTGAAAGTCGTTTAAAAAATTTATTGGCACAGCAACCTGAGAATGCCAGTTTACAAGCAGCATTAGGAGGTTTGTATTCAGATCAGAATCAATGGCCATCAGCCCAGCAAGCATATTTTGAAGCGCACCGTATTGCTCCAAGTAATGCTGATTATACTTTTAACTTGGCGGTAAGTTTGGATCAAATGGGTAAACCTATGTTAGCTTTGCCTTATTATAAACGTACCTTAGAGCTATTGCCTAAATCAGCGAATACGGGAATTAGTGAGGCTGTAGTTAAAGCACGAATTAAAGCAATTGAGTAAGCTAGAGTTATAAGTTGGTCTTTCTCAACCAACATGACAATTAATAATCATAAGAACAGTGAAATTAAAGTGTAAATAATGGCTGAGCAGAGACGTAAATTACGCATAGGCGAATTGATGGTGCAACAGGGGCTGATTAGCAGAGATCAGCTGCGCATTGCACTTATTGAGCAAGAGAAGAACGATATTCCGCTAGGGCGGCAGTTGGTGCAGTTGGGCTTTGTTACAGAAGCTATGGTGCGTGATTTGGTTGCTAGTACTATTGGTCAAGAAAGCATTGATTTAAGTACGGTAATTGCAGATGAGGATGCGCTTAAATTAGTGCCAGAAGAATTTTCACGCAGATATCGTCTATTGCCAGTCGCTTATGAAGCTCAAGTGCAAAAAATGGTCGTGGCAATGGCTGATGTCTTTAATGTCGTCGCTCTGGATCAATTACGCGCCATCTTGGGCGGAGAAGTTCAAATTAAGCCAGTATTGGCTGCTGAGGCGCAGTTAGAAGAATATACGGACCAGTTTTATGGCTATGAGTTATCCGTTGATGGCATTTTGCACGAAATTGAAACGGGCGAGATTGATTATCAAAGCTTAGCCGCGGGTGGTAGTGAGTACACTCAACCAGTAGTACGCTTAGTCGGTGCGATACTCATCAATGCTGTAAAATTGGGTGTGTCTGATATCCACTTTGAACCTGAAAATTCTTTTTTGCGTATTCGATATCGTATTGATGGTGTGTTACATCAAGTGCGTAGCTTGCACAAAAGCCATTGGGCGGGCATTGCGGTAAGACTTAAAGTGATAAGCGGAATGGATATTGCTGAAACGCGCGCACCACAAGATGGACGTATCAATATTAATTTATGCGGTCGGCAGATTGATTTCCGGGTATCCACACATCCAACTATTCATGGAGAAAATATTGTTTTACGCGTGCTTGACCGTGAAAAATCAATTGTACCATTAGATAATATGGGCTTACGTGAATCTACCTTGATCGAGCTTAAAGTTATGATGACGCGGCCAGAAGGTATTTTAGTGGTCACCGGGCCAACGGGTAGTGGAAAAACAACAACTCTATATTCATTGCTATCTCACAAAAATACTGATGCAGTAAATATCATGACTTTGGAAGACCCAGTGGAATATCCAGTGACGATGATGCGTCAGACTTCAATATCAGAAGTAAACAAAATTGACTTTGCGAATGGCATACGCTCAATTATGCGTCAAGATCCGGATATTATTTTAGTGGGAGAAATTCGTGACGTAGATACTGCGACGATGGCTTTTCGTGCGGCCATGACCGGACATCAAGTGTTCAGTACGCTACATACTAATTCTGCGCTAGGTACTCTTCCGCGTTTGCTGGATATCGGTGTTTCGCCTGACATAATGGCAGGCAATATCATTGGCGTGGTGGCACAGCGACTTGTGCGTATTTTGTGTAATCGCTGCAAACTGCAATACGCCCCGGAAGATGAAGAGCGCAAAATACTCATGATCGAAGACGATGACATCACAATCATCTACAAAAAAGTAGGTTGCCAGCATTGCAGTCACACAGGTTATCGTGGGCGTATGGCTATTATTGAGTTATTACGTATTGATAGTGAGATGGATGCACTGATTGCTAGGCGATCACCGTTGGACGAGATACGTAAGCTAGCTTTTGATAAAGGTTTTGAGACATTGGCGGATGATGGTATACGTAGAATTTTAGAAGGTCTCACCAGTCTGGAAGAAGTTATGCGAGTGATTGACTTAACTAGTCGCTTCAATAATTTGCATTAATTATGACTATAGCATATTAATTTTGGCTACTTTTAATTACAAAGCAATTGATAAAACGGGGCGTCCTGCACAGGGTCAGATTGATGCTATTAATGAGGTGGATTTAGAGATCCGCCTTGAGCGGATGGGGTTAGATTTAATTACTTTTAACCCCGCTCAAAAATCATCCACCACGTTCTCTCGCAGTAAAGTGAGTAATTTAGATTTGGTGATGTTTTGCTTTCAGTTGGAGCAACTCACTAGTGCAGGCGTACCGTTACTGGAGGGCTTGCAAGATTTGCGTGGCAGTATTGAAAACCCTTATTTCCAGAAAATCATGGGGGCGTTAGTATCTGAGGTTGAAAGTGGAAAAGTGTTATCACAAGCTCTAGCTGCGTACCCAGAAGTATTTAACGAAGTGTTCGTTAACTTAGTCATGGCGGGTGAGAAAACGGGCCGTTTATCTATGGTATTTGATAATTTAGCCACGACGCTGAAATGGCAAGATGAGCTTTTTGCGCAAACTAAACGTTTGCTAGCTTACCCGGTGTTTGTCATGGTGGTTGTGTTTAGCGCGGTTGCTTTTTTAATGGTTTATTTGGTGCCGCAAATGGTATCGTTTTTGCATAATATGGGGCAAGAGTTACCATTACGTACCAAGATATTGATCGCCATTTCTAATATATTTGTGAATTATTGGTGGTTGATTATTTCACTGCCAGTTATGCTTGCAGTGGCTCTAGCTGCTTATATTAAAAGTAGTGATAGTGCGCGTTATCAGTTCGATTACATTAAATTGCATTTGCCGCTGACGGGTGAGATTTTACAGAAAATTATTATGGCGCGTTTTGCACGTTATTTTGGCTTGATGTACCAAACGGGTATTCCTATTTTAGAGGCAATTAAAACCTGTGAAAAGATTGTCGCAAACCGTGTAGTAGCGGACGCTTTAAGTCGTGTACATCAGCAAATTAATTCCGGTGATAGCATGAGTGAGAGTTTTCGAAATGCGGGTTTGTTTCCACCTTTGGTCGTGCGTATGATTAAGGTAGGTGAAAGCACTGGTGCGTTAGATAAAGCCTTGTTAAACGTAAGTTATTTTTACGATAGAGACGTGAATGAGAAAATGCAAAAAATGCTTAAGTTGCTCGAGCCTGCGTTAACGGTTGTACTCGGTTTAATATTGGCATTTATTATGTCGTCGGTATTGGGCCCTGTTTATGATTCATTCAGTAAGTTAAAAATATAGTTTTTCATAACATATGTTTGCCAACAACTCAAAAATGATATTGTGCGCTTCAAACATCAACTTAACTGCTGGTATTTGGCATGGGCAAAAATTACAAAGTACGCAAATCTTTCAAAATAATGAACAAGGCCGCACGGAGTTCGCAGCGTATCTTCAAAATAACAGTGACACTAGTATTTATTTAATTGCCAATTCTACAGATGAAGACTATCGCGTAGAAAGTTTGCCACATACTAGCGGTAGAACCCGTAGTGAAATTCTAGAGCGTAAGCTTAATCAATTTAGCAGAAGTGCTATTTATCGTACAGCGCACTTTATAAACCGTGCTACTGACAAACGTAAAGACGATAATTTTCTATTTGTAGCCCTGAACAACTCTGATTTTATTCAGGGCTGGATTAATGCAATTAATAGTGTGCAAGCGCCACTAGTGGGCATTTACATGTTGCCTATGATTAGTCAGGCAATTGTTCGCCAGCACAAATTGATGGCGCCACATATTTTGTTGTGTGAGCAATTAGCCTCAGGTTTACGTCAAAGTTATCTGCTTAATGGCCGGCTTCGCATGAGTCGTTTGGTGCCAATGAAGGACATTGCACCAAACAAACTCAGCGCTTTTTATGCTATTGAAACTGATAAAACACGGCTGTACTTAGTTAGTCAGCGATTAATTACACGTGAAACTACACTTAATCTGGTATTGCCATCCCTAGATGATTATCAGGATATTTGTCAACGTATTGGGCAACAAAGTAGCACGGAATGTACAGCGGTCGATTTATATAGTTTCGCTAAACATTATTTTGCAAATCCAGAAATACTTAGGCAGAACCCAGAGCTGCTGCATATGCAGTTGCTGGCATCTGGTCAAGTGCCAGACAACTTAGCACCTGCTGCCATTACCAAAACCTATCAACTTAATAATGTGCGTAGCAGTATTCTGATTGCCAGTATGGTAGCAATCGGTATTGGTTTGATAATGGCAGGTTATTATTTTTATCAGAGCTATAAGCTGAATGATGAAAATAATGTTGCCTTAGCTGAAACATCAATCCAGCAACATTTGTATAACGAAGTGTCCAAAGATTTCCCAGTAACGCCTATCGCCAGTAGCGACTTAAAAACTGCAGTAGATTTAGCACAAAGTGTCACCAATAATACCAAAACACCTTATCGATTAATGCAAGTATTAAGCAGAGCAATTGATCAACAGCCAGAAATTCAGCTAGCAAGATTGCGTTGGGTATTGAGCAACGATGCAAGTTTTAAAGATAATGAATCTAGTGCGATGACTTCAGCTGCTGGACAAGAGATGCAGCAACCAGCTGTTAGTGATCCGCTTAATTTATTAGAAATTGGTTTTGTAAATGCAGAAATCAAAGATTTTAATGGAGATTATCGCGCAGCAATTAATAGTGTGAGCCACTTTATTTCACTTTTAAAAACTAATACAGCAGTTGCACAGGTCATGATGTTGCAAGAGCCGGTCAATGTGAGTTCATTTGCTAATTTGCAAGGTAGTACAGAGGATGAAAATACCACAGAGCTTCCGCCAGCGGTGTTTAAGATAAAAGTGGTATTAAAACCAGTTGTAGCTGGTGAGGCTACGCAAACTGTTCGTGATTTAGCAATTAGTTCACAACTGCCAGATAAGGTGAAGCTATGAAATTAACTCCACAAGACTGGCGTAAACTACAAATCCCATTGTTAGTTTTAGGTCTAGTGTTATCTGCGCTGGTGGTGTCATTGTGGTTTGCTAATCAATACATAGCAAAAAAAGAGTTAGATCTGCAAATGCAAAAAAATCAACTTGGGCAAGCACGTTCGAAATATCAGGCTTCAGGTTTTGAAAAGCAAACCATTATTGAAAATTTGCCTAAATATCAATTACTGATTCGTCGAGGTTTTGTTGGTGAGGAACGGCGTATCGAATGGGTTGAGGCGCTGCGTAAAACACATCAAGAATACAAATTGTTTAGTTTGGATTACAGTATAGGCCAGCAAGAGTTGTATAAATCGAGCTTCATGCCAAATCTAGGTTCGTTTACCTTGTATCGCTCGGTAATGAAGCTGGATTTCCCCATGCTACATGAGGGAGATATATTGAGTTTGGTAGATGGTTTACACATCTATCAAACTACGCCGTTTATTGTGCGTGATTGCACGATGACCATTAAAAACAAATTAGTTAGTATTAAAACACTTACGCCTAATATACAAGCAAAATGCGAAGTGGATTGGCTGACTTTACGTGAGCCAGCGTTGGTACAGGTGACGCCATGAGAGTAACTTTTATCAAAATATTTGCTAGTGCTATGGGTTTATCTCTATTAATCAGTGTGCAATATGCTTTTTGTGCAGAAGAGTTTGGACGTTTATTCACTACAAACGCTAACCGTGTGGAACTCAATTATTTAAGACAAACCAAAAAGCTCGGTAAAACTGAGCCAGTAGTTGTGCGTGATGAACCCGCTAATGTTAAACGTGTTGTATTGCCCGATGCAGTTTCTATGCAGGGTTATGTAAAAAGAAGTGATGGAAAAAAAAGTACTATTTGGCTTAACAACCAAGCCGTGCAAGAAAATGAAAGCTTATCCGATGTGCAAGTGGGTAAACTATCAAAAAATAGCAATCGGGTACCATTAAAGCTGCCAGCTAATGGCAAAAAATTTAGCTTAAAAGCTGGACAAGTGTATAACCCGGCAAATAATAGTGTCAGTGAAGCAAAAACCTATGCTGCTCAAGGTGAGGCGACAAGTGCTGGCAGGATTAGCGACGATGCAATTGGAAATGACAGTGAAAAGTAAAGTTATTTGCTATACATTCTCTTAAATACGGTTTGCTGTTTAGAATGTCACTTATACAGAAACAACATAAGTTGAAATGGCTGTGGTATTGTTGATTATTGGTTTGCTTATGGTATGTCACACGGTTATTTAATTTGCCCAGCAATTTCTGATCAAAATGGTGCAGAAGGTAGTTGTAATGCATCTAAAAATTTTAATCAACGTGTAGGATTTTTGCCGTGGGCAGAACTAGGTATACCAAAATTGGATAGTTGGGCGCATTTGTATCGATACTCAGTGACTTTAGCTTATGCAATTAATGATAACACTAAAAAAAATAGTGTTACTCCTCCAACAACCTCGGATATAACGATCAAAACACGCAATAATACTGGTAAATTATTTAACTTGAGTAATGCTATACCCGCTGTACTTATGTCTTTTGGTAAAAATGTAGCAGTTGGCACTAGTAATGATGGCATTCTAGTAGCAAATACGTCAGTTTCTAATATAGATGAAGTTGCTAATGCTACTGATGCAACTGGTAAAACTTTTATTAATCGAGATATTGGTGAAAGTTCAAGTACTCCGGGAGGAGAATTTGACGACCTTGTAATCTGGTTATCCCCCAATGTATATCTAAATCGTATGGTAGCTGTTGGTCAGCTTCCGTAACAACTCCTATGAATGATAATCAACTCCTCCGTTATAGCCGTCACATTCTTTTGCCACAAATTGGCTATGAAGGCCAAGATAAGTTAGTCAATAGTCATGCCTTGATTGTGGGGGCGGGTGGTTTGGGTGCTCCTGCAGCCTTATATCTAGCTGCTGGGGGCGTTGGTAAGCTCACTATTTGTGATTTTGATGTGGTGGATTTAACTAATTTGCAACGGCAAATTATTCATACTACGCAATCGGTTGGTCTTAATAAGGCAGTTTCTGCAAAGCAAACTTTGCAGACGATTAACCCAGAAGTAATCGTTGAGACGGTACTAAAAAAATCGACAGAAGAGGCTTTTACAGCACTTATCAATAATGTGGATGTGGTAATTGATTGCTCAGACAATTTTGCTACGCGTTATGCATTAAACAGAATTTGTTTTAAGCTCAATAAGCCACTGGTATCTGGTGCTGCCATTGGTTTTGAAGGTCAAATCACAGTCTATGATTTTAGAAATGAAGTTAGCCCTTGTTACAACTGTTTGTTCCCTGATACGGGTGAAAACTCGGAAACACGCTGCGCGGATAATGGCGTATTTGCTCCGCTAGTGGGCATGATAGGTACTACCCAAGCGAATGAGGCAATGAAGTTGTTGTTAGGTATTGGTAAAAGTTTACAGGGACGTTTGCTGTTGCTGGATGCGCTAGCGATGGAGTGGCGTGAGATTAAATTAAAACGTGACGCGGCTTGCAAGGTGTGTGGCAGTAAATGATTTATCCACCACACAACTTTAGTGAGAAGGTACTATTTCCCACCTACTAAAGATTTAACGGCACTTACTAAATCACCTGGCATGAGGATAATTTTGGCATTATCTGAGGCTGATATTTTCTGCAATGCAGTGATGTAACGGTCACCTAGCAAAAATGTTGCAGAGGTGTTGTTTTCTTTGACCGCTTCTGAAATAAACTTTATTGATTCTGCAGAGGCTTTTGCCGCCACCATTTGTGCTTCGGCATCTTTACGTGCCGCTTCTAATCTCGCTTCTGCATTTAGAATTAATGATTGTTTTTCACCTTCTGCACGTGTAACGACAGCTACACGTTCACGCTCAGCACTGGCTTGTTGCTCCATGGCGTGCTGCATATTTTGTGATGGTTTGATATCTTGAATCTCAACAGATTTTACAGTTAAGCCCCAATCCATGGCTTCATCGGCAATTGCATCTTTAAGCTCGGCCTTAATACGGTCACGTGATGTGAGTGCGTGATTTAAATCCATACCACCAATAATCGAGCGCAAATTTGTTTGCACCATATTGCGCATCGCCTCACGGAAATTCTCAATACCATACACAGCACGCTCAATATTACTGACTCTAATAAATGCGATAGCATTGGCTAATATTACGGCGTTGTCCCGCGTAATTACTTCTTGTTCGGGTATTTCTAAAATAATATCTTTGGTTGTGACTTTATAGCTTACTTTGCTAAATATAGGGTTTATTACTGTTAGGCCAGGCTTGAGTATGCCTGCAAATTTACCTAAGCGCTCAACCACCCACTCATCGCCTTGTGGCACAATACGTACGCCTTTAATGATGGCAATAATCACCATCAATATGAGTATATAACCTAATTCTGCGGGCATAATGTTTTCCTTGTATAAAGTTTTTTAATGAGTACTTTTAATTCTTAATACATTACCTTCTACTGCCACAACGCTGGCTTCAGCGCCTGCTTCAATCGTCTCATTTGATACTGCAGTCCATTCGCGGCTTCCCATTACGCCTTGTACAAAACTAATTTTCCCCGTTTGTGTTGGATTAACATGGATTGTTACAATACCGACGCGACCAATTTCTTCACCTTGTGCTTGACCAACACGGGAATGCATCTCGTTTTTTTTATAATTTACCTTCCAAATAGTGAGTGAGCCAATGGATAATGCAGCGAATATAATAAATTGCATGCTTGCTAGCATATTAGGAAAAGCTAACATAATGATTGCCACACAAAGTGCGGCAATGCCAAACCACACTATATAAAAAGTACCACTTGCCATTTCTACCCCTAGCAACACTAAACCAAGCGCGCTCCATAACCAAAGTGCATCCATTTTTGTTACGCCTTAACTGGTAGTATGATTAATAATCTTAACATTAATTGCCTTCTTGCAAGCAAGTGACTGAACCCTGGGCTATATCCCAAGGTCTTGAAATGGTACTTTTAAAAAATACTTACACTTTTACATTGTTATTGCCATGACTATACCACTTCACATTGTTTGGTTTAAGCGCGATTTGCGCATCGCAGACAATGGTGCGCTTACCGCAGCATGCAATAATGGCGCGGTGTTGCCGCTATTTGTCTGGGAGCCCAAGGTTTGGGCTGGGCATGACTATGCTACACAACATGCAGGTTTTATTGCGGAATGTTTGGCAGAGTTAAAACTACAATTGCAAATAATTGGGCTTAATCTGCTGGAATCTTCCCTAGGCATTGTAGAGGTTTTGAATAACATAATTTCCCAACACCCAATCGCTGCAATCTACAGCCATGAAGAAACCGGTAACGACAACACATTTGACATCGATATTGCAGTTGCATCTTGGTGCAAGACACACAATATTACTTGGGTAGAATTGCCACAAAACGGTGTAGTGCGACGCTTTAAAAGTCGCAACCATTGGAGTGACATTTGGGAAAAACGCATGGCTGGCCCACAACCGGCCATGCTCCAACAATCCCTTGCTGCACCGCAGATTAACCTACCAAAAGGGAATACTATCCAGACAAGAGGCGTAGATAAACCGCATCGTCAGCAGGGTGGTCGTAGTCAAGGTTTAGTGCTACTCAATAGTTTTTTAAACGGGCGGGCGGCACGTTATCGCGGTGGGATTTCTAGCCCGATTAATGCAGTGACCGCAGGTTCGCGTTTATCGCCTTATCTGGCTTGGGGCACATTAAGTATACGTGAGGTGGTGCAAGCGTCACGTATGCAACAGCGTAAAATAGCAGAAAATCCACAGCAATATCCACGTAGTTTAAACGCAGGGATTACTGGGTTTGAAAGCCGCTTACATTGGCATTGCCACTTTATGCAAAAGTTAGAAAGCGAGCCAGCATTAGAGTTTGAAAACTTGCATCATGCACATGATGGTATGCGCGACGAATATATAGCCGATATAG
>JAYVTW010000159.1:0-3145 GCA_043788445.1 Methylophilaceae bacterium
AATGTGGTTCATCATTAGTTATAAATAACTGGAGATGTATTAAAGATTTAGGCGACTTGAGGTCACGATCAATGGTTGGCTGTTACTCAAAGTTTGTTAAGGAACTTTGACCATTGCTGCGTCTTGGATTGAATCTGCCGTGTCCCAAATATTGCAGATTTGTCACGTCTGATTAAGCGTTTTAAATATTGGAGGGGGATGCAAGGTTTTAATTCGCGACAAATGGATGAAGGGTTGATTAAACTAATTAATTCTTATTGAAATATACTCGGCCTGCTCACCATGCATTGCTTTTAGTAGCTACTTTTTTTGAATTTGTTTTGCAATTTATTTTCTTCAATTAATTAGTATTTGTTGATTTTGAGAGACCATTTTTCTTGTATTTTCATAATTATTTCAATAGATCTCCACTTCTCACATGAAGTGTGTACAAGTAAAAAAATAACTGGAACCTTCAATGACATATTGTGCTGTATTTCTGTCAAGTTTGATTCAAACTGATTTGGTGAAAGTTAGCCATTACATTTATTTATTCGTCAAGCGTTAGTCAAGTATTGCGGATAATATATAAAAACTAACGCAGAGTAAGTTTAAATTTCTCGCGAGTATGCTGTAACTTATTTTTCCTAAAATACTGTATTTACTAAATCAAAAAAGAAAGTTTTTATGTATAAACACCCTTTAGCAAATCGCGAAAAAATGACACCTAAAGAAGCATTTGATATTTTAGTAGAGGGTAATCATCGCTTTGTAAATAATTTGGTAGAACCTAGAAATCATCGTGATTTAGCCACTATTACTAAAAATGAGCAGCGCCCATTTGCAGGCATATTAAGCTGTAGCGACTCACGTGTACCAACCGAGTTTATATTTGACCAAGCTTTGGGTGACATCTTTAGTGTCCGATTGGCCGGCAATGTTGCCTCAAACAAAGCGATTGGTAGCTTGGAATTCACCTGTAAACATTTGGGTAGTAAATTAGTTGTTGTTCTTGGTCACACAGGCTGTGGTGCAGTTAAAGCGGCGTGTGATAATTTTGAAGAAGGCCACATTGGCGAAATTACTAGTTTAATTAAGCCTGCAGTTAATTTAGAAAATACCGAGACTGAATTACGTAATTCTAAAAACGTTGATTTTCTATCTAAGGTATGTAAGCTGAACGTGGATACTCAAATTAGACGAATGTTGCTTGAAAGTAAGATTTTGAGTGAATTACTAGAGCAGAAAAAAATAGGGCTAGTCGGTGGTATTTATAATCTGGAAACTGCGCAAGTCACTTTCATTGATGATGATTATATTTTTTAAATTGATGTATTTATAAAGGGCATGCGATGAATGAATTTATTAAGCATTACTTGAGATTAAATTGCTTCATCAATCAAGTAATTTTTACCTTTGTGAGGCTCTAGCGATGGCCTTCTTTTGCCATGTTAATTGAGTATTTAGGTATTTCTACAACTAAGTCTTGTGTGCCAACAATAGCTTGGCATGATAATCGAGATTTTGGTTCTAATCCCCAGGCTTTATCTAGTAAGTCTTCTTCATTTTCTATTGCTTTATTCAAGCTATTGTAGCCTTCGCGCACAATGACGTGGCAAGTAGTACAAGCACAAACTTGGTCACAAGCGTGATCAATATCAATTTCATTTTCCAATAAAATGTTGCAAATAGAATCGCCAGTTTTCGCTTCAATCGCCGCACCATCTGGACATAGTTCTATGTGTGGCAATACAATAATTTGTGGCATAAATTTCTTTCTACTGATCCTGCATTCTTAGAATATTGGTTAAAAGTTAATTTCGTTCAAGTTTTGTCCAGCCAACGCACGGTTAACTGATACGTCCATACGTTTTGCTGCATAAGTTTCAGTTGCATGGTTAAGTTCATCAACGGCTTGAGTAATGGCGTGACTATCTTTTATTTCAATAAGGTCGCGTAGATTTTGCATTTCATCCTCAATTGCAGCGCGTTCCTCTTTGCATAATAAAACATCACCATCCTGTGCTAGTGCGGCACTAATAGCTTCAAGAATGCTATTAGCATCAACAATAGCTTCGGCTAAGGCACGCGCTTCTTTGTCTATGCTGGCTTTTTCAAACGAGTTCTTCAGTATCGATGTAATTTCCTCCTCACTTAGTCCGTAGGATGGTTTTATGGTAATGTTGGATTCCACACCGCTAGTTTGCTCACGCGCTGACACACTAAGTAAGCCATCAGCATCTACGGTAAATGTAACACGAATCCTTGCTGAACCAGCCACCATAGGTGGAATGCCGCGAAGTTCAAAACGCGCGAGTGAGCGACAGTCTGAGACTAGCTCACGCTCGCCTTGCACAACGTGGATGCTCATTGCAGTTTGACCATCTTTGTAAGTGGTAAATTCTTGTGCGCGTGCTACTGGCAATGTGCTATTACGATGTATTACTTTTTCTACCAGACCGCCCATTGTTTCAAGGCCGAGTGACAGTGGAATAACATCTAATAGTAACAAATCATTTTCACTGCGATTGCCAGCAAGCGTATTCGCCTGTATTGCTGCACCTAGTGCCACGACTTTGTCTGGGTCTAAATTAGTGAGTGGCTCTTGTTTAAAGTAATCTGTAACGGCTTTACGAACTTGCGGCATGCGTGTGGCTCCGCCTACCATGACTACGCCTTTGATATCTTCTAAGCTCAAATCAGCATCACGCATGGCACGGCGTGTCGGGTTGAGCGTTTTAGTAACCAACGCTTGCGTCATACCCATAAAAGTTTGACTAGTAAGGGTTAGATTAATGACTTCTCCATTGCTGAGTACGCTTGTGATTTGTGCAGACATATGTTCGGTAAGCCACTCTTTAGCTTCGCGCGCTTTAGTTAGTAATATGCGAGTATCAGCGGCATTAAGTGGTGTAACTTTGGCGCCATTTGTCTGTAGGTGCTCTAATACCCAGCAAAAAATACGCTGGTCAAAATCATCACCACCTAAAGCACTATCGCCGTTAGTTGCCAGCACTTCGAACACGCCTTTAGATAAGCGCAGGATGGAAATGTCAAATGTGCCACCACCTAAGTCATAGATTACATAAACACCCTCCGCTGCATTGTCTAGACCATAAGCTACAGCAGCGGCCGTAGGTTCACTCAGTAAACGTAATACATTGAG
>JAYVTW010000160.1:0-2887 GCA_043788445.1 Methylophilaceae bacterium
AACAATCGCGGCTCTAATTCTGCTAGTGAGTAATCACAAGCCGGGCAGGAAAACTTGGCAGAAAATAAGTGCTCTTTTCCTGTATCCATCTCAACTGCAATGGCCTTGCCTTCTGCAAGTCTAAGAGCAGTTTCAAAACTTTCGGCAAGTCGTTGTTTAATTTCAACGTTGACTTTAACACGGTCTACTACTACATCCACTGTATGTTTGGTTGTCTTGGCGAGTTTTGGTAATGCATCCATTTCGTAAATTTCGCCATCGACACGAACACGCACGAAGCCTTGCGATTTAAGCTCTTCAAATAAATCGACTTGCTCTCCTTTGCGATTTGCTACCACCGGCGCCAAAATCATGATTTTGGTCTCTTCGGCTAATTTTAATACGCCATCTACCATTTCAGTGACAGTTTGCGCTTGCAATTTAATATGGTGATCTGGGCATTCAGGATCACCAGCGCGGGCAAAGAGTAAGCGCAGATAATCGTGAATTTCTGTGACTGTGCCCACGGTAGAGCGTGGATTATGTGACGTAGATTTTTGCTCAATAGAAATGGCGGGTGATAAGCCTTCAATTAAATCAACATCGGGTTTATCCATACGTGCCAAAAATTGTCGTGCGTAAGCTGAAAGACTTTCTACATAGCGCCGTTGGCCTTCCGCATACAGGGTATCAAATGCAAGTGATGATTTACCACTACCGGATAACCCAGTAATAACGACCATTTTGTTCCGTGGAATATCAATAGAGATGTTCTTTAAATTGTGCGTTCTGGCACCGCGTACTTTTATGTATTCCATCTTCATTCACGTAATTGAGAGCAACCTGTTAATATACTCAATTTTAAGCCTAATGCTCATTTATTTTATAAAAATTATTTAACACGATGATACCCACAAGTAACCTTAATTCAGTCGTTCTACCTACAAGTCCTCGCATGTCAGCGTCGGAAATGCGTGCAAGTTTGAGTTTAGCCTCAATCTATGGCTTGCGCATGCTCGGTATGTTTTTGATTCTGCCAGTTTTTGCGATTTATGCCTCAACTATGCCAAGCCAGCCTAGCAGCTCAATGATAGGCTGGGCGTTAGGGGCTTATGGCCTAACGCAGGCCATATTTCAATTGCCTTTTGGTATGGCATCCGATAAATTCGGTCGTAAAAAAGTCATCTATTTAGGATTGATAATTTTTGCAGTTGGTAGTTTTGTTGCAGCATATGCCACAACCATCGAGATTATTATTGTGGGTCGTGCCATACAAGGCGCCGGAGCAGTCTCTGCAGCAGTGACTGCATTAGTAGCGGATTTAACGTCTGATGAACATCGCACCAAAGCCATGGCTATGATAGGCGGCACCATTGGTGTGACTTTCGCATTATCGCTTATTGCAGGCCCTGCATTGAATCACTGGATTGGTGTGCCAGGTATTTTCTTAATGACGGGTGTGTTGACTATTCTGGCGATATTTGTAGTTAAATTCGTCGTGCCAAACCCTGCAGTTAGTAGTTTTCACTCTGATGCTGAAGCCTCTAAAGCTAACCTTAAAGAAGTGCTAAGAAACACTCAATTATTGCGCTTAAACTTTGGTATTTTTGCGCTACATGCAGCACAAATGGCATTGTTTATTGTAGTGCCATTCGCACTAAAAGATATTCCAGGTTGGGATGTAAATCAGCATTGGAAAATTTATTTACCGGTCTTGATTATCTCTTTCGTACTGATGGTGCCCGCGATTATTTATGCTGAAAAACGTGCAAAAATGAAGCAAGTATTTGTTTCAGCGATCGCTATTATGGTGTTGGCACAGTTACTGTTTGCTAGTTTTATTCACTCATTTTGGGGGATTGTATTTTCGCTCACTGCTTACTTTGTTGCGTTCAATACACTGGAAGCTAGTTTGCCTAGTATTATCAGTAAAATCGCACCTGCTGCAACTAAAGGCACCGCGATAGGCGTGTATAATACTTGTCAATCATTAGGTGTTTTTGTTGGTGGTGTGGTGGGTGGTTATCTAGCGCATCATTATAGTAATTCTGCCGTATTTATATTTTGTAGTGTGTTGATGGGCATGTGGTTACTATTTGCGCTTAGCATGCAAGCGCCAATGGCAGTCAAAACCAAGATGTACCACATACAAGATAAAACTTTGTTAGATGCATTGCTAGCGAGTGAGGCAAAAACACGCGAATTAGCAGATAAGCTACTCAGTGTGGTGGGTGTGTGTGAAGCAGCTGTATTTGCAAGCGAAGCAAAAATTGTGATAAAAATAGATAATCAGCGCGAATGGAATGACCAGCTCGTTCAACAGCTCATAGGAGGGTAAGCAATGGCATCAGTCAATAAAGTAATTTTAGTCGGAAATTTGGGGCGTGATCCGGAGATGCGTTTTATGCCAAACGGTGAAGCAGTCTGTAATTTTAGCATTGCTACGACTGATAATTGGAAAGATAAAGCAGGCGTAAAGCAAGAGCGCACCGAATGGCATAATATTGTCATGTATCGCAAACTTGCTGAAATTGCTGGTGAATACCTTAAAAAAGGCTCTAGTGTCTATGTCGAAGGTCGTTTGCAAACTCGGAAATGGCAAACCAAAGAAGGTCAAGATCGTTATACAACAGAAATTATTGCAGATAGCATGCAAATGCTAGGAGGGCGTAGTGCGGGTAGTGCTTCAAGTGCTAGCTATGATGGTGGCGATATGGATCAAAGTCGCGGTAGTAGTGAGAATTATAATCAAGCGCCTGCACGTCAATCTGCAACACCAGCGGCTACCAAACAGGCGCCAGCCAGTTCTGCTGCAGGTGGCTCAGGCTTTGATGACTTTGAGGATGACATTCCTTTTTGACAATCATCTGAAACATATTCTGTAAATTTTTGATACAACCCCATGTTA
>JAYVTW010000161.1:0-10773 GCA_043788445.1 Methylophilaceae bacterium
AGCGTAATAAATTTAGAACGAAACTTTAGGAGAGCAATATGAATAAGCAATTAAATTTAGCAGTTGCTGGTGCGGTTTTAGCACTAAGCGCAACAGCAGCAAACGCTGGTATCATGATCCCAGCTGGCGATTGGACTTTAGACATCGGTGGCGTAGTTAATACATACTACACATCAACACGTATTTCTGGTGATAGAACTAATGGTACTGCACCATTAGGTATTAACAATGCAGGTAATCAAAGAACTGAAAGCAACATTACAACTGGTTTGCTACCTAACTATCTATCAGTTTCTGGCAAAACACGTCAAAACGATTTAGATGTTGGTTTCACAATCAGTATCAACCCAGGTTCTTCTACAACTCAAGCTGGTAAACAATCAGCTCAACAAGAAAACCGTCAAGCATTCTTGACATTTGGTGACAAATCATGGGGTTCTATCAAGTTAGGTAAAGACTTAGGCATTTATGCTTCTGATGCTATCTTAAACGACATGACCTTGTTAGGCGTTGGTTCTGGTGCTGGTGGTTTAGCTGGTAACACAACAACATTGGGCCGTATTGGTACTGGTTTCATGTATGCTGACTGGAAATCACAAGTTGCTTACTCATCACCAAACTGGAATGGTTTTAGCTTCACAGGTGGTGTAACGCAAGCTTGGAATTCAGTTAACGCTCTAGGTGGAAGTTTTGGTTCTGCTAAACGTGGTGGTGCTTCCCCAGCGTTTGAAGGTAAAGCAAGTTACGAGTGGGCTGGCGATGTTGGTGGTAAAGTATGGGTTTCTGGTATTACACAACGCGTTGTGGGTGCTGCAGACCGTGCTGAATCATATGATGTTGGTGCTAATGTTAATGTAGCTGGTTTTGGTTTAACAGGTTACTACTACCAAGGTTCTGGTATTGGTCAAACATTACAATTATTTGATGGCTTCGATGCTCGTGGTCAAGCACGTGATTCAAACGGTGGATATGTGCAAGGTACTTACACGATTCCTGGTGTAGGCACAAAACTTGGTTTAAGCTGGGGTAAATCTGAGTTAGATTCAAACGGCGGTCTTGATACATTAGGTGATGTGAAAGATGAAATGTGGACAGTGGGTGCTTACCATCCTCTTACAAAACATCTAAACTTAGTAGCTGAATATTCTGATGTTAAACACAGAGTTGGTTCAACTGCAACAACTGGCAGTACTCAAGGTAAATCAAAAACAGTTTCATTAGGCGCGATCTTATTTTTCTAGTCTTAACAACAGGGTCTTATCCTGTTTTAGTTTAGAGTAATAAATGAAAACGGCATCCTCGGATGCCGTTTTTTATTATATAAGATTGCAAAACGAGAGATTAACATTTAAGCAGAAACAGTGATTCTAGTCGCCAATACCTAATTCTTGAATTTTTCTAGTTAACGTATTTCGTCCCATGCCTAATTGATTAGCGGCCTCAATACGTCGTCCATCGGTATGCTGTAGTGCCTTGGTAATTAAAGTGCGTTCAAAATCTTTGGTGCGTGTTTCTAATATATTTTGTTCGCCGCGGTTTAATGCATCAGTTACTTCATTGGCTAATGCCTCTTGCCAAGTATTAGTATCTATTGATTTCGTAGCATGGTCATCTTTAAGTTCAGATGGCAAATCAGCCACATCAACATTTTGGCCGGGTGCCATAACCGTAAGCCAGTGACATACATTTTCTAATTGGCGTACATTGCCGCTCCAATTAACCGCGGTTAGGTAGCGTAAAGCACCGGCAGTAAGCTGTTTGGGTTCAACACCTAACTCTATAGCGCTATGTTGTAGAAAATGCCTAGTAAGTAGAGGAATATCTTCGCGACGTTCACGCAACGCGGGTAAGCGTAAGCGAATCACGTTTAAGCGATGAAATAAATCTTCACGGAACAGGCCGAGCTTAACTCGATCTTCTAAGTCTTGGTGGGTTGCAGCAATCACGCGCACATTGACTTTGATTGGTTGATGCCCACCAACACGATAAAACTGCCCATCACTTAGCACGCGCAATAATCGTGTTTGTAAATCTGCTGGCATGTCACCAATTTCATCTAAGAATAACGTACCGTTGTCAGCTTGTTCGAAACGACCGCGTCTAGCTGCTTGCGCTCCAGTGAAGGCACCACGTTCATGACCGAACAATTCAGATTCCAATAAATCTTTGGGTATTGCAGCCGTGTTGATTGCGATAAATGGTTTCTCTGCTCGTGGGCTATGTCGATGTAAAGCACTAGCTACTAACTCTTTACCACTACCTGATTCACCGTTAATTAGCACCGTTGCATGTGAACGACTTAATCTGCCTATCGCGCGAAAAACCTCTTGCATAGCAGGCGCTTGTCCAATAATCTCAGGTGTTTCTTCTATCGTGACAGACTCTACGGCTTGTCGCATGCTTTCATCTACCGCGCGCCGGATAATATCAATTGCTTGGTCAACATCAAACGGTTTGGCTAAATACTCAAATGCACCGCCTTGAAAAGCCGATACTGCGCTCTCTAAATCCGAATATGCAGTCATAATAATCACCGGAATATTAGGGTATTTTTGCTTGATTTCAGCTAAAAAATCTAAACCAGAACCGTTTGGCATACGGATGTCACTGACCACTACTTGTGGCTGTTCGAAGTTGAGGGCATTAAGCGCCTCTGGAACAGATGAAAAAGTTTTAAACTCTAGGTCTGTGCGAGCCAGTGCCTTTTCAAATACCCAGCGTATTGATTTATCATCGTCTAAAATCCAAATTGGTTTCATTGTTTACCTAGAGTATCTTAAATATTGTTTAGATTACGTATTGGTTAATCAGTTTGCTTATTCGCTTTATCTCCAACTGGCAAAAGAATCGTAAAACAAGTTTTGCCAGGCTGACTTTCGCAATCAATCATACCGTGATGCTGTGTAATAAAGGTTTGTGCCAGAGACAAACCGAGCCCGGATCCACCTTCACGACCTGAAACCAACGGGTAAAAAATTCGATCACGAATATCATCTGGTACGCCAGGCCCATTATCAATAATCTGCAATTTAATCGCAACACGATAGCGTTTTTTGGCTAATGTCACTTGGCGTTCCGCACGTGTACGTAAGATGATTTGACATTGATTTAGATGTATATTACCTGTTTTTTGATTTGCTTCTTTCATGGCTTGTACGGCGTTTCTTGCTATGTTGAGCACTGCTTGAATGAGCTTTTCTCTGTCACCAATTAATTCGGGAAGGCTGGTGTCATAATCCCGCCTTACCAACATATTGTTGGGAAATTCGGCAAGTAACAAGCTGCGGACACGCTCTAATACTTCATGAATATTAGTTAATTCATATTTTGGCACTCGATGCGGGACCAATAACCTATCCATTAGAGACTGTAGCCTATCGGCTTCTTTGATAATGACTTGCGTATATTCACGTAAGCTGATGTTGGGCAGTTCGTGTTCCAATAGCTGTGCAGCTCCGCGCAAGCCACCTAAAGGGTTGCGGATTTCATGCGCTAAGTTACGTAATAACTCTGAGTTGGCTTGTTGTTGAATCAGCATGCGCTCTTCACGGGCAATGCGTAATTGTTGATCCATTTGCTGAAACTCTAGTAATAAGGAGCCTTCTTGCATTTCTACTGGAGTCACTGTACAAGTCACAGCAAAAGACTGTTGTCTGAAGGTGGTAATTGCAAATTCGTGTTCGCGAAAAGGACTATTCTTTTTAACAGCGTTATCAATAGCCGCTTGCAGTATTTGTCCATGCATAAATATCTGGGATAGGTGGTTCCCGGCGATTTGATTAGCACTAAACGCAAAAAGTATCTCAGCGCTGGGATTTGCGTATACAACTTGGTGAGCGGCATCTAATAAGATGACTGCAGTGGCGAGATGTTCTAAACCGATAAAAGATGAAGGAATATTTTGTACCACAGTTTTGCCTATAAATTTGCTTGCAAGTGGTATCTTATAAGCAAAAGCTAAGCCAGTTTTTAAAGGGTCAATTTCTTATCTTAAGCATTTCTACGTTTCTTCAGCATACTTAAAACAATCGCCTTGTAATTGCTGCAACGATTTAGTTAGCAGAGTTAATTTCTTTTTCTAATAACTCTATATTGCGTTGGTGTGCATCTACTTCAGCTTTAAGATTTCTCATTTTTTCATCAAATTTTGGAACATTACGGAAAATTTTACTATCCTTATTTCTGTATATCTCAGGCTTAGTGGCACCTTCCTCATAGGCTATTTTAGCCTCTGCTAATGCAGCTTTTTCACTTTCGAGCTCGGATTGTAGTATGCCCTTGCGTTTATTATCGCGTTGATTTTGAGTTTGGGTATCCACTTTAGGAAAGTTTGAAGGTGTGGCTATGTTGGCGTGAGTCTCATGCTTAGTGGTTTTTGCATTATTAGCACTATTATTACTTGCAGGAGTTTCTATATCCAGCTTGATTGCACCTTTGATTTTAACATTAGTGTAAGTCACGTGTCCTTGTGCATCTACTTGTTTGTAAATGTCTGCATAGGCTATATTATTTATCCACGGACTAATAATTAACACGAAAAACAGATTGGTTAAATTTTTATTCATATCAACAGTTTAGTTGAGAAATCATACTATGGCAACGTTAGCTAGCAGGATTAGTTGACTTTGTATCATTCGATTTAATAGCTGTGGCTAATAAAAAAAAAGGAGCAGATGAATCTGCTCCATTTTGGTGCATAGCTAAATAAATTAACTAGCAGCTATAGTACAATCCAAACTCAACTGGGTGAGGTGTTTGACGTAACTTAGTCACTTCTTCCATTTTTAATGCAATGTAGGCATCAATCCAGTCGTCTGAAAAAACACCACCACGCGTTAAGAATTCACGGTCTTTATCCAAGTATTCCAGTGCTTGCTCTAATGAGGAGCATACTGTTGGAATTTTTGCATCTTCTTCTGGAGAAAGATGGTAAAGGTCTTTTGTGGCTGGCTCGCCTGGATGAATTTTGTTTTGAACACCATCTAAGCCAGCCATCATCAAAGCAGTAAATGCTAAGTATGGGTTAGCGATTGGGTCTGGGAAGCGTGCTTCAACACGACGTGCTTTTTCACCGTGTACAAAAGGAATACGGATAGAAGCTGAGCGATTTTTAGCTGAGTATGCTAGTTTTACTGGCGCTTCGTAATGAGGAACTAAACGTTTGTATGAGTTAGTGCCAGGGTTAGTAATTGCATTTAAAGCACGTGCATGCTTGATAATGCCGCCGATGTAATACAAAGCGAACTCGCTTAAACCAGCATAGCCAGTGCCTGCAAATAAGTTTTTGCCACCTTTCCAGATTGATTGGTGAACGTGCATACCAGAACCGTTATCGCCAAACATTGGCTTAGGCATGAAGGTCGCAGTTTTACCATATGCGTGTGCAGTATTCAACACAACGTATTTCAGGATTTGTGTCCAATCAGCGCGTTGCGTTAACGTACTGAATTTAGTACCAATTTCACATTGACCAGCAGTTGCAACTTCGTGATGATGCACTTCAACCGGTACACCCATTTCTTCTAGCGCGATACACATTGCAGAACGCACATCTTGCAATGAATCGACTGGAGGTACTGGGAAATAACCACCTTTAATACCAGGACGATGGCCTGTATTGCCACCCTCAAATTTTTCAGATGAAGACCAGGCAGCCTCTTCTGAGTTGATTTTTACTGAGCTACCGCTCATGTCAACAGACCAATTGATTGAATCAAAAATGAAGAATTCTGGTTCTGGACCAAAGTAAGCGGTGTCACCTAGGCCGGTTGATTTTAAGTAAGCTTCACCACGTTTAGCAAGACTACGTGGGCAACGGTCATAACCTTTACCATCAGTAGGGTCCACAACGTCACAAGTTAAAATAAGTGTTGGTTCGTCCATGAATGGATCGATATTAGCAGTATCTGGGTCAGGCATTAATTGCATGTCAGAGGCTTGAATACCTTTCCAACCAGCAATTGAAGAACCATCAAAAGCATGACCTTCAGTGAATTTTTCTTTGTTAAAAGCTGAAACTGGCACAGTAACGTGTTGTTCTTTGCCTCTTGTATCAGTAAAACGGAAATCAACAAACTTGATGTCGTTTTCTTTTACCATATTCATTACATCTGCTACTGATGCCATTTGAATCTCCTAAACTATTGTAAGTGATGGTTGCTGTATTAAAAACTATGAATAAATAATTTATCAACTTCCTATATTAGCAGGAAGCGTGCCAGTGAAAAATAGAAAAATTCTATTTTTCTATCAGGATTTACAAATATCTTATGTAAAGCAATGCACCACAATAAAGCAGTTTGGTGGATTGAGCACTAATTTAGTGCTTATTAAGTTGCGCATGTCACAGCAACAGTGAATGATTAAAAAATAACGTTATACTTCTAAAAATATTTTAAACCTAGAAATTTAAGTAAGAAAGAAGGCTGTTATGGAAGCAACAGGTGAAAATTCAATATGTAAAGTATTTAGTGATGCTAAGCAGCGAGCAGTTGCTAATAATCTACCTTACGCAGGTTTATTAACACCAAAAGAAGCTTATCAATTATTACAAAATTACCCTAATACAAAGCTGGTCGATGTGCGGAGTCGTGCTGAACTGGAGTTAGTTGGGCGTGTACCAACCGCAACTGCTATTGAGTGGGCATTTTTTCCGGGCATGGCGGCAAATCCAGAGTTTGCAGTGCAATTGGAAACACAAATAGACAAAGAGGCCGTTGTGATTTTTATGTGCCGTACTGGTGGCCGCTCACACAATGCCGCAGTTCTTGCACAGCAACTTGGTTTTAAGCAAGCCTATAATATGATCGAAGGTTTTGAAGGTGAATCCAATGCGGCAAAACAACGTACTCTGATTAATGGTTGGAAGCATGCCAGTCTACCTTGGACCAATTCTTAAAATCATAAGATTCAATCAAATATGAGCATACCAACCTGTAGCAAATACGCTGTCATAGGCAACCCAATTGCGCATAGTAAGTCACCAATTATTCATGCGGCTTTTGCTGCACAAACTGGGCAGTCTATTGAATATGGCCGTGTACTTGCACCACTAGATGCTTTTGCTCACACGGTAAATACCTTAATGATACAAGGCTTTGGCGGTGCCAATGTCACGTTGCCCTTTAAGTTGGAAGCCTTTAATTTGGCTAATCATCTAACAGAACGTGCCAGTGATGCTGGGGCGGTCAATACGCTAATTTTTGCAGATGACCAAATGATTGGCGATAACACTGATGGTATAGGTTTAGTGCGTGACATCGAGCTAAATTTAAATACTAGTTTTACTAATCAGCGTGTTTTACTGATTGGCGCTGGTGGAGCAGCTGAAGGTGTGTTGCATCCGATTTTAAACCGTTCTCCAGCCTTGCTGGTGATTACAAACCGTAGTGTAGATAAAGCTATTAATATGGTACAGAAAGTACAAACGCAGGAAGATTATCAGTTGGTATCAGTAAGTGCGCATGCGTTTGACGATTTGCAGAACCAACAATTTGATATTGTGATTAATGCGACTTCTACAGGTTTAACCGATACGCAATTGCCATTGCCTAAGACTGTTTTTGCACATGGCGCATTGGCATATGACATGATGTACGGGCTTGAAACTCCGTTTATGCAGTTGGCTCGTGTACAAGGTATGAATGTCGCCGATGGTTTGGGTATGTTGGTTGAGCAAGCGGCTGAAGCTTTTTACGTGTGGCGTGGTGTACGCCCAAAAACGGAGCAAATTATGAAAATGGTGAGAGCGTTATAGTGGCTATAAAAACTTGGTTTTTAAGCAAACCTCAAAGCACTGGTGGCTACTGGAAAAGGGGGCTTCTAGTTTTTTTCCTGTTTATGGTGTTGTATCAATTATGGATTTTTTTGCACATTTGCTGGTGGATAAAATTTAACCCATCTAGTAGCGCTTTTATGAAAGATCGTTTAGAAATTTTGCAAGATAAAAACCCGGACGCGGAGTTGCGTCATAAATGGGTAGATTACAGCCATATCTCCAATAACCTAAAGCGTGCGGTTATTGCCAGTGAAGACTCTAAATTTATTGACCATGAAGGTTTTGATTGGGATGGTATACAAAAGGCCTACGAAAAAAACTTGAAAAAAGGAAAGGTGGTGGCAGGCGGATCTACTATCAGCCAGCAACTTGCTAAAAATCTGTTTCTTACTAGCAAACGCACGCCTTGGCGTAAAGGTGAAGAGGCGATTATTACGGTGATGTTAGAGACGGTCCTTTCTAAGCACCGCATTTTGGAAATCTATTTAAATAGTATTGAATGGGGTAATGGTGTATTTGGCGCAGAAGCCGCATCACAACATTACTTTAAAACCAGTGCAGCTAATTTATCTGGCGCACAAGCAGCAAAGCTGGCGGCGATGATACCTAATCCACGTTTTTATGAGCAGCATCAATCAGCAGGCTACCTGAGCCGGAGAACTGGTGCGATACAGGCGCGCATGGCTTCCGCAGATGTGCCTTAGCGGAAGGATTGATTGTTTTCTTTTATTATCTTTAACTATTTACTCACATCAATAGGCTGTTATCCACTATCAGTATATCAATACGCTGTTATGCACTATCCGTTGCTGCTAAATACATAATACATGTTGGTTATTTTCATCAAGATTCGAACTTGCAGCCTGTAGATTTTAGCCAGAAATAACGGGCTGGCATTAGTTGTAAGAAACTTATATTGGTAGTTAAAAAATAAAAATTTGCAAAACAGATTAACGAAATTACACAAATCAAACTTAGCTTTTTAACATGGGTTTAAGGTACTTTGCGGTGTAACTATGAGTATTTTCAGCAACAAACTCTGGTACACCTTCAGCAATCACCAAGCCACCGCCATCACCACCCTCTGGACCCATGTCAATAATCCAATCGGCCGTTTTTATCACATCTAGATTATGCTCAATAATCACAATCGTGTTGCCTGCATCACGCAGACGATGAATCACATCCAGCAACAACTGGATATCGGCAAAATGCAAACCTGTCGTTGGCTCATCTAAAATATATAGAGTGCGGCCAGTGTCGCGCTTACTTAATTCTAAAGCGAGTTTTACCCGTTGTGCTTCGCCACCTGATAGTGTGGTAGCTGATTGTCCCAGTGTAATATATCCTAGCCCCACATCGAGTAAAGTTTTTAATTTACGCGCGATTACGGGTTGTGCACTAAAAAATTCATGTGCCTGCTCAACAGTCATGGCTAAGATAGAGTGAATATTTTTGCCTTTGAAATTAATCTCCAACGTTTCACGGTTATAGCGCATGCCCTTACAAACATCACACGGCACATAAACATCAGGTAAAAAGTGCATTTCAACTCTTAAAACACCATCGCCTTGGCATGCCTCGCAACGACCACCTTTTACGTTGAATGAATAACGGCCGGGGCCATAACCACGGGCGCGGCTCTCAGGTACTGCAGCAAATAAATCACGAATTGGAGTAAATAAACCTGTGTATGTGGCTGGATTAGAGCGTGGGGTGCGACCAATTGGGCTTTGATCGACATCAACCACTTTATCAAAAAACTCCAACCCTTCGATATTACTATACGGGGCTGGTTCTGTAGAGCTGCCATATAAGTGGTGTGCGACAACGCGATATAGCGTGTCATTAATCAAAGTAGATTTACCACTGCCAGATACGCCAGTCACACAGGTGAGTAAACCTACAGGTAGGTTAAGGGTCACGTTTTTTAAGTTATTTCCTGTGGCAGAGATCATTTTTAACCAGCGTGCTGAATCAGGTTTAGTGCGTGCATGATTGTAGTTAATTTGCTTCTTACCACTAATATATTGGCCTGTGAGTGAGTTTGGATTAGCTTCAATTTCTTCTGGCGTACCTTCAGCCACAATTTGACCGCCATGCTCACCTGCGCCAGGCCCAATATCAATCACGTAATCTGCCGCCATAATGGCATCTTGGTCGTGCTCTACTACAATCACACTATTGCCAATATCGCGCAAGCGTTTAAGAGTTTCTAACAATCGATCATTATCACGTTGATGCAAGCCAATTGATGGCTCATCCAGCACATACATCACACCAGTTAGACCGCTGCCGATTTGGCTAGCTAAGCGGATACGTTGCGCTTCACCACCAGACAGTGTTTCTGCCGAACGGGATAGCGATAAATATTCTAGCCCAACGTTAGTTAAGAATTTAAGCCGGTTGCTAATTTCTTTAACTATTTTATCGGCAATAGCCAGCTTGGCACCTTCTAATTGAAGCGTTTCAAAAAAATGCAGCGCGACTTTTAATGGTACTTCACACACTTGATGAATGTTCTGATTACCTACTTTGACATGACGTGCTTCGCGACGTAAACGGGTGCCACTACAATCGGGGCAGGTTTGGCTATTGAGGTATTTTGCTAATTCCTCGCGCACCGTGCTGGAGTCAGTTTCGTGATAGCGGCGTTGTAAGTTATTTAAAATACCTTCAAACGTATGCGTTTTAGTAAAAAACATACCGCGCTCATTCAGGTATTTAAACGCAATTGCTTCGCGACCGCTACCATTTAACAGTAAATCTTGGGTAATTTCCGGTAGCTTTTCAAAAGGCGTATCTAAATCGAATTGATAGTGCTCACTTAAGCTAGATAGCATTTGGAAATAAAACTGATTGCGTTTATCCCAACCCTTAATGGCACCGCTGGCGAGCGATAAATGTGGAAAAGCAACCACACGTTTAGGATCAAAAAAGCTCATACTACCTAAACCATCACACTTTGGACAAGCCCCCATAGGATTGTTAAAACT
>JAYVTW010000162.1:0-10970 GCA_043788445.1 Methylophilaceae bacterium
AGAAAGTGACCAGTAAGATTTATATTTTCCAATTTCATTAGTTTACTACATTCTCATTAAATTCTATTGTAAACATAGAGTTTAAGGCGTGCCTAGTAAGTTGTTGTCATTAGCTCCGTACATAATCCGCATCGATGTAACCTGTAACTTCTAAACCAAAGCCTGTCATGCTGGGCATTTTACGTGGTGTGGCTAACAACTTCATTTTACGCACACCTAAATCAACTAATATTTGCGAGCCAATACCGTAATTACGAAGTTCTTGATGGCTACGTATTGGTTCGTCCGCATGTTGAATGCGCTCTACTAAATCAGCGCCATCTTCGGTATGATGGAGTAATACCATCACGCCACAATTAGCCTCACATATGGTTTGCATGGCTTTAAGTGTGTTCCAAGAGTGAGTACAGCTTGAACTATCGAGTAAATCAAACACGCTCAAAGGTTCATGAACCCGCACCAGTACTTCTTGCGCAGTTCTAGGCTCGCCTTTAATCAGCGCTAGATGAGTTTCATTAGAGATTTTATCGGAATAAGCAATCAATTGCATCTGTCCAAAAGGCGTTGTAATCATTCGCTCTGCAGCACGTTCTACTAGTTTTTCATGCTCGCTACGGTAGTAAATTAAATCAGCAATCGTACCAATCTTAATTTGATGCTTGGCGCCAAATTCAATTAAATCAGGCAGTCGTGCCATATTGCCATCTTCATTTAGTATTTCGCAAATCACGGACGCTGGTTCACTACCCGCTAATCCTGCTAAATCACATCCAGCCTCAGTGTGGCCCGCGCGCACTAGTACACCACCGTTTTGTGCACTTAAAGGGAAAATATGGCCTGGGCTGACTACACTTTTCGCGTTTGCATTTTTAGCCACAGCCGCCAATACTGTGGTGGCTCTGTCAGCTGCGGATATCCCAGTAGTAACACCAGTTGCGGCCTCAATTGAAACGGTAAAGTTAGTGCCATAACTAGTGCCATTTTTTTGTACCATTGGCGGTAAATTCAGTTGTCGGCAGCGCTGTTCGGTTAAGGTTAAGCAGATTAAACCACGCCCATATTTTGCCATGAAGTTAATATATTCTGGCGTAGTAAATTCAGCCGCCAATACCAAGTCTCCTTCATTCTCGCGATCTTCTTCATCAATCAGAATGACCATGCGCCCTAGGCGCATATCTTCTATAATTTCCTGTGTACTACTTATCATACAACTTCTTCAACTTATGCGCTCTCATCAGTATGTTCGATATTCCATTGCGCCATACGTTCTACGTAGCGCGCAATTTGGTCAATCTCAATGTTGACTCGGCTACCTATACCTAATTGTTTAAGCGTAGTATTTTTAACAGTGTGAGGAATAAGATTCATGGTAAAAGTATCATGCTCTACGGTGTTCACTGTCAAGCTTACACCATCAATGGCTATGGAGCCTTTAACTGCAATGTATTTTGATAGTGCATGTGGTGCACGAATTGCAAGTATCCAACATTCATCCAGTGGCTCAAATCTTACAACTTGCCCTACACCATCTACATGACCACTCACTAAGTGACCACCTAATCTGTCACTCAATCGTAATGCTTTTTCTAAATTGACTAACTTTAAGGTATCTAGCCCAACAGTGCAGTTTAGTGTTTCTTTTGATATGTGAGCCACAAAATGTTGATCATCAAAACTGACTGCTGTAAGGCACACACCGTTAACGGCAATACTGTCGCCAATAGCAATATCTTGCATTTGTAATTTTTTGCAGCTGATCTCAAGTGATATATCCCCACCTCGTGGTGTGATGTGCGCAATATGGCCAACCGCTTGAATAATT
This sequence comes from Methylophilaceae bacterium, assembly GCA_043788445.1. GTDB lineage: Bacteria > Pseudomonadota > Gammaproteobacteria > Burkholderiales > Methylophilaceae > JACMMS01. The sequence continues at coordinate 1,823 of JAYVTW010000162.1, forward strand.
CCAGTAAACATAATGTTATTTTAGCAGGGAAGAAGCCATAAATTAAATTGTGTAGCGTAAAAAATATCAATCCTAGCCATTAATGATTTTTCATTTAACAAATATTGCCAAATTTTGTCTTTGAGTACTACAAATAATTTTTGTGGCACATCATTTGTTGAACATCTTATTAGGACTGTTGGGCTAATGTATTACTGAGCTATCGTGATGATTGGGCATGGAAAAAAGTAAAGCTTGTGTTTTGATGGTTGTTTAGCTTTGCAATTTTTATCAATAATTACCAAAAAATAAGCCTAGTTTATTGCAAAATTAAGCTTATTTTTTCGATCTAAAGCGCAGATAAAAATTGATAAGCCTGCTAAAATCTCGTCATGTCATTGATTAAGAAACTGCAATTCATTACATTGCCTAAATCCCTACCTTTTGAATTATTTGTTGGTTTGCGCTATACCCGAGCTAAACGCAAAAATCATTTCATCTCGTTTATTTCGCTTACCAGTATGATTGGCATAGGCTTAGGTGTGGCTGCGCTCATTATTGTACTGTCAGTTATGAATGGCTTTCAAGAGGAGTTACGTAACCGTATATTAGGTGTAGCCTCACATTTAGAAATCACTGAAGCCAGCAATACCCTTAATGATTGGCCGCATGTAGTTGATTTAGTTAAATCTAAGTTACACGTGCAGGCGGCTGCACCATATATCACGGCACAGGGTATGCTATCTTTTGGTTCTAGCGTGCAAGGTGCAATAGTGCGTGGCATATTGCCTACAGAAGAGGATAAAGTCGCTGATCTTGGTGCGCACATGAAAGCCGGGCGGTTGAGTGATTTGCATGAAGGTGAGTTCGGCGTGGTGCTAGGTGCTGATTTGGCACTTAATTTAGGAGTATCAATTGGTGATAAAGTTGTTTTATTGGCACCGCAAGGTCAGTTTACCCCAACTGGTGTGGTGCCACGCATCAAGCAATTTAAGGTTGTAGGCCTATTTCAAATTGGCATGTATGAATACGATGCTGGTTTAGCCTTGATACATATGGCGGATGCAGCAAAGCTATACCGTCTTGATAACAAAGTATCAGGTGTGCGCTTAAAGTTAGATGACTTATTTTCCGCTCCTGAAATATCTAAGCAATTAGCCTCGCAGTTAAATAGCAAAGGTAACTACATCATTACCGATTGGACAGAGCAACATGCTAATTTTTTTCGCGCAGTGCAAATGGAAAAGCACGTGATGTTTGTTATTTTAGCGTTAATTGTTGCAGTGGCAGCATTCAATATTGTTTCTACACTGGTGATGGCGGTGACAGATAAACGCGCAGATATTGCGATTATGCGAACTTTAGGCGCTAGCCCACTCAGCATCATGCACATATTCATGATACAAGGTGCTTTGATTGGCGTGATTGGCACTCTAGTTGGCGCTGTATTGGGCATATTAATTGCACTTAATATAGACGTGATAGTACCATTGATTGAAAATGTTTTTCACGTTCAATTTTTAGCTAAAGATGTGTATTACATCAGTGATTTACCTTCTAAACTCGCTTGGTCAGATGTGACCACGATAGTATCCATGTCGTTTGTCCTAAGTTTGTTAGCAACGATTTACCCAAGCTGGAAAGCAGCGAAAATTAATCCAGCCGAAGCGTTACGCTATGAGTAAGAGTATGAATAACCCTATTGATAATCAAACAATATTAAAGTGTAGTAACTTGCAAAAGACCTATGCAGGCTTAGAAGTCAAAGTGCTGGGAGGTATTGATTTAGAAGTTCATGCTGGTGAACAAATTGCTATTGTCGGTACATCTGGCTCTGGTAAAAGTACGTTGTTACATTTGTTGGGTGGCTTAGATACGCCAACTGCAGGCGATGTCAGTATTCTTGGACTTAATCTTCAGGGTTTAAGTGAGGCAACAAAGAGCACTTTGCGTAATCAATCTTTAGGTTTTGTTTATCAGTTTCATCATCTTTTACCTGAGTTTACGGCTTTAGAAAATGTCGCAATGCCCTTGCTAATTCGCCGAACTAATCGCGAACAGGCTTTAAGTCAGGCAGCAGAAGCTTTAACTAAAGTGGGTTTAAAACACAGGCTAGAGCACATGCCTGGAGAGCTTTCAGGTGGGGAACGCCAGCGTGCGGCAGTAGCGCGTGCATTAGTGACTAATCCGCAATGTATATTGGCCGATGAACCTACTGGTAATCTAGATCGCACTACGGCAAATACTTTATTTGATTTGCTGTTAGAGCTTAATTCAAGTGGCCTGAATGCTCATCAGAAAGTCAGTTTGGTGGTGGTGACACATGATTTAAGCTTGGCCGCAAAAATGCAACGTCGTTATATATTACAAGATGGAATGTTACAAGACGGCAGTTCATTCAATATGCATTAATACGTTATTTTAAATGTTTGATTGATAAATATCGTTACAGTTTTTTTAATTGTAAATCAAACTATAGTTAGCATTTTGAATAGACTCATTCTGGATGATAGTCAGTAGCGACTTGATCTGAAAATGGGGTATCGTTTGAAAGCTCAAAGTACTTTTCTATGGGTAATTTGCCATTAAGATGCGGTGAACTGCTTTATTGGGTCTGAATTTAATACCAAACTCCATGAGTTTATTTTAGACTTTTGCAGCAAAGCATTCATGACCACGATCTGTCTGAATGCGTTGTATTGACAAGGGTTTTTTCATTTATCTCATAGTCTAGAAAATCCAGAGTGTTAACTGCCGTTCTGTGCGTACATAGTCCTTAAAAATTGATAACGAGCGCAATCATCCACAGAAGTGTATAAATAATGGGCTGGATTTGGGCGAGATAATTAACCATCACATAGTAAATTTCATGCAATGTTATGCGGGCCAGTACTGGGTAAGTGATAACTTAAAGTTTGATGTGTTAAATACTGTTGTAGAAAGTCATGAAACTTAATTAACAGGTAATTGAATTCTTCTGCTCAAAATTACTAGTGCATAGTGTTTGATTTTGCTCATTGAGGATATTGAAAAAGAGGCTGAGACTTTATGCTTGAAAAAAATTTAGAAGCATTAGAATGCGACGTGTTAGTTGCGCCACATAACGGCAGTAAAACTTCACTTACTCCAAGCTTTATTAAAGCTGTAGATACAGCTCACTGTATTTACAGTTGGATACCTCTATCAATTTAGCCATTCTAAACAAATTGTAAATAGGCATTATGCCGATAATGTGAGTTATATTGTTCTTTTAGACTATGCTGGAGCCACACAATTAAACTTTGAGGCATTTACAAAAACTAATACCGGAAAGATAAATACTATTGAATGGCGCGAAGTAAAGCGTCGGTAGTGAAAAGATGATATTTTAAGTCTTAATTTGAAAAAAATAATAGAGTGTGTAATGAAGAGTATTCAAATTATTAACATAATAATTGCATCGGCAACTTGCTCTAACGCTTGCTACAAGCTAAAGTAGCGAAAGTTTCAATATTTAGGAGTCTTCACGTGTGGGAAATTATTCAAGCTGCGGGATTGCCGATTTGGCCTTTGATTTTTGCATCAATTATTGCATTAGCTATTATCGGCGAGCGTTTTTGGGCACTGCGTAGTGAAGTCGTTGCACCCAGCACACTATTGCCAGAAGTGCAAAAGTGGTTGAGCCAAGGTGGTATTACAAAAGAAACGATAAGTCGTTTACAAAATCATTCCTTACTTGGTGAATTGTTCGCTAGTGCGTTAGCAAATGCTAAAAACTCACGTGAAGTTACAAAAGAATCAATAGAAGAAACTGGTCGTGCAGTCGTGCATAAGTTGGAGAAATATTTACCAACTTTGGGTACTATTGCTACAGTGGCGCCATTGCTTGGTCTATTGGGCACCGTTATCGGAATGGTTGAGTTGTTTGGTTCTTTCACGAGCAGCGGACATGATGTTACACAGTTTGCTCGTGGCATTTCAGTGGCACTTTACAACACAGCGGCTGGTATTGTGGTGGCTGTGCCAGCCATGATTTTTTATCGCTATTTCCGTAGTAAAGTAGATGATCTGATTGTAGATATGGAACAGCAAGCAATTAAATTAGTCGAGATTATCCACGGCGACAGATAAAATTCGCTTGAAATCAATTCAATGCGGTGTGGTTTTTTGTTTGCCGTACTAACTTTACTGCCTCTACAAAAGCGTATTACCTAGTATAGATTTGAAGTTGAATCATGGCTAATTTAAAGAGTAAAGGGTCAAACTGAAATGAATTTTCAACGTGGTCGAAAGCATGAAGATTTCGAGATGAATCTTGTGCCACTTATTGATGTATTGCTAGTTATTATTATTTTTCTAGTGGTCAGCGCTACTTTTTCGCACGTCAGTGAGTTGCAGATTAATCTGCCAACGGCTGAAGCTAATGCGCAGCAAGAGAAACCGTTAGTGATTACCGTGGATGTTGATGCAAATGGCAATTATTTGGTGAACGGTAAAGCTCCAATATCGGCAACGGTATCTAGCATTGCCGCTGCTATGACGAGTGCTAGTAGTTCTGGTAAGGAGCCTACTATCGTCATTAATGCAGATGCAAAAACGACACATCAATCAGTGATTAATGTAATGGAAGCAGCCCGTATTGCTAACTATACGCATATTACTTTTGCTACACAGGTTAATTCAGGCTCTTAAATTTTTATTATGTTATTTAACAATATTCTTCAGCATAATATTCATACAATTACTTTGTTAATTTCTTTTTAATCGACACAATCCTATGTCGAAATCTTATCGCATTAAAGCGCAACCTTTGCCTGTAACCAACGCCAAAGCCTTATATTTTCGCCTACTTAAATACGTATGGCGTTTTAAGGGGGTGTTTATTATCGGGCTGGTATTCTTAATTATACTTTCAGCAACTAATACAGGTTTTCTTGCAACAATTAGGCAAGTCACGGACGAAGGCTTTGTTAAGCAATCGCCTGATAAGATTAAGTACTTACCATTTATGCTGTTTGCCTTGATGGCGCTTAGAGCAGTCGCAGGTTTTATCTCTAGCTTTGCTATGCGCTGGATTGGTCGTAGTGTAGTTGAGGCTTTCCGCCGTGATGCATTTCAGCGATTGATGCAATTACCCATAAGTTTTTTTGATGCTAATTCGGCAGGTATTATTGTATCAAAGCTCACTTATGATACTGAGCAAATGTCTCGTGCATGCACTAATGTTATTTTAACGGCGGTACGCGATAGCTTAACCCTTATAGGCATCATTGCATATATGCTCTATATCGATTGGCGATTAACGCTAATTTTTATGTTGATTGCTCCATTCATGGTGCTCTATTTAAGGCGAATGACACCTAAACTGCGTGCTAGTGGTAAATATGTGCAGCAATCAGCAGGTGAAATAACCAAAGCAGCAGAGGAGGCTGTTTCAGGCCAGCGTATTGTTAAGATATTTGGTGCGAGTAACTTTGAGTTTGAGCGTTTTACAAAGGTTGTTGGCAATAATCGTAGGATGCAAATTCGCTTGGGTAGGATTGGCGGTCTAAACAGTATGGTGGTTGAGTTGTTAGCTGCTTTAGCTTTAGGTTTGATTGTCTATTATGCAGTCGGTCGTTTTAGTGCGGGCGAGTTCGCGGCATTTATTGGTGCATTACTTATGTTGATTTCGCCAATTAAAAACCTAACCGGTGTGAACGAGGATATGCAAGTGGCGATTAGTGCCGCGCAAAGCGTATTTGAAATTATGGATACACCGACTGAGGTAGACGACGGTACAAGTAATATTCAGCGTGCCAAAGGCGAAATTGAATTTAAACAAGTAAGCTTGCGTTATGACAATGCTAAACGCGCAGCACTGAAAAATTTAAGTTTTAGTATTAAGCCTGGTGAAAAGTTGGCATTAGTCGGTCGTTCAGGTGGCGGTAAAACTACCTTAGTTAATTTATTGCCACGTTTTTATGAGTTACAACAAGGCTCGGTCTTGTTAGATGGTATTGATATTCGTGCGCTCGGTTTAGAGAACTTGCGTCAGCAGTTTTCACTCGTCAGTCAAGATGTGATTTTGTTTAATGACACAGTGTTTAACAATATTGCGTATGGAATGCTACGTAACGCTTCGGAAGAGGATGTTGTTAATGCGGCCAAAGCGGCGCATGCTTGGGACTTTATTCAACAATTGCCGAATGGTCTGCAAAATGAAATTGGTGATCGTGGGGTACGATTATCTGGTGGGCAAAAGCAGCGTATTGCGATAGCACGAGCAATTCTAAAAGATGCACCTATTCTACTGTTAGATGAGGCAACCTCCGCTCTTGATAACGAGTCTGAGCAGCATGTGCAGGCGGCACTAGATGCCTTGATGCTAAATCGCACCACAATTGTGATTGCACACCGTTTGTCTACTATTGAGAATGCAGACCGAATTCTGGTGATGGAACAAGGCGAAATAGTCGAGTCTGGAAATCATCAAGACTTAGTTGCACAAAATGGGCAGTATGCTAAGTTGTATCATAAACAGTTCAATGCCTAATTTTTCATGTATGAACTCATAGAAACTAAGTTAGTTCAACATTGGTACACAAAACAGCGAAGCTTTTCATATTATGCTTTGCACTGCTTGCTTGTACCATTGTCAGTAATTTTCACTGCTTTAAGTTTAATCAGGCGTTGGCTTTATCAATATGGAATTTTAGCCACGGATAAACTAAGTGTTCCCGTCATTGTAATTGGTAATATTAGTGTTGGTGGTACAGGTAAAACGCCATTAGTTATTTGGTTGGCGTCACAACTTAAGCAAGCTGGCTATACTCCGGGTATTATCAGCAGAGGCTTTGGTGGCAAGCATCGGGGCGAGGTGAGTGTTGATAGTAAGCCACAAGATGCAGGTGATGAGCCTGTATTGATTGCACAACGCACATTTTGTCCAGTGTTTGTTGGAGCAGATCGTGTTTCAGTTGCTCAAGGATTACTAAGAGCCCATCCACAATGTGATGTGATTATTAGCGATGATGGTTTGCAACATTATCGTCTTGTTCGGGATGTTGAGCTCGTTGTAGTGGACAGCCAACGCTTGTTTGGTAACGGTTGTTTATTGCCTGCTGGCCCACTACGTGAGTCTGTAAAGCGCTTAAATACGACAGATGCTATTGTTGTAAATGGTGATAAGACTTCAGTTCAGCAAGCTTTTATTATGCAGATGCAAGTTGGTCAATTGACTAATGTCGCGAATAATCAAATTACCGCCCCTAAAACAGATTTTCAACATAAAAATATTTTTGCAGTGGCTGGAATTGGTAACCCTGAGCGATTTTTTCAACAACTAATGACAATTGGTATAAATTGTCAGACTCAAGCATATCCTGACCATTATGCTTTTCAAAAGATTGATTTTGATAAGATTGAAGCTGATATTATATTAATGACGGAAAAAGATGCAGTAAAATGTATTGAGCTTTCTCAAGGTGAGTTATCCGAAAAATTGTGGTATTTGCCAGTTGATGCAGTATTGGCTGAGAGAGAACAACTGATGCAGCGCATACTGAAGAAAATAACTAATGCGCAGGAAAGTGAAAGAAAGGAATAGTTATGAACCAAAAATTACTACAAATATTAGTCTGTCCAGTGACTAAAGGGTCGTTAATCTACAACAAAGCGGCTAATGAGCTTATTTCAAAATCTGCACGTTTAGCCTATCCAATTCGTGATGGCATTCCTGTCATGCTAGAAGATGAAGCGCGTAAGTTAACAGATAAAGAGCTAACAGAATACGAATAGGTAAGTTAAGTGACGTTTAAAGTTGTAATTCCCGCACGCTACAGCAGCACGCGTTTGCCCGCAAAACCCTTGCTGGATATTTGCGGTGTACCCATGGTGGTTCGTGTAGCACAGCAAGCAGCTAAAAGTGGAGCAGAGCAAATTATAGTGGCGACTGACCATGCAGAAATTCTACAAGCTGTAAAGAGTTATGGATTTGAAGCAATCATGACACGACCAGATCATGTGTCAGGTACAGACCGAATTGCGGAGGTTGCATGGATGCTCAACTGGACGTATGACACCATTGTAGTTAATGTGCAAGGGGATGAGCCTCTAATTGAACCGAGTTTAATCTCTGAAGTGGCAGCTAATTTACTTGCAAATGTAGAGGCTGTGATGTCGAGTGCTTGTCATGCTATCAATGAAAAAGCCGCTTTTACTAACCCAAATGTTGTTAAGGTGGTATTAGATGCAAACTGCCACGCATTATATTTTAGCCGTGCACCTATTCCGTACCCACGTGATGCTTTTACAGCAGAATTACCGTTATCAAACAAGATGGACATTTATCGTCATATTGGGATTTATGGCTACCGTGTGAGTTTTTTGAAAAACTATGCGAATTTAAAAACGCCTATGATTGAAAAAATAGAAAACTTAGAACAACTGCGTGTGTTGTATCATGGTTATAAAATCAGTATGTTTATTACTGAGAATCTGCCAGCATGTGGCGTAGATACTCAGGCTGATTTAGATTTCGTACGAAACTTGACTGTAAAGCTTCTTTCAAGTGAAAGTCAGGGTTAATGACTCCTTAACAAAGTATATACTTTATCCATCAAGCATACGCCTGCCACGAAAATCTAGTTTAAATGTTTGATGCATATACATAATAAAAGAAGGCAGAAAAATTGCCATAGTAATCACTTATTGAATAATCTTAAGTTTTGCAAAACTAGGTACCATAAAACCAATGAGGTTAGCTGGCACTTGAAGTAGATACTCAATAGAGGGAATACGCCAGCTTACAAGTACAGTAATAATCCAAGGTTTACTGCTGAGATTCTTAATTAGAGCTTAACAAGCTAACGTCATAAAGATATTTGCGATAGTGAGTATAAAGATGGTTTTTAGGACGACTTAGATTGTATTGATAATTAATTTTTTGGGCTGTTCTAGATAACTAGCCCATATGTTGTTGAACCCATTGTTTTAGTTGCAATCACTATGCTAGTGGTGTTGGGTTATTAAAACGCCACACACTCCTTTAAAACATTACAAAAACTTGCCTTCGGTATACCTTCAATTTTTTCTGCAAAACTTCATGTAACTCTTGTGCTCACTAGTACACAATCATCTTGCGCAACCTTTGAAGATAACAGCCTGCATTATTGCGATTAAATCCGCTGCATATCTTGCAGTTGAGCCT
>JAYVTW010000163.1:0-4142 GCA_043788445.1 Methylophilaceae bacterium
AATTACCCAATTAATCAAATAAAACTAACTCAACTTAAAGAAACCATGTATCAATTAATCAAAACTCTTATTCTTTCTCTTTCTATTGCAAGTACCGTAGTGATTAACCAAGCTGCTCAAGCCATGCAAACTCCACCACCCCCACCCCTAGCGGTTAAAGCTTACGTGCTAAAAGACTTTAATAGCAATATGATTCTGGCGGAACAAAATGGTGCAGATAGGGTAGAGCCCGCTTCACTGACTAAATTAATGACGGCTTATGTGGTATTTAGCGCCTTAAAAAATGGGCATTTAGAATTATCGCAAGTACTTCCTGTAAGCAAAAAAGCCTGGAAAACTGAAGGCTCAAGAATGTTTATTGAGCCAAATAAGCCAGTGACTGTGGATGAGCTATTACATGGCGTAATTATTCAATCAGGCAATGATTCCTCGATTGCATTAGCTGAAGGGGTAGCGAGTACTGAAGAATTATTTGCCGACATGATGAATAAAGAAGCGGCTCGTATCGGTATGAAAAACACCCATTTTGTGAATGCAACCGGCTTACCCAACCCTCAACATTACACTACAGCATATGATTTATCAATCCTAGCAAGTACATTGGTGCATGACTTCCCTAATGAGTACAAACGATTTTATTCCACTAAAGGCTATACCTACAATAACATCACACAGCCAAACCGTAACCGATTATTATGGGCGGACCCGACAGTAGATGGTATGAAAACAGGCCATACAGAATCTGCTGGCTATTGCTTAATCTCGTCAGCAAAACGCGGCCAAGCGGGGCAAGAGCATCGCTTTATATCTGTAGTTTTGGGTGCACCAAGCGACAGTGCACGTGCAACTGAAAGCCAAAAATTACTTAATTTTGGCTTTCAGTTTTATGATTCAACGCTGGTGTATAAAAAAGCACAAGTAGTCAATGTCATTAAAGTGTGGAAAGGGCAAAGTAATAGCCTAGCGGCAACAGTAGCTGATGATTTGTACCTCACACTTCCAAAAGGTGAATATGCCCGAGTAAAAGCTGCCATCACTAGTCAACAACCATTAATTGCCCCAATTGCTAAAGGCCAAATTATTGGAAAGATTAGCTTTACATTAGATGATAAAGTAATAGATACGCGCAATTTAATTGCTGCACAAGAGATAGCTGCAGCAGGAATTTTTGGCCGACTTTGGGATAGTTTGAAACTACTGTTGCAATAAAATAAACTATAAACTGATCATGACAAACCATACACCCAAAAACCCAGCCAATATTGTCGATGAACTCGCTACTGACCATACCGAAACACTGATTGAGTATCCCTGTGATTTTCCGATTAAAGTCATGGGCGAAACACATATAGATTTTACGAATCAGATTATCAAAACGATTCTGCCCTTAGTGCCTGATTTTGATTTAAGTAAAATAGAGATGCGCGGCAGTTCAGGGGGAAAATATATTAGCCTCACTTGCACGGTGTATGTAACTTCAAAACCGCAGTTAGATAATATTTACCGCGCATTGACTTCACACCCTATGGTGAAGGTTGCGCTGTAATTTACCAGCAATGACTGTATCGCCTGTTGTTATTCGTGATTTAGGTGTTACACCCTATAAAACCACTTGGCAAGCGATGCAAGCGTTCAGTGCATCACGTAATGCGCAATCTACAGATGAGCTTTGGCTAACTCAACACGAAGCTGTTTATACGCTGGGCTTAAATCGCAAAAATGTGCGCTTGCCTAAAGCAAATGATAATGGTGGTGAGGATATACCCGTTGTACTCACCGACAGAGGTGGAAAAATAACTTATCATGGCATTGGTCAGGTCATTATTTATTTATTACTCGATTTAAAGCGCCGCCAACTCAATATCCGGCAACTGGTGACGCTAATTGAAAACAGTGTTATTGAGCTACTAGCTAACCATAATATAGTAGCCACCACACAAAAATATGCCCCAGGAGTTTACGTAAATGGCCGTAAAATTGCCTCACTCGGTTTACGCCTCAAAAATAATGTCTGTTATCATGGTTTAAGCTTAAATGTAAATATAGATTTGACGCCTTTTACTGCAATTGATCCTTGTGGTTATCCAGATTTGCAAATGACACAAACTAGCGCGCTAGGCATGCAACAAACACCTGAAGAGATAGGCCAACTTTTGGTCACGACTTTAGCTGAAAAATTAAATGTTATGGAAACTGTGTAATGAGCGAAGTGACGAATATAAGTGTAAGTAATATAGAAATATCTCACCGCAAGATCGCTGGCGTTAAAGAAACTGATGCGGCTAAAACTTCGCGTATCCCAATTAAGATTGTGCCTATGCCCACTATGCGTAAACCGGACTGGATACGCATGAAAGTGCCTGATAGCGCACGTTTTCAAGAGATAAAAAAAATACTGCGTGACAATAATCTTCATACTGTTTGTGAAGAGGCCAGTTGTCCAAATATTGGCGAGTGCTTTAGTGGTGGCACTGCTACGTTTATGATTTTGGGTGATATTTGTACACGTCGCTGCCCATTTTGTGACGTCGCACATGGCAAACCACTAGCACCAGATATCAATGAGCCGGAAAATCTGGCGCGCACTATTGCCGCCATGAAATTGAATTATGTGGTGATTACTAGCGTCGATCGTGACGATTTACGTGATGGTGGTGCGCAACACTTTGTAGATTGTATACACGCCGTACGCCAACAATCACCTAATATTAAAATAGAAATACTAGTACCAGATTTTCGTGGTCGCTTAGAATTGGCGTTGGAAATTTTGCGTAAAGCTCCGCCAGACGTAATAAATCATAATTTGGAAACTGTGCCACGGCTTTATAAACAAGCGCGTCCAGGCTCTGACTATCAAAACTCACTCACCTTACTTAAAACCTTTGGTGAAATGTGTCCGCATATTCCAACCAAGTCTGGGCTCATGTTAGGCTTGGGCGAAACCGATGAAGAAATTTTGCATGTGATGCAAGATTTGCGCGCGCATAATGTAGCCATGCTCACGCTGGGACAATACTTGCAACCTAGCATCCATCATTTACCAGTACTGCGCTACCTGACGCCACTAACATTTAATGAGCTCAAACTAAAAGCTGATGCGATGGGCTTTAATAATACTGCCAGCGGCCCCATGGTAAGAAGCAGTTATAATGCTGACTTACAACATGCTGCAGGTAGCAAATCAAGTTAAGTCGCGTGGTTAAATTAAAATAACAACAGTAAAAGTCTTATCTCGCTAAATTAAATTGCAGCGCATAAATCATAAGTAAGGATATTTTCATGGTTCCACACTTAACAACAGCATTAAACGGCCCTCTTTTAGACCTAGAGAAGCGCATGTTGGCAGCTATGCCAAAAATTGAACACTGGTTTCGTAGTCAATGGTTAGAATATTCGTCACCATTTTATGCATCCGTCGATTTACGTAATGCAGGTTTTAAACTAGCCCCTGTTGACACTAATTTATTCCCTGGTGGTTTTAACAATCTTAACCCAGAATTTTTGCCACTTAGCATTCAGGCAGCCATGGTAGCTGTCGAAAAAATCTGTCCAGAAGCACACCGCTTACTCATTATTCCTGAAAACCATACGCGTAATACCTATTATTTAGGTAATGTTGTTGAACTGGCCAATATAATGCGCCAAGCTGGTTTAGATGTTCGCGTTGGTAGCATTTCGCCTGAAATTACCGTGCCGACTGCGCTTGAAACACAGAATGGCCATAGTTTATTGCTTGAACCAGTAGTGCGTAAAGGCAATCGTCTAGTCATAGAAAATAGTGCTGGTAATGAAAATCATGGCGACTTTGATAGTTGCGCAATTTTACTCAACAATGACTTATCGGGTGGAATTCCAGAAATTCTACAGAATTTAGAGCAAAATCTAATTCCCCCATTACATGCAGGTTGGGCTACCCGCCGAAAATCACAGCATTTCTCTGCTTACAACCTCGTGGCAGAACAATTCGCCAAGTTGTTAGATATCGACCCTTGGTTAATCAATCCCTATTTTGCAACTTGTGGTGCTATTGATTTTAACGCACGCGTGGGCGAAGAATGCTTAGCAACAAAAGTTGACGAACTTCTGATGAAGATTCGGACAAAATATGTCGAATACGGCATCACTCAAGAACCCTTCGTTAT
>JAYVTW010000164.1:0-3405 GCA_043788445.1 Methylophilaceae bacterium
AATTCTGTTGTTAATACACGCCTTGTTTTACTCATTTTGCACCTCTTAAAATTAATTATAACCTCTAAGAAAGTGTTGCGTTAAACTAGACCATTACACATTGCCCATTTCTCAACACTGAATATCTCTAAGTGTCACTGAGATAAATTCCAAAGACACTTTTGGAAACAGTATGTTGCCATGAAACTAAGTTTTCCAGCAGTTTTCGGATTTATTGTTGTAGTGCTTAAATGACAAATCCTATTAATGTTATAAATCAATTAGTTATACTCCATGAACTCACAATAAGGTGCAATCTACCCTCCCATAAGCTACACGTTTCTGCTGAAATTTACCCATAAGCTGCAAATTGTAAATTGCAGACGCAAATTTACTTCAAAAAGTGTTAATTACTTCCCTCTTCCTAGAGCCGATCCTTATTGAATACAGATGTCATTTAAGCATGGTAAAAGTTTGGAAAAACAAGCTGGATGTCTACTTGAAGTTGTAACGCATGATGAATACCCAATAATGGATATAAAATAATGTAATACATTGTTTGACATTTAGTAAAATAAATTTATAATTGTACATACTTTGTATTACGCTAAAGGCTTATTATCGTGGAAACTTCCATAAAAAAATTAGGTAACAGTGTTGGTATTTTATTACCTTCAGTATTAGTTAGAACACTTAATTTGTCTGTAGGGCAACCTGTCGACATTGAATCTATAGACGGTAATTTAGTGGTAAAGCCAAAAATCGCTAAGCGCTACTCACTCAAAGAGTTGGTAGCACAATGTAATCCTAAAGCACCTATGCCGGATGAGATAAAAGAGTGGGAAAGTATGCCGTTAGTAGGACTGGAAAACAATGGCTAAAGCATTTGAACGTGGCGACATTATTGGTGTGTGCTTAAATTCTACAAGCGGTAAAGAATTACAAGGCGAGTTTAGGCCGGCTCTTGTACTTTCTGAGATTATATTTAACCGATTAGGCTTGATTGTTATTGCACCAATCACGCAGGGTGACGACTTATCAAGATTTGCTGGATTTGCTGTAAATCTAAAAGGGAGTGGCACAGAAACTCAAGGGGTAGTGTTAGTAAATATGGTCCGCAGCATTGATCCAATTACCAGAGGAGGAAAGCTTCTTGAGAAGGCGCCAAAATATATAGTCGATGAAGTATTGTCTAAAATAATCACAATATTTGAATCATCATGAAGGGCTTAGTAAGCAAGCAAGGCTAGGGGTCTACTAATCCGTGGGAAGTCCAACGAAAACCAATAAATATCTACGATACTCTGGGAAGTCCAAATATCATCAAATCACGTGTTCAATGACCGATGGTTACGACTGTTATCAAAATGCGCTGGCAGAGCGGGTAAATGGCATCTTAAAGAATGAGTTGCTATTAACTAAACCCAAAGATTTGAAAGAAGCCAGAAAGTTGGTCAAACAATCTATCAAGATTGTTAATGAGGTCAGGCCGCATCAAAGCCTAAAATACAAAACGCCCGATGAAGTGCATCAGGCGTTTCTAAATCAACCTAAAACAGGTTAATAACTGTCAAACTGTTTTATGACGAGATACTTAACTAAATTTAGATTAGTAAGTTACGAATTTAATATTAGCTACTTTTCAAAAGTTACGTGTTTATTCTGCAGAAATATCAACATCGAATTAAGCAGCAAAATTTGCGGCGGCAAAATCCCAATTAGCGAGTGATGCTAAAAATACTTCAACGAATTTAGCGCGTGCGTTGCGATAATCGATGTAATAAGCATGTTCCCAAACATCGATGGTCAACAATGCTTTGTCGCCTGTTGTTAACGGTGTGCCTGCTGCGCCCATATTGACGATATCAACAGAACCGTCGGCTTTTTTCACTAGCCATGTCCAACCAGAACCGAAATTACCTACAGCTGACGTTTGAAATGCTGTTTTAAAAGCATCAAAGGAACCCCATTTAGTATTAATAGCATCAGCTAAAGCACCCATTGGTAGGCCGCCACCGTTAGGCTTCATGCTGCTCCAAAAAAAAGTATGATTCCAGATTTGTGCTGAGTTATTGTAAACGCCAGTGGCAGATTTTTTAATGATTTCTTCTAAACTCAAATTTTCAAATTCAGTTCCTTTAATTAAATTATTAAGGTTAGTAACATAGGTTTGATGATGTTTACCGTAGTGAAAGTCTAAAGTTTCTTCTGAAATATGGGGTGCTAATGCGTTTCTGGCATATGGTAATGCTGGTAATGTATGTTCCATAACAACTCCTGTTGATTAATAACAATAATGATTATTTTCTATTGTGAAATTTAAAACTTAATTGGACTCGAAAGTATAACAACAAAAAATAATACACAATAACAAACTATAAGATGCACGATGCTTACTTGGATATAACTTTCTTTTTGGCGCGTGGATGTGCAGTATCGTACACTTTTGCTAAATGTTGAAAATCTAAATGCGTATAAATTTGGGTGGTACTGATGTTTGCATGACCTAGCATTTCTTGCACAGCACGCAAATCTCCACTAGATTGTAGCACGTGCGTGGCGAAGCTGTGGCGCAATAAATGGGGGTGCACACTAGAATCCAAGCCTTGTTTGATGGACCACTCCTTGACTCTATATTGCACCGCGCGCGGTGTAATGCGATTGCCTTGCTGAGTAATAAATATCGCTGATTCATTCGTGTTGTTAATGAGCATAGTGGCACGCACTTTTAGCCAATGATTAATAGCAGTCATAGCATGACTACCTCCGGAACAATGCGCGTCTTATTACCTTTACCTGTTACTGTCACTTGACCATCTTTTATATCTAGCGCGCCAATATCTAGCCCTACCAATTCACTCAATCGTAAACCTGATGAGTAAAACAACTCTAATATTGCATGGTCTCTAATGCTTAATGGGTCATCGTCTGATACATCAACTAACTTAATAGCTTGTTCGGCAGATAGTGCTTGAGGCAGTGTTTTAGCGGCTTTAGGCGCGCGTAAACCCTCTATTGGGTTACTTGTAAATTGATGGCGCTGAATCAAAAATTCATAAAAACCACGCCAGGCAGATAGTCGGCGGGCAATGGTTTTACTGCTAAGCCCACTACTGTTCATGCCAGCAATAAGGCGACGTATATGATTGATTTTTAACTCGTTTAAGGCGGTGTTGCCAGACAAAATATCAAGTTGTTGCAAATCGCGTGCATAGCTTTGACGGGTGAGTATACTTAAACCGCGTTCAAAAGCTAAAAAATCTAAATATTCTTTTTGGTAATCCAACATGTTCACAGCTTTATGATCAAGCAACTCTAATCTACATAACGTAAAAGCGAGGCGCTGACTAACTCGCCAATACGTTTAAGAAACATCGTGCCCATTTCTGGATAAAAGCGGCGTGCGTCTTCACTAGCTAAAATAAG
>JAYVTW010000165.1:0-5263 GCA_043788445.1 Methylophilaceae bacterium
GGAAAGTCAAGGTGTTACATGTTTTGGACAAAGCTCTTGGGGGCCAACGGGATTTGCAATTTTTGCAAATCAAACTGATGCAGAAATGCATTTAAGACAACTAGAAATTCAATTTAAAAATAACTCATCCTTAACATTTCAAATTTGTTGCGGCCTAAATCGGGGTGCACAGATTACTGTGGATAATGATATAAATATAAAATGATAGTTAATACTATAGAAAAAGTTTCGATACTGCATTTAGTTACCGCAGCTAAAAACGCAAGCCCATTCGATGTGAATATGGCCTATGATGCCGGTTTTGATAAAATTATTCCCTACACCAATGTGACATTGCAGGAGGTTGATGGCCTAACCCAAGATGCTATTTTTTCCCGCAGCCCTTCTGGTATTAAACGCGAAGCTATTTTTATAGGCGGACGTGACATTGAATTAGCTATGGACATGCAATCTGCCGCAAAAACCATTATGTTTGCACCTTTTGAAATTTCTACCTTTGCCGATCCTTCGGGCGCCTTTACTACTGCAGCTGCCATGATGGCTAAAATTGAGCATCAACTCATCACAAATTATGGTGCTGGTTTTGCTGGGCGTAAAGTCAGTGTATTTGGCGCAAGTGGCCCCGTGGGTGGATGTGCGGCTATCATTGCAGCACTTGCTGGCGCTATTGTCGAATTAGTTTCACATCTGCATTTTTCAGAGATGCAGGCAAGAACTGAAGCTTACAATGCAAGATACCATATCACCGCAACTGCTGTAGATGGTGCTTCTGAAGAGGCTAAGGAGGCAATTGTCGCTAACACAGAGGTAGTAATCTGTAGCGCGGCGGCAGGTGTGCGTGTGCTTAATTTATCGCAATTTAGCCAATGCACTTCTGTAAAAGTGATGGCAGATGTCAATGCTGTTGCACCATCTGGCATAGAAGGCTTAGATGCTTTTGCTAATTGTGATTTAATTAAAGGTAGTAAAATAGCTGGTATTGGCGCGTTAGAAATTGGTCAGCTGAAGTATAAAACTCAGCAAGACTTATTAAAAAAAATGTTGGCAAGCGACCAGGCTATGCATTTAGATTTTAATGCGGCATTTTTAATGGCACGTGAAATAGTCTCATCTGCCTAGTTTGAGGATGGCTTTTGCAAAAAGCTAAGTCTATTATCATTGCTGCGCTTTCAGTGCGTACATTTGTTGCCGATGCAGTTTTAGCTGGATACGATGTGATTGCAATCGATATTTTTGCTGATGCAGATACACAAAAAATAGCGAAGCAAACAATTGTCGTCAAACAACAAAACGGTCATTTCGATGCAGAAGATTTTTTGCAAAAGTTAGCAAAAGTCGACTGTGCTGATATTGCCGCTTTTGTTTATGGGAGTGGTTTTGATGGAAATGCTACTTTACTTGAAACTATAGCAAAGCAACTGCCCATTTTTGGTAATCTTGCACAAACCATCGCAAAAATTAAGCACCCTCTCGATTTTTTTAAAACATTAGGCTTGTTAAGAATACCTTACCCAGAGATTAGTTTTAATAAGCTAATAAATACCTCTGGCTGGTTGTTAAAGCGAGGGGGTGGTACAGGGGGTATGCATATAGAATATGCATTGCAAGATGTTGCTTTAAAAAAAGATGAATACTTCCAGCATGAAGTTGAAGCAACGCCTGTATCGCTATTATTTCTTGCAAATAAAAACTCAGCGCAAGTAGTCGGTTTTAATTTGCAATTAATTGAAGCAACCGCAAATTACCCATACCGGTTTGCGGGTGCTGTCAGTCATTACCCTATAAATGAGGCGGTAACAGCGCAGTTAATTGATTATGCAAATAAGCTAACTAAACATTACGGATTGGTAGGTTTGAACAGCCTAGATGCCATAGTGCTTGATAATAGTAGTCTAGTTTTAGAAATCAATCCACGCTTAAGTGCTAGTTTTGGCTTATATCAATCGGTTGGGGCGTATTTAATCGATTTGCATTTGCAAGCCTGTACTGATGATGTCAATTTTAATAGGCGGCCTAAAATTGTCCAAAAACAAAAAGGGCAGCGTATTTTTTATGCACCTTTTAATATTAAGCTTGATGATAAAATAGTTTGGCCAGAGTGGGTAACTGATATTCCTATGCCTCATACTGCAATTGATAAAGATGCCCCAGTTTGCAGTGTGCAAGCTATTGGCAAAGATACCAATCAAGTAATTGAGTTACTTGCAGTACGAATAGAACAGTTACAAGCACTTGTTACCAATTCGGTTAATTAAAGTGATTAAACTTAAATACGGAGAATTAGAATAGTCGCTATGCATACATCCAGCCCAATGAGCATTAATCAACTTAGTGCCCCCTTGCTTAAGGACCTTGTTCAACAGGCGACACAACTTAGGCTGGGTGTAATAACTTTAAGCAATGGCTGCACCATTGTTGACGCGGGTATTGCTTATGCAGGCGGTTTGGAGGCGGGGCGTTTAATTGCAGAAATTTGCATGGGTGGGCTAGGACATGTGCAGTTGCAGACAAATAGTACTTTCCCGCGCTGGTGTTTTGGCGTAGTTGTACATAGCAATCAGCCTGTGTTGTCTTGTTTAGGAAGCCAATATGCGGGCTGGGCGCTAGAGACCGAATATGAGCATGAAAAGTTTTTTGCGCTAGGTTCTGGGCCAGCGCGCGCTATTGCGAATCGTGAACAGCTATTTACAGATTTGGCATATGAAGATAGCGCGGAAGCAACTTGTTTGGTGTTGGAAACCGACAAAAACCCACCGCTCGAAATTATAGAAAAAGTGGCGCGCGATACTAATATAAAGCCAGAAAACCTTACTTTTATACTTACACCAACCCGCAGTTTGGCAGGTACAGTACAAATTGTAGCAAGGGTGCTAGAAGTTGCAATGCATAAAATTCATACACTAGGTTTTGATTTGAGTTTGGTGGTTGATGGGATAGCAACCGCACCAATCCCGCCACCGTCGCCTGATTTTTTAACAGGTATGGGACGCACCAATGATGCTATTCTATTTGGCGGTCAAGCTCATCTATTCGTTAATGGAAGTGATGCAGATGCCCAGGCGCTAGCTGAGGCCTTGCCTAGTAGTACATCTAAAGATTACGGTAAGCCATTTTCCGAGGTATTTAAAGCTGTAAATATGGATTTTTACCAAATTGATTCATTGTTGTTCAGTCCGGCGGCAGTCATTGTGACTGCCTTGGAATCGGGCAAAAGTTATCATGCAGGCAAGCTAAATGCAGCGTTACTTGATTTGTCATTTGGCTTTAATCATTAATGGCAATTCACTAGAGCTTTGAGTTGAAGATACCAATTTTTACCGACGAGCCTTTTGACTCCGGTGGCTGGCATGGTGCAAGATTAAAAGCAGCTTTTGAAAAGCGTGATGTTAAGGCAGTTTTCATTTCAATTAAAGAATGTTGCTTCGATTTTAGTCAGCCAAGATTTAATGCAGGCCTTAATAAAAACCAATCGATTCAGCTCCCCCAATTTAATAATACTTTACCCCAAGGGGCTTTTATACGCGGTATTGCGGGTGGTACCTTACAGCAAGTGATTTTACGCTTAGATTTTTTACACGCTTTGCAGGCTTCAGGTGTTAAAGTTTATAATGCTCCAAAAGCGATTGAACGCACCGTGGATAAAGCGATGACGAGCTTTCTGCTATATCAGCAAGGTATAGATTCACCTAAAACTTGGGTCTGTGAATCTCGGTTACAAGCAGCAGAAATCATTGCCATAGAAACACAACATCAACAGAAGCTAGTGATTAAGCCACTATTTGGCTCGCAGGGTAAAGGTGTTTCAATTCTTGAGTGCAGCACTCCATTCCCTGTCCCCATGCAAGAACATATAGATGGTGTGTACTATTTGCAGCAGTTTATTGAAAGCAGCTCAGCTGATACTTGGCATGACACACGTGTATTTATTATAAATGGCAAAGCTGTAGCTGCCATGAAGCGTTTTGGAAAAACTTGGGTAAATAATGTGGCCAATGGCGGGCGATGTGAGGCGTTTTCTCCAAAAGGTGAAATTGCAGAACTTGCATTGCAGGCTGCAAAAGTGCTTGACATGGATTATTGTGGTGTAGATGTTATTACGAATTTGGCTGGGCAGCATTATGTGCTGGAAGTAAATAGTATTGCCGCGTGGAAAGGTCTTCAGAGCGTGGTAGAAGTAGATATTGCGCAAGCTTTAGTCGATGATTTTCTGAGTAAACTGTGAGGGTGAGTTTAGATTTAGCACAAACCTTCAATGCTGCCTGCATTGCAGAGTTGCAAGCAATTAAACCCGGCAATGTGCATATTTTTGCTGACGGTCATGGCATGGTCGTGCAAGACTTTATTGAAAGTGCTCAAGCTGTATCTAGTGTGATTGCTCAACCCAATTTGACGCTTGGTGAGCGTATTATAAGTTCAGTCAAAGCCACGCATCACTCTGTTAATTGCAATACTAATCTGGGTATTATTTTGTTGTGTGCAGTTGTTATCCATGCCAATATTGCCGTCGATGCATCTAAAAGTAATCTAGAGGTACGCATTCAAAATGTGCTCAATCGCTTAACTATACAAGATGCTGAATTAGCTTTCCAAGCAATTACACTGGCTAACCCGGCAGGTTTGAATGACAGTGAACATGATGTGCGAGCCCCAGCTCAAATTACGTTGTTACAAGCGATGCAGGCAGCGCAACATCGGGACTTGATCGCACGGCAATATAGCAATGGTTTTGTAGATATTTTTAATATTGGTTTGACGAGTTATCAAGCTGCCATGACTCGTTGGCAAAATCCTACCTGGGCAACGACTTTTGTTTACCTTAGTTTTTTAGCCGTATTCCCAGATAGCCATATCATGCGGAAATTTGGTTATTCAATAGCAAAACAGGTGCAACACGAGGCAGTACAGCACTTAAAGGTTTTTACGAACATAGAAAATCCTAAAACTTATCTGCGCTCTTTAGTGCTTTGGGATAAAGACTTAAAGCTAAGATCAATCAACCCTGGCACCAGTGCCGATTTAACAGTAGCTACTTTGTTGGCTTATGCATGCAAACTCACATTCACTTAATAATGGCGCTTAGTAAAAAGCATAAACAAAAAGCCTAAAACTCGCTATAATCATGGGTTGAAATAGTGTAAATCACGCAGCATGTCTAATTACAGCTATTTAGAACATCTAATCAGGAGAGAGCAATGGCAACATTATTAGAACAATTGAAAACCATGACCACAATCGTGGCTGACACAGGCGATGTAGAAGCCAT
>JAYVTW010000166.1:0-3472 GCA_043788445.1 Methylophilaceae bacterium
AATATTAAGCTCAATCTCACCGATGTCGTGTAAGTAATCAAGGTTATCAAATTGCATTTGAATCGCTTCTGCAATAGGGATACTTTTAGCGTTGGCTAAAGAACAAAAGTCACCGCCTGGGCAACAGATGATGTCAGTAAGCAAGCCGATGTTCGGTGTGGCTAATCCCGCCACACGGGCATTATTCCATACTGCAAATAAATCACTTAACTTAATATCCGCTAAAATCAGGTTTTGCTCGTGTGAGACACGTAATTCACCAAAGCTAAAAGTTTCCGCTAAATTTGCAACTACATGCATTTGTTCAGATGTTGCATCCCCAGGGGCTTTGCCATGTGGTTTGAGAGAAAGGGTAACAGCGCGGTAGCCAGCTTTTTTGTGTGGATGTACGCAACGTTTTACCCATGCAGCAAAAGCGGAGTTGCTTGCAACGGCTGCATCAAAACTTGCGTCATGTGCAGGTAATATTTCGTAAGGCATGGCTTCAAAATATTGACTTACACGTGCTAATTCAGCTTCGGTAATGGTATTTGGTGCACCTTTTAAATAAGCCCATTCAGTTTCAACTTGAGATCTAAACTCTTCAATGCCAAGGGCCTTTACCAAGATTTTAATACGTGCTTTAAAGGCGTTATCACGACGACCATGCAGATTGTATACGCGCACAATAGCTTCACAGTAAGTCAATGCGTGCTGCCATTCTAAATGTTCGCGTATAACGCTTCCCAAAATTGGTGTGCGACCTAATCCGCCACCTACCCATACTTTTATCGCCATTTGATCGTTCGTATCTTTGTAAAACTCCATGCCGATATCGTGCATTTGCACCACGGCACGATCTTGCTCTGTGCCAGAAACCGCAATTTTGAACTTGCGTGGCAATAAAGCAAACTCAGGATGAAAGGTGCTCCATTGGCGCATGATTTCTGCCATAGCACGTGGGTCAATGACTTCATCAGGCGCAATACCAGCAAATTGGTCTGTTGTAATGTTGCGTATGCAGTTGCCAGATGTTTGAATAGCATGCATTTCTACTGTAGCAAGTTCCGCCAGGATATCAGGCGTATCTTCTAATTTTGGCCAGTTAAGTTGCAAATTTTGACGCGTACTAAAGTGACCATAGCTTTTATCGTATTTAGCGCTGATATCTGCTAATTTATGTAATTGTTTGGATGACAACATGCCGTAAGGCACTGCGATACGCAGCATAGGCGCATGCCGTTGGATATAAAGTCCATTTTGTAAACGTAAAGGACGGAATTCTTCATCGGTTAATTCGCCTGCTAAAAAACGGCGTGTTTGATCGCGGTATTGCGTGACACGCTCATCAACAATTTGTTGATCTATTTCATCGTATTTGTACATAATTAATGCTCTCTCTTGCGCCCGTTTCTGCTTCTACGCACGGTTACGCACAATTTTAAATCTACTCAACTCACCATTTTAATTGAAAACACACGTTTTTAATATAAAACGCTGTGTTGAAAATTCTCTATCAATTTGTAATAGACTTTTTAATGAAATACGAGTTTAACTCCAACGTATATCAGGATTAAGGCCAGCACAATGCGTACCCAATGTTCTGCAACTTTTGCACTTAAGTGGCTGCCCAAATAAATACCTGGGATGGAGCCAGTCAACAATAAGCCCAATAAGCTATAGTTGATCGTGCCTAATGTAGCATGACCTAGTCCAGCAATAAGTGTAAGTGGTACAGCGTGCGCAATATCAGTGCCTATAATGGTCGTAATTTTTTTATGAGGGTATAAAATAATCAGTGCTGTTACACCCAGTGCGCCTGCACCCACTGAAGTCAACGTGACTAATGCACCTAGTACCACACCTAAAACTACGGTTAATGGTGCAACATAGCGAACGGGTATAAAGTGACCATGTCGCACAAATATTAACAATTTATTACGTAATAACACAGCAAAAGACGTGATGATCAGAGCTACGCCTAGCCAAAATTTAATAGTTGCAACTGCTTCAGTCGACTCTACATTAAGCGTACGTAAATACAAAATAGTTGCAATTGACGCAGGCACACTGCCCAACGCCAATAACTTAACAATTTTCCAATCAATATTACCTAATTTCCCATGTGCAAAAATCCCAACTGATTTAGTTATTGAAGCAAAAAGTAAGTCTGTGCCGATAGCTACCGCAGGTTTAATATAAAAAAATAGTAACAAAATAGGCGTCATCAGTGAGCCGCCACCAACACCTGTTAAGCCAACCAAAAATCCAACTACAAAACCTGCTACGATATATCCGTATTCCATTTTTTATCTCTTTTTATAATACATTTTTATCTGAAGCCAAAAATACGTCGTAAAATTAATTGCCACCACTATATCATTTAAGCTTATAGTTATTTAATAACATGTTATTCTATTATTTTATTTTTAGTTATATAGAACATGATTTTGATATTACATATTCAGGTTCTGGTCAATAAAGAAACCCAATGAAGATTCATCAACTTCGCTATGTACATGAAGTCGCACGTCAAGGCCTGAGTATTTCTGCAGCAGCAGATGCCTTATTTACTTCACAGCCTGGTGTGAGTAAGCAAATTCAATTACTTGAAGAAGAGTTGGGTTTGCAGATTTTTCAGCGCAATGGCAAGCGTTTGGTGGGTGTTACTGAGCCTGGTGAGCAGGTGTTGGTGTTAGCCAGTCGAGTAATGCGTGAGATGGAAAATATTAAACGTGTGGGTGAGGAGTTTAGTAATATTGACACAGGTACTCTCACTATTGCTACAACGCATACACAAGCTCGCTATAGATTGCCAGTTGCCGTTAAAGCGTTCATGAAACAGTACCCACAGGTTAAGTTGAATATTCATCAAGGTAATCCTAGCCAAGTGACTGAACAAGTCGCTAGTGGTGAGGCAGATATTGGCATTGCGACTGAGTCGATTAGCCTTAATCCACAGCTATTGTGTTTACCTGCTTATCAGTGGAATCGTTGTCTGGTTATGCTACATGACCATCCATTATTAAAAGCTACACCGCTTACATTAGAAAAAATTGTTGAGTACCCATTGATTACTTACGATTTTGCGTTTACTGGCGGTACATTAGTTACACGCGTATTTAGTGATGCAGGCGTTTCACCTAACGTGGTGCTTACCGCTATTGATGCAGACGTTATAAAAACTTATGTGAGTCTCGGTTTAGGTGTGGGTATGCTCGCCAATATGGCTTACGATAAAGAGCGTGATGCTAATTTGAGTATGCTGGATGTCAGCCATCTATTTCCTCCGAGCACAACATATATCGGTGTTCGTAAAGATGCTTATTTACGTGGTTATATGCTCGGTTTTATCGAATTACTTGCACCACAATTTAATCGCAAAACTATTAATGCTGCCTTAAAATCTTATTTTTAGGAATCGTCATGCCAATCAAACTGATCAACAAATGCACATTATTATTAATGAGTTTAATTTTAATGATGTCACTAG
>JAYVTW010000167.1:0-6600 GCA_043788445.1 Methylophilaceae bacterium
TGCCGCGCTTAGCAGCTTCTGCCGAAATGGCTTTCGCCGTTTGCTCGGCGCCTAAGGATAATGCGCTAGAATCACGCGGGACATAAACAGTCACTGTCATGCTAATTCCTTCATGGCACGTGCTTCTGCAATAATTTGGTTGATTTTCTTTGCATCCACGCGTCCATACACCTCATCATCTATCATGACAGCCGGTGAACATGCACAGTTCCCCAAACAATAAACGGGCTCTAAAGTCACAGCACCATCCGCAGTAGTTTGATGATAATCTATACCCAAATGCGCTTTGACATAAGCCTCTAGTTTTTCAGAGCCCATAGACTGGCAAGATTCTGCACGGCAAATTTGCAAGATATGGTGCCCTGCTGGCTCGGTACGAAAATGATGATAAAAGGTTACAACGCCATGTACCTCTGCTACAGATAAATTTAACCCTTTACCAATACTGGCATAACATTCCTGCGGTATAAAGCCCAAGTCATCTTGTATGGCATGTAATAAAGGCAATAAGCCGCCAAGCAGATTTTTATGCACATCAATATGCTGATCAATTAGCTGCATAGTTAACTGTAAATCTTTCACTATCACACATACTCCAAATTATTAAGACTGTTGAATTAAGTATTAACCAATTTTAACTATAATATATACTCTATTGTAGTTACGTTAAACTGTACGTATAAAGTTTTACAAGTACTATTTCATAGATAAAAGTATATCACTTTGCATACAAGAAAATGTCATCAAACACCCCTATATTAGTCGACCAGTTTGGTCGTAGAGTAAATTATATTCGTCTATCCATTACTGACAGATGTGACTTTCGTTGCATATACTGCATGAGTGAAGATATGACATTTTTGCCGCGTGAAGAAGTACTAAGCTTGGAAGAATGTGCACGTTTAGTTAAGATATTTGTAGGATTAGGTGTAAGCAAAGTACGAATTACCGGCGGTGAGCCTCTTGTACGAAAAAATGCACTCTGGTTATTTGAAGAAATTGGCCAGCTCTCCGGCTTAAAAGAGTTAGTGCTTACTACGAATGGCAGTCAACTTGAAAAACAGGTATATGGCTTAAGAAAAGCTGGTGTTAAACGTATCAATATTAGTCTAGACAGCCTAGATTCTGCACGTTTTAAAAAAATTACGCGTACTGGCGAACTAGATAAAGTAATGTCAGGCATACAAGCCTCTAAAAAAGCGGGGTTTGATAATATCAAACTCAATACCGTATTAATGCGAGGTTTTAATGATGACGAGGCATCAAATTTAGTAGACTATGCCATTGCTCAAGAAATTGATATTTCATTTATTGAAGAAATGCCATTGGGTGAAGTTGACCATACACGGAATAGTACCTTTGTGAGCAATGACGAGACCTTAAAGCTATTGCAAAGTAAGCACACACTAATCGCAAGCACTTACAGCACAGGCGGCCCCGCACGTTATTGGCAAGTTTTAAAGTCTGATGGTGCAAAAAGCAAAACTAGAATAGGCTTTATTTCGCCGCATTCACATAACTTTTGTGAAAACTGCAACCGCGTGCGCATTACTTGCAAAGGTGAGCTTTATTTATGCCTAGGGCAAGAAGATAAAATTGAACTGATGCCTTTATTGCGTCAGAGTCCCAATAATGACGAACCGCTTATTGCTGCGATTTTAGGCAGCATGCAAATCAAACCTAAAGGTCATGACTTTGATTTACGCCGCGCTGCGCCAGCAGTGGTAAGGTTTATGTCGCATACGGGTGGGTAAACTGCGCTATAAAAATTCGCGAATATCTAATGGGGAAGTCTGAGAAAATTACGGGCATTATTCTAGCGGGTGGTCGTGGCACGCGCATGGGTGGGGTTGATAAAGGCTTGGTATTATTACAAAACGAACCACTTATTCAGCACATCGTTTACCGTTTAACACCACAAGTTGATGAAATTATTATCAGTGCTAACCGCGAACTTGCGCAATATAAGGCACTGGGGTTCACTGTTCTGCAAGACGATAATGCAAGCATCAAAGACGCGTTTACCGGGCCCTTAGCTGGTATAAAGATAGGTTTAACCTACAGCAAATATGATTATGTATTAACAGTGCCGTGCGATTCGCCGCATTTGCCAATTGATATTGCTAAACGACTCATGCAAGGTTTAATTGACAATAAGGCGGAGGTTGCTGTAGCCAGTAGCAATGGCAATGCGCACCCCGTTTTTTGTTTGTGCAAAAAAACGGCACTTTCAAGTTTGAATGCTTATTTAATGCAAGGTGGTCGTAAAGTCAGCGTTTGGCAAAAAAGTCTGGCGTATGCTGAGATTGACTTCTCAGATTGCAGTGCTGCTTTTATTAACTTGAACACCCTAGCAGAAATAAATACTTTAGAGTTGCACCTCAAAAGTGAGCACGGTCATGGATAAAAAATTACCGATTTTAAGTTTCTGCGCCTATGCTAGCAACAGTGGCAAAACAACCCTGCTGACGCAACTTATTCCGACGCTCATTAAACGCGGCCTGCACGTTTCGGTGATTAAACACGCACACCACAGCTTTGATATTGATTACCCCACTAAAGATAGCTACAAACTTCGAGAAGCTGGTGCGGTACAGACGATGATTGCTTCTAATACACGCTGGGCATTAATCACCGAACATCGCAACACGATAGAACCCAATATTAATACATTACTTGCACAATTGGATGCAAACTTGACTGACCTAGTATTAGTCGAAGGTTTTCGCCATGAAGCTATTCCTAAAATTGAAGTATTTCGTGGTAGTTTAGAACAACCATTATTAGCAGAACATGACAGTACGATTATTGCAATTGCCAGCGATACCGCCCTAGCCTCTCATTTACCAATACTCGATTTAAACAATATTAAGCAGATTGCAGATTTCATCATAAAATTTACAGTACAGTCCAACTACCCTTAACATAAGCTTCAAACCTATAAATGCTGACCCATAAATCCCTATCCGATGTCGTATTAAACCCTAGTTGTATGGATGATTACGACCCGAACTCCATGCCGGTAGATAAAGCACGTACGTTTATTCGCCAGTTTTTATCACCTGTTGATGCAGTAGAAACTTTAAGCTTACGTGATACTTTGGGGCGTGTATTAGCTACCGATATTTTATCGCCATGCAATGTACCAAACCACGATAACTCGGCGATGGATGGCTTTGCATATCATATTGATAGCATTCAAGGTGATAGCAAAACTTCACTTAAGGTCATAGGTACTGCATTTGCAGGCAAGGCGTTTAACGGCAATGTAGGTTTAGGTGAATGCGTGCGCATCATGACAGGTGCCATGATACCTAAAGGTGCCAACACCGTCATTATGCAAGAACGCGTTAGCACCAATGGCGACACAATCACTTTAAATGACACGCAAAAACAGGGTAGCAATGTACGCTATGCCGGCGAAGACCTAAAATTAAACCAAGTTGTATTAGCCGCCGGACACCTTATGCGACCAGCAGATTTGGGTTTAATCGCATCCTTAGGTATTGGCGAGTTAAGTATATTTCGTAAACTCAAGGTCGCATTTTTTAGCACTGGTGATGAACTTATACAGATTGGACAGCTGCTAACTGAAGGCCAAATCTACGACAGTAATCGTTATACAATTTACGGTATGCTAGCACGTTTAGGGGTAGAGATTATTGATATGGGGGTAGTACGGGACAAACCAGAATTGCTTGAAAATGCCTTGTTAGAGGCAGCAAACCATGCCGATGTCATTCTCACCACAGGCGGCGTGTCAGTGGGTGAAGCCGACTATATGAAAGATTTGCTTGCAAAACATGGTGAAGTCTTATTTTGGAAAATTGCCATGAAACCCGGCAGACCACTCGCTTTTGGTAAAGTAAAATCGACCGAAAACACTGCGCATTATTTTGGTTTGCCAGGTAACCCAGTATCTACTATGGTCACATTTTACCAGTTTGTCCGAGAAGCCATTTTAATTCTCATGGGTCAAAACAACCCTAAACCATTGCCGCTTCTTGACGCACTATGCACAGTAGCTATCAAAAAATTCACAGGGCGCACTGAATTTCAACGTGGTATTTTATATTTGGCAGACGATGGTAGATGGAAAGTTAAAACCACCGACAATCAAAGCTCGGGCGTATTGCGCAGCATGAGTGAAGCGAACTGCTTTATTGTGCTAGGTGATACACAAGGTAATGTTGCTGCCGGTACAACGGTGCGAGTACAAGTCTTAGAAGGATTTGTTTAAGTACTTTTATAAATAATTATTTTAACGCCAAATTTCCCCTAGCTGTCTGAATGTAACCAAAATAGATGTAAATTAAATAGTTATCAGGCTTGTTGTAAAAATTTCCCTTTATTAAAAATTGGTTCAAGAAAGTTTGTTCACAATTAACGATTGATAAATTACTTTAGAATAAATAATCTAGGATCTAGCTATTCAACAACCTTTTGATAACAATGAGGCATCTAATGGAAACATGTTAGTTTGGGCAGTATTTTGTTCACTCTTGCTGCATCTCTTTATCCCTGTTTTTATGCCTAGCATTAAGTTTGTTATTGCAAAAAGTCCTGATGTCATCACTATTAATTTAGTCCCAGCATTGAAACCACAAGTTGCGCCACAGCAGGATATAGAACCAATTAAACCAGCGGCACTGCCTCCACCCCACAAGTTTATTAAAAAAATACCGGTAAAACCTTCACCGAATCTAGTTGTTAGTAAACCTAGTCAAATTGAGCCACCTACACGAGAGCTTGCACAAATACCACTATCTGTGATTAGTGCTAGCCCCAAAGTTGAAGCGATATCTGAATTGATTTCACCCGTGGCTAATCCAGAACCGACCAAGCCAGTAGGGCCAAGTGAAGCAGATTTAAATGCTGCAAAAGGCGAATATGCTGATATATTGCGCCATGAGGTAGCCAAAGATAAAAAATATCCTAGTATGGCAGCAAAGCGTGGTTATCAAGGCGACGTAGTACTAGATGTTAAATTGGATAGCAACGGCAAAGTATTATCAGCTTTGGTTCATACCAGTAGCAACTTCGAATTACTCGATAAAGAAGCAGTGGCAAAAATATATAGGATTTCATCATTCCCATTGCCCCCAGAAATCTTACGTGGAGTCACTTTTAACTTCACTATACCAATCTCTTTCAAACTTGAATAATCTTTGGCGCTATCCTAGATAAAAAGGCCACATGTAGTTGGACTCATTTAAAAATAGTACATAATTAGCCGTCGGTATTCGGTTAAGTTGACTCATATGACGCTTAGATCGATTCCAAAAAATTCTCAACTCCATGCATATGGTTTTGCATATAAGCATACTTGCAACTGCAAAAGTAGCGGATAGT
Source organism: Methylophilaceae bacterium (assembly GCA_043788445.1). Classification (GTDB taxonomy): domain Bacteria; phylum Pseudomonadota; class Gammaproteobacteria; order Burkholderiales; family Methylophilaceae; genus JACMMS01. Next base: position 5,353 of record JAYVTW010000167.1, read on the forward strand.
TCAGAATAGGATGCTGATTAATGCGATGCAATATATTATAAAAACATTAGATAGATTAGATCGCTGGAAAGCGATAACTTTTACATTCAATTAAACCTCAGCTAAAAGTGACACAGTTAAATCATTTTTTGCAGTGCGAACTTCCCCTTTACAGCAAAAGATATGTTACAAATCACTAGTCATTCATTTTTCACAAATTTTAAAGTTCCACCATAGCATACTCACTAATGAACATTTACTAGGACAAGTTTTGTATCAATTGCTACTCAACGCAAATGATGTCGCACCCAAAGCTAAAAAAATTAAGATTAGTCTCAGTTATGAAGAAGTTAAGCTATCTATTATCATTGCAAATAAAGGGTTATGCATGCCATCCACCCCTAGCCAACGTGCAATTAGTTCAATGGCTACCAGTAAGAAGTTCGGCATCGGTTTACGCATACCTTTCGCCTTTAAAGTATGCTTACTATGGGGGGAGATTTATAATCTAAACAAAAATCAGGTGGTGGCAATCAATCATCCTAAACTTGCCGTGGCAAGTTTGCAGTATCAATTACATTTTTTACAGGTAGCACCGCAAGCGAAAACATCACCTTAATCGAAGAGCCAATCTAACAGAAGCACATTTCTACTGTCATGATTTTAGTTTTAAATTTCATTAATATTACTTGCCTAAACCGTATTTTTTCACAACAATGTTAAAAACTTGATGATAACTACTATGCTTAATCAAACTGTTGCAAATTTCACCCTGCCATCTACTAGCGGTAAAATATTTCAATTATCAGATTACCTAGGTAAAAATGTGGTTCTTTATTTTTACCCTAAAGACTCAACACCAGGATGTACAACACAAGGCACCCAATTCCGTGATGTCTACGCAGACTTTCAAGCACTCAACACAGAAATAGCTGGTATCTCGCGTGACAGCCTAAAATCGCATGAAAACTTTAAGGCCAAATTCAGCTTTCCTTTTGAGCTACTAGCAGATACTGAAGAGCTTGCTTGTGAACTTTTTAGTGTAATTAAAATGAAAAACATGTATGGAAAACAAGTCCGCGGTATTGAGCGAAGTACTTTTATTATAAACGCTGCGGGATTGCTAGTGCATGAAATGCGCGGTGTTAAAGTTGATGGACATGCGCAAGCAGTACTTGAATTAATTAAAACTTTGTAAATATACATAATCCATTTGACGCTAGTATTTAATTTTTTTCAATCTAACTCTATAAGGCGTAAATATGGCAA
>JAYVTW010000168.1:0-2624 GCA_043788445.1 Methylophilaceae bacterium
TCTCGGCAATCACTAGTAAGATTTATTTTAATCTACTGCTTAATGAAGGTTGGCCATTGTAGTCTAACCATTGATATTGTTCATAATTGTATAGTTTGCAGTGTTGTTGCACTGAGCGAAGCCAATGAAAGGAAAAGTTTTCAGATACTGCTTTATCTGCAATTAGCTGATTAAGTTTTATTTGTGCTTCTGCCAATCTATAACATGGTATCCCAATATGCACATGGTGCGCAGCGTGGTCGTATACATAATGTACTAACCATGATAGCGACTTTGGGAATCGTAGTTGTACAGAAATATAATCTTGTCTACCTTCATCTGCACGATTAGGTTTGCTATTAAACCAAATAACTCTGGGATGCGTATGTTGCACATATACAGTAAATGCAAAAAGTGACTGAAAAATATAAAAAGGGATTACAAAACCACAAACTATAGCTGTCAGCGAGCTGGTTTTAGAATACAGCGGGGCGTAAAACAAAAATGTAGTAAAAGCACAAAAATATAAAACCAGATAGACCGAATGCGGCCATGCATCACGCCGTACTTTTTTTGGCATGCGAGAGCGTGGAAATATTTTTGCTTGTGACCAGCGTTCGACAATATAGTAGATGCCGAATGACCATAGAGAAGTAGAGCGATAGAATCTATATTTAAGCTGTTGCCATGATGAAAGTGCTGAGTATTGCTCTAAGCTGAGGGGCGTGTATGAGTCAGGATGCGTTTCGTTAGTGTTGTGGTGATGTAGATGGTGATGGTCATATATCCATAATCGATAGTTAAAAAGTCCAGGGGTGAATGAGACAATTGCTAATAACTTGTTGAGCCAGCGTACTTTGGTTAATACATTATGTGCTGCATCATGCCCAAGAGTTGCCAGATTTGCCATTTTTGCACCTGCAAATACTCCAGCTAATATTTTAAGCACTAACGAGGGAGCAAGTATGACTGCCGCAATAGCAACTATATAGCTCAATATATCTACGAAAAACAGTGTCAACCCAGCTTTGGTATTTGAAACTGCAAATTCAGATAAGGCTTTACGCACTTCTTTTATTGAGACAATCTCAGTCAATTTATCTATCTTCAAGTTTTTTAAAATGAATAATTATATTGAGCGCTTAGAATATTGGCATAGTTGTCATAATTACCCTTTAATGTGTCTCTAAGTGCTGGAACTGCGCTTTCTGTAACTTTATTTTGAGAGCTATTTTTGAAGAATATATGGGTATATGCAAGATTAATGCTACTTGTTGGCGATAATTTATAGCTGCTACCTAATGATAACCAAATTCGATCGCTATCAGGAATTCGGGGAGTTCTAAACTCATCTGGAACTGGGCTCTCGTCATAGGCAATACCCGCACGCAATTTAACCACCTCACTGTATTGATAGGTAGCACCAGCCGCTACTCTAATAGCATTTTTCCAGTTTTGTGGAACGCTAGCAACATTTTTACCATTATCTCTCACCACAGTTAAATCTTTAAAAGTGCTCCATTCTGTCCAAACGATATCACCAGAAATATCCCATTGGTCATTCAGTTGATGAAAAATTGACAAGTTTAAGCTATCTGGTGTAACTAACTTGGCGGTAACACCCCCTTTTGCAAATGTAGGGTTAGGTGCTAATGGTGCTGGTACATTGCTAAAGGAAACCGTACCATCAAGTTTTTCATGAATTTGAGATCTGTACGATAGACCAATACGAGTGCTCTCGGAAGCTTGCCAGATAGCGCCAGCATTCCAACCAAAGCCCCAATCGTCACCTTTGATTGTTGCTAGGCCATCACGTTTTTGAGGATTTTTAAGTAGCGTGCCAAAATCGACAGCATTAGTCAGATCTGCTTCAGCACGCATTGCTGAAACTCCAAAACCTAAAGAAATTTGATCACTCGCTTTGAAAGCAATTGAGGGATTAATGCTAATTGTTTTGAGATCAGATTTAATGGCTTGATAGCGACCAACCCAATTTTTATCATATTCAGTTTTAAGCCCAAATAGCGGGCTAATGGCAATCCCTAAGTGAATATCAGGGGTAACAGCTTTTGCAAAATAAATATTTGGTATGAAAGCCCAACTTCCACCGTCACCTCCATCGCCACCCGGGGTAGGGAGTCCACCAGTAAGTGCTGATCGATGAGATCCATGATTATCAAAATTGGCTGAAGGTCTTGCAGCATGCGCACCAATCACCAACTGATTATCTGGTAGATAGGTCATGCCTGCAGGGTTGAAATATAATGTGCTAGCGTCTTCTGCTGTTGCTGCTCCACCTGCAAAAGCATTACCCATCGTGGCACTTTGTTCAACCAGCCCAAACCCAGCAGCATAAACAATATTTATACTACTCAACAGGCTTATCAATAGTGCAGCGGTCTGGCATATTTGTTTACTCATAAACTATCCTTGGTATAAATCAATTTGCCAATAGTGATTGGCTGGTCAATAAAATAAACTTCATGATTCCATCATGACTACATTTGAATTATTATTCGATATAAACGTTTTGATTATACCTGTGCACATTGAATGTGCGATAAAAATCGTTGGGCAATTTAATACTTAATTGAGGTGATATAGTTGATGTAAATTCAACTAAAAGGTGTAATATTTGCCATGTT
>JAYVTW010000169.1:0-2948 GCA_043788445.1 Methylophilaceae bacterium
GTATTTTTATTGGAGCTTCCAGCGACAGCAACGATCACCTGATCAAATAGGCTAGCAGCGCGGCGCACTAGGTCTTCATGTCCCAAAGTAATTGGATCAAAGGTGCCTGGATAAACGACTTTAGAAACTGAATGTGTTGAAATCATGACGGTAATTTTAACCTAGAACTTCAAGATAGCCCAATTTCGCGACTATATTTTATTGTGAACTTTTAGGTAACATCTAATTAAATTGAAGACTGCAGTTTAAGCAAATGATAATAGACACCACCTGCTTTTCCATATTTGATGATATCAAAACCACCAGCGACCTGCACTGCATACTCTGCCTCGACATATAAAAATCCATCAGCTGACAAGTGTCGATTAAGTGTAAGTAAAATTTTATCTAGCCATTGTTGCTGGAATGGTGGATCACAAAAAATCACATCAAATTTTTGCTGGTTCTTCACTAAAAAAAGCTCAGCATCGCCTTGAACGATTTGGGCGGCATCTGCTTTAAGCAAGCTTTTATTTTGCATAAGTGCCTGGTAGGCAACCGCAGACTTTTCTATCATCACCACTTGTTTTGCACCACGTGATAACGCTTCAAATCCCATCACGCCAGTCCCTGCAAATAAGTCTAAGCAAGTTAAGCCATTAAGCTCTTGTCCTAACCAATTAAACACTGTTTGACGCACGCGGTCTGGTGTAGGACGTAAGCCTATCGCGTCTGGAAACTTTATTAGGCGGCTACGCCACTCTCCCCCGCCTATACGTACTTGGTTAGTTTTACTCAAACTACTGCATCCGCGACAACTTTCGAAATTGCTATGATAGAAGCTACACTGATCATTGCAAAGCGGTTTTAACCAAGATTACTTTGCTACAGAATTTGTTGCTTTAGGTAAATCGCTACCCACAATAACAGTGACAAACTTATCCACTTTAATCCTGCGTGCAAATGCGTCTTTAATTTGCTTTGTCGTGACTTTCTCTACTTGTTCGTTGTAAGTATCAAGATAATTTAGTGGCAATTTATAAAAGCCAATTACAGCTAGATAATCTAATATCTTGGCATTGCTATCAATACGCATAGGAAAGCCACCAATAATATTTTGCTTAGCTGCTTCAAGCTCCTTATCTGTTACACCATTAGCAATAAACTTACCCAAGGTTTCTCGTACCAGATTCAAAGCTTCGCCAGCTTGTTCGCGCTTGGTTTGCAGGCCAATTTGAAAAGGCCCTAACTCTGACATTGGCATAAAGTAACTGTAAACACTGTAAACTAAGCCACGTTTTTCGCGTACTTCTTCGGTTAAGCGTGACACAAAACCACCGCCCCCTAAAATGTAATTACCCACATAAAGTGGAAACAAATCCGGGTCGCCACGTTTAATGCCAGGGTAACCTAGTAGGATATGTGACTGTGATGCAGGGTGCGCAATAATCTGTTCGTTTGCTGATGTTGGCAGCGTTACTGCTGGCAATGCCGCAATCACTGGTGTGTGCGGAAGACCATCTGAAATATGGTCAGCAACCTCATGCGCCTGTGATACCGTCAAATCTCCAATGAGTGCGATGACAGCACCTTTACTGGTGTAATGCGTATTATAAAAAGTTTTTAGATCAACCTGTTTAATAGCCGCAACCGTTTCTGGCTCACCATTTTCATCAAGCGCATAAGGATGGTTGCCATAAAGCGCCGTCATGAAAGCTTTATTGGAAACACTCTCTGGCTTTGTGGCTGATTCTTCTAAACTAGAAATAATGCGCGCTTTTTCGCGGGTTAATACAGCATCTGGAAAGTCCGGCTTATGCAAAATCGCGTTAAATACATTCAGAGCCTGTGTTTGTTCAGCTTTTGAACTTAATGTACGTAACTTAAATGAGGCGCGGTCCGCATCAAACTCGCTGCCTAAGGCAGCGCCAATATCAGCTAGCTTATTCGAGATATCTTCATCTGTCATGCCCGCTGCACCCAAAGTCATCATGTGCTTAGTAATACCCGCTAAACCTGATTTTTCTTTGCTATCGCGCGCACTACCTGCTGCAAAATTAGCGCTTATGTCGATAATAGGTAAGTCATGATTCTCCACGAAATAGACTTCACTTCCTGCAGCGGTTTGCCATTGTTGAATTTTAAGCGTTGCATTAGCAGAAAAACTAGCAGCTGTCGCTAATAACAAAATGGTGTATTTAATATGGTGTTTGATATTCATTCTTTAACCCTAAAATTCATGATGCCAAGATCAATATTTAATTTGATTGGCTATATTGTCAACGAAGATTATATTTTTAATGGACGTGCGGCTTTCCTTGTGGCTTTGCATTTGGGTCAATCGGCTGCGGATCTAAAGTCGCAACAGTCATATTATCTTTAACCAGATACTTCTTTGCCACTGCTTGCACCTGCTCAGATGTCACTGCTTGTATTTTAGCGATATACTCCTTAGATAATTTCCATGAGTATCCGGTTGTTTCCAAGGTGCCAATTTCCATTGCTTGGCCGAACATTGAATCACGTTTGTAAACTTCAGAAGCAATTACGCCCGCTTTGATTCGATTTAATTCCGCTGGAGTTGCGCCAGCAGCTTTCACTTTATCAACTTGCTCTAATAAAGCGGTTTCTAACTCAGCGACTGTTTTACCTTCACTAGGCGTGCCATCCAGTTCAAACAAACTTTGTCTGCCGCGATTGGTACTATCGTAACCAGCACTAACATCAATCGCAATTTGTTGCTCACGAACTAATTTTTGATTTAAGCGTGCAGAGTCATTACCCGCTAGTACTCCAGCCAATACTTCTAGAGCATATGGCTCCCAGTCTTGATCTGCAGTTTTGGGTGCACCACTTAATGTGGGAGTATGAAAACCCATCAATAAGTAAGGTAATTTTGCTGGCGCTTTAACCACTATGCGACGCTCACCTTTTTGTACAGGCTCTACTTGCGGTTTACGGACAGGCAA
>JAYVTW010000170.1:0-7446 GCA_043788445.1 Methylophilaceae bacterium
TATGTAAATAAGTTCGATGCAATAAGAACCAGCACTCCTACAACTCTTGTTGACCCTTGATGAAACAAGTTGTGTAGCGCGTTTGGGGAAGCGAGGCATATATGCTTGACATCAGTGGTGCAGTGTCATCGGTGCATTGCTCTATCACCGCGAGACCGAACTGTTCCTTGTCACCTAAGCAGACACTTGTAATTTTCTGCATTATTACCCTCGTTACGTTTTTTTTCGCCATCGTGTTTGTCATCATTGGGGCATGGCCAATACTCTTGTTCTCCGGAATGGAACTAGTAGCTATGGGCTACTGCTTCTACCATGTCTTGCGCCATGCAAGTGACTATGAACGCCTCACAATTGATGATGACAAAGTCATCGTCGAAACGCACGATCAAGACCAAAACCAACGCATTGAACTAAGCGGCTATTGGTCACGGATAGTACTGGACTGCTTGCCAAACGGCTATTGTAGGCATTTGATATTAAGATCGCATGGACATGAAATAGAATTTGGCCGCTATATCAGCAGCGAAGAGCGATTAGATTTAGCACGTCTTTTGAAAACGCGGCTGGGAGGATTTCTGTTATGAATAGAAGTGTCATCCACATCGTAGTTCTGAGCATGATTGCTGAACAGGTACAGGCGGCATATAACTTACAAACACCTGCTACCCCTATTGCACACCAGATTTATGACCTACATACCTTAATCATATTGGTGTGCCTACTGATATTAGTTGTGGTATTCGGCTTTATGTTTTATGCCTTGTACAAACATCGAAAATCAGTTGGACACCAAGCGGTAAATTTCAAACACAATACCAAGCTGGAAGTGATATGGACAATTATTCCATTTTTCATTTTAGCTGGCATGGCCTACCCAACTACAAAAACGATACTTGCCATGAGGAATGTCGAGCATGCCGATATCAATATCAAAATTACAGGTCACCAATGGGTTTGGGAGTATGAGTATCTTGAGAATAGTATAAGTTATGTGAGCAACCTCTCCACACCACGAGATCAAATTGATAACAAAGTCGCAAAAGGTCAGCATTACCTACTGGAAGTTGATCGGCCATTGGTAGTTCCTACTCATAAAAAAGTTCGTGTATTACTCACTTCTAAAGACGTAATTCACTCCTGGTGGGTACCACAATTTGGTGTCAAACAGGATGCCATACCAGGTTTTATTCATGAGGCATGGTTCAGTGTAGAGCGGCCAGGTGTTTATCGCGGCCAATGTGCCGAATTGTGTGGTGTAGGTCACGGCTTCATGCCTATCGTCGTAGAAGCGATGCCGATTGAACAATACAATAACTGGCTAAAATCTCAAAAAGCAAGTATTGCCGGTGCTGCAGCCACTAGCAATAAAACCTATACCTTAGAAGCACTAAAACTGCAGGGCGAAAAAGTTTTTGCAAACCGTTGTGCTATGTGCCATCAAGCAAATGGGTTGGGAATCCCAGGCATATTTCCGCCAATGGTGGCGGGCGCACCGTTTACTGCCGATGCTAAAGTGATTGCGCCTTTAGCCGAACGTGGTTTTTGGATCGATGGCAAGATCACGCTAGGCAGCAAAGAACAACACCTTAACATTGTGATGCATGGTATCCCTGGCACCATCATGCAACCCATCGGCCAACAACTCTCCGACCTTGAGGTTGCTGCAGTAATTAGCTATGAACGCAATCATTGGGGCAACCAAACTGGCGATGTTATTCAACCCGCTGAAGTCGCTGCAATTCGCAAAGGAGCATCGTCATGAATGCTAGCTCGCACACTAAACAATATGAGCACCCCAGTGGTATCCTGCGCTGGGTAAAGACTACCAACCATAAAGACATAGGCACCCTGTATTTATGCTTTAGCTTTACCATGTTTATTTTTGCCGGCGCGCTGGCCATGCTAGTGCGTGCCGAACTTTTCCAGCCTGGACTGCAATTCTTTCAGCCAGATTTATTCAACCAACTCACCACTATGCATGGTCTGTTGATGATATTTGGTGCCATCATGCCGGCCTTTGTCGGCTTCGCAAATTGGCAGATTCCGCTCATGATAGGCGCGCCTGATATGGCCTTCCCCCGCCTCAATAATTGGAGTTTCTGGCTATTGCTAATGGCGTCAATATTGTTACTCAGCTCATTTCTAGTACCTGGCGGCGCGGTCGCTGGTGGCTGGACGATGTATCCACCGCTGTATATTCAAGGTGGAGTAGCTTATGACATGACGATTCTAGCACTACATATAATGGGCTTATCATCGATTATCGGCTCAATTAATATCGTTACCACTATTCTCAATATGCGAGCCCCTGGCATGACGCTCATGAAAATGCCGATGTTCGTATGGAGCTGGCTGATTACGGCTTTCCTATTGATTGCTGTCATGCCTGTATTGGCTTCGGCAGTGACCATGTTATTGACCGACCGCCACTTTGGCACCCACTTCTTTGATGCTGCTGGCGGTGGCGATCCGGTGATGTTCCAGCACCTCTTCTGGTTCTTTGGTCACCCTGAGGTATACATCATGATATTGCCCGCGTTTGGCATACTTTCTACCATTATCCCGACCTTTTCACGCAAGCCTTTGTTTGGCTATAACTCCATGGTGTATGCCACCGCCTCTATTGCTATCCTCTCATTCATCGTATGGGCACACCATATGTTTACAGTGGGAATGCCAGTAGCGGGGCAGCTGTTCTTTATGTACACTACCATGCTGATTGCTATACCCACCGGGGTGAAAGTATTCAACTGGATTGCCACAATGTGGCAAGGCTCTATCACTTTTGAGACGCCCATGCTGTTCTCTGTGGGTGTTGTGTGTTTATTCACGATAGGTGGTTTCAGTGGCCTTGTGCTTGCTATCGTGCCGGTGGATATTCAGTTGCAAGATACCTACTACGTAGTCGCACACTTTCATTATGTATTATTCTCTGGTGCGGCGATGAGCATCATGGGCGGTGTGTATTACTGGTTGCCAAAATGGACGGGACACATGTATAACGAAACACTCGGTCAATGGCATTTCTGGCTCACTACCATTGCTTTTAATATCACCTTCTTCCCTATGCACTTCGCCGGCCTAGCGGGAATGCCACGCAGAGTTCCTGATTACGCCTTGCAGTTTGCAGACTTCAATATGATTTCATCAATTGGTGGATTTATACTGGGTGCCAGTCAACTACTGTTCCTATATATTGTTGTTAAATGCATTCGTAATGGCACTCATGCAAGCGGAAAACCATGGGAAGGTGCCGATACATTAGAGTGGACACTGCCTTCACCACTGCCTTATCACACATTTGAGACTCCGCCAGTCATTAAATAAAGGAACTAAGCCATGGACACCAATCGCTACTTCCTGCCCGACCCTTCATGGTGGCCCATCGTCGGTTCTATTGCGATTCTCACGCTAGCTAGTGGCTTTATATTGTTATTACAAAATATAGCCGCAGGGCCCTATCTGATGCTAATCGGGGCATTGATCTTGATGGTAGTGCTATTTGGCTGGTTTGGTACGGTTATCCGTGAAAGTATTTCTGGTAGGTTTAACGTACAAGTAGATAAATCCTACCGCTGGGGCATGGTCTGGTTTATCTTTTCTGAAGTCATGTTCTTTGCCGCATTATTCGGTGCCCTATTCTATACACGTCACTTTTCTGTGCCCTGGTTGGGCGACACGCCAATACTATGGCCTAATTATGATGCAAACTGGCCAACGGCCGGCCCGGCAATCAAAGATTCATTTACACCGATGGCAGCATGGGGCATTCCCGCAATTAATACGCTGGTCCTGCTGAGCTCTGGTGCAACCGTCACCTGGGCACACTGGGGACTCATGAAAAATAACCGCCTGCAACTAAAAGTAGGGCTTGCACTCACAATATTATTTGGCGCAATATTTCTAATACTCCAATTACATGAGTATCAGTCTGCAGATTTTACGATTAAAACTGGCGTGTATGGTGCAACCTTTTACATTTTAACCGGATTTCATGGCGCCCATGTCACGCTGGGTGCAATTATGCTAACTGCGATATTAGGTCGCGTGCTAGCTGGACACTTTACCAGTAACCAACACTTCGCATTTGAGGCGGTTTCGTGGTACTGGCATTTTGTAGATGTAGTATGGCTTTTACTGTTTGTCTTTGTATATTGGCTATAAGCCAGATAAGGAGTCTCAAATGAACCGCCGACTGTATTTCTTACTACCTGATGTCACAAGCGCGCACGAGATAATGAATGACCTACTACTCGCACGCGTTAACGACAAACATATTCATTTTATTGCTAGACCAGGAATGCTCCTAGGCGATTTACCAGAAGGAACTGTTGCCGAGCGCACTGAGCTGCTGGTTAAAGGCTGGGAAATCGGCGTAGGTCTCGGCGCATTACTAGGGATAATCGCTGGTTTGCTCGCACTAGCTATACCTACTTGGTGGGTTACAGAACCTGTTTCAATAATTATCATCGTGTCCATTTGCGTGGCAATAGGCTTTGCATCTGGAGGTCTATGGACTGAGTTGATAGCTACTGCAGTCGCCAACCACAGACTTAAACCATTTAAAAAACAAATCGCTCACGGCAAAGTGTTAATGATAGTGCTGGTGCCTTTCCACCGTGTGAAAGATATTCGTATATTGGTGGAAAAAAAACACCCAGAAGCAAACTACAAAGGCACTTGGCCATCTGACCACGTGATATTTCCATGATTGTTGAGCGTGCCTGTTAACAATATCAAATCAAGTCAAAAGCTATGAATATATGTTAACAGGCCGTAGCATACGTTGTAAGCGTAGCAGCAATAAATTTACTTAAGTAATTTAATTAAAATAGCTCTGTTCGGCATAAGAATTTAATAGAGTCTGGAGGGTGTTTTGAATTTTAGACTTTCATGGAATTTTGACCTGCCAAACTCATTTACAATTGACATTTGACGATCTTAGGCACACTTAAGCATCATGGCATAGACAAGCTGGAACGTCATGTGATGAGCTCAAGGAGTTAGGCGGTTGGAAGTTCCGATCAATGGTGGTTCGTTACGCTAAGTTTGCAACTGAACATTTATCCCAAGCAGCTAGCAGGATTGATTCTGGTCAACTTGGAAAAATGATACCGTTCTCATATTTGAGTCACGCTAATGAAAAAGCGGCATAGAGATATCACACTCTAAACCGCTTTAATATTGGTAGGCGTGCGTCTATCGTACAAATCTCTGTAACCCTTATATTTGGCTGTTTTAGAAAAGAGTAAATGTTGAGTTACCCCCAAAGTTACCCCACTTTGATGAATGTCACTTTTATTTGATAGCACCTTAAAAATATTACCTTTACGCTCTTGTTTGAAAGAAAAGAGTGCGTAGGTTAGCCTATAACCTCAATATTAAATACTTAGTATTATCTGACTGCTATATTTTATTCTGGTATATCCTTAGGCGTAACTGCTAGTATTAGACATTAATTTTAAACCACCCCCACTTATAGGGTACGGGCTACTGTTGAGGCTACTAAATATATAAAGTTATGCTTTAAATTATATGGAAAAACTGCCTAATAGCCTTGATCATACCTTGCGAGTCATTGCCAATAATGAAAGTGAAGCATTGCCCATATCTGATATTCGTAAGCTTATTATGGTCAAATTAATTTCTGACAAATATGGCGGCGGCTGGATGATCAACAGTAAGGGAAGGGAATATCTAAAAAAACATAAAGTTGATTCATAACATTATTACTGAGCTAATAAAACACTTTGTCTTTCTTTATAAACTTCCTGAGAAATTAAACCCTGTTCATAAAGGCTTTTCAATTCTTTGAGTTTCATAGTTAAATCTGGTGATCCAGATTTTGCAGGTTGGAGGTTAGATTCGCTAGTCATAGGGTTTGAAGTTTTATTTACTTCTTTAGCAGGTGTTCCAATCTTAGTGAAAGCCCCCATAACAATTTGAACGAGATTAGGATATTCGTAAGCAGATCCATTGTTATGGTCGACAATAGCCCCAATACCGCCACCAAATAAAATATTACCGAACATAGATCCCTTAGTATCTGAAACAATAGAGGCTCTTCCAGCTTCTAAACCTTCTTTTCTACAAGTAACTTGAATGTCATCGTTTGAACGATGGATTGAAGTTGTTCCTGGTGTAGTTACATACCAAGTGCCACGTTTATTAATAATGTCGCATTTAGCACCCTCAACTTCTTTGCCGTTTTGCTCACGAGTTTGAATTGATATGCTTTGATTTGGTGAACCCGTTACAGATGCACACCCTGATAAGATTGATACCATGGCTATGCTACCTAAAATAATTTTTTTCATTATTTTCCCTATTTTTTATTGTTAAGTACTTCTACTCTATCAGAGTAAATAATTAAAAAGTGAAAACTTGTAGTTTTGCGATACTAAGTATGTCTGAATATCATCTACTTTAGATGATAACAATATGAATTTAATTAAATAATTGTTATTGATTGAATCAACCCATAAGACTATGATTTAATTGAACTTAAGCTATTAATTTAATTGATTATTTAGCATTAACCTTAAGTCTGTTTCTATCTACTTTAGATGATTTGATAAATCTAATTGTTTTTTCAAAAAGTGATTGTATCAACCAGTAACTTATTGTTTTAAATGGGTTATATAAAACTGACTTCAAACTACTTTTTATCTACTTTATATCTACTATAGTTACTCTACTCGCTATCATCCGCGCAATGGTCTGAGAATTTACAATGTTGCTGAGAATGAAACGCTATACACAGGATAGCGTTTGTTAATTTAAGCCCTTAAATGCTATATAGCATTTGTGTTGCTACCTTTACCCTTTGAAGTCATTATTTGCACAAAGGTTTTATTTTTACCCTTTGTCACTAGTGGTAACTTTATGGATAGCATTTGTGCGTATGGCAATGGATCATTGTGTATGGCATCACGAAGGCAAGCCCATACACTTGATTGCATCGCTGCATCGCTCTTTAATCGCATTAAAACAAGTCTTTCGAGGGATTGCTTGTCTAGATTATTTAAGCGCGTCCTGTGGCTTTTGCTTAAGCCATAATGCTTAGCTACATCCGCATGAAACTTATTAATTAAACGCATTAAGTTACCTCTATCGCCCATTAGGTTTCTACCTTGCATTTTTCCATCAATTAACGGCAAGATTACGGCATGGGCGTGTGGTGCGCTTTCGTCTAAATGCACATCAAAACTTAACAGTTCACCTGCAAAGGTTTCTTTTGTCCAACCGTAACAAGCCGTAAAAAACGGTTTAGTGTCATGGTAATGTCGATCAATGGGCAAACTAAACACAATCTCTACCGCCATTACTTGATTCTTTCTCGGTTCAATATTGGCTTTAAGCATTTGCATTTTAGCGTGCAGGGCTATGGCTTCAGGTGTACATTCACTAGCAATCGAATAGTTTAATGATGATTTAGTCGCGTCA
>JAYVTW010000171.1:0-3203 GCA_043788445.1 Methylophilaceae bacterium
ACAACTTTCATAACAATACTAAGCCACCACATCAACATGCGCTTTCTACGCTTAATTTACATCATCTTCATCAGCTTTCGTTATGGCCTAGATGAGCTCATTTTATCGAATATTAACCTACGCCCAGTATTAAGTTTCTTTAAGATAATCTTTTTTTGGCGAGATATTAGCAGCCCAAGAGGCCTAAGACTTCGCTTAGCGCTAGAACAATTAGGGCCGATTTTTGTTAAATTTGGTCAAATGCTGTCTACGCGTCGCGATTTAATTCCTGCAGATATTGCTGACGAACTAGCCAAATTGCAAGACCAAGTGCCAGCATTTGAATTTGCAGAGGTTAAAACGATTGTCCAAGAGGCATTTGGCCAACCTATCACGCAAGTATTTTCACAATTCACCGCTACTGCCGTTGCCAGTGCATCAGTAGCCCAAGTGCATTTTGCACACTTACCCGATAATACGCCTGTTGCAGTTAAGGTATTACGCCCGAATATCGACAAAATCATCGCTCGCGATTTAGCCTTACTTGATACCGCAGCATGGTTGTTACAAACTGTATCCAAAGAAGGCAAAAGGCTTAAACCGCGTGAAATTGTAGAAGAGTTTGCTCGGCACACGCATAGCGAGCTCGATTTAACCCTTGAGGCTGCCAATTGCAGCCAGCTTGGGCGCAATTTCTCTAAGCAAAATGGTCGGGCAGAACTACTTATTCCGGAAGTATATTGGGATTTTTGCCGCAAACAAGTCATGGTCATGCAACGTATGGATGGCACACCTATTAGCCAAGTAGATGTATTACGTAGCAAAGGTATCGATATACCTAAGCTCGCGCGTGAAGGCGTAGAGATATTTTTTACCCAAGTGTTTCGTGATGGTTTTTTTCATGCAGACATGCATCCAGGCAATATACAAGTGGCTAATGACGGGCGATATATCGCTTTAGATTTTGGCATCATGGGATCGTTGGGCGAAACCGACAAATATTATCTAGCACGCAATTTTCTGGCTTTCTTCAACCGTGATTATCGCGATGTAGCCGAAGCCCATATAGAATCAGGCTGGGTGCCAAAAGATACTAATCGCGATGAACTAGAAACTGCTGTACGCGCGATTTGCGAACCTATTTTTGATAAGCCGCTTAAAGATATTTCCTTTGGCCGCACCCTGCTCAGCTTATTTCAAATGTCACGTCGCTTTGGCGTAGTGATTCAGCCTCAATTGATTATGCTACAAAAAACACTTTTGAATATTGAAGGTTTAGGTCGTGATTTAGACCCGGATTTAGATTTATGGAAATCGGCTCGACCATTTCTATCGCGCTGGATGAGTGAACAAGTTGGCTGGCGTAGTGTCGTTAAAACCTTAAAAAAAGAGCTGCCGCATATTACGCAATTGCTACCGCAAATGCCGCGTTTAGCTCATCAATTTTTATTACAACAAACACAAGCAGAGCTTGATATACCGCTAAGGCTATCCATAGATGCGCTCGCTAAAAACCAAAAAAAACAAGCGCGCTTGCATAAGTACTTATTAATAGGCATTATATTATTTGTGTTGGTACAGTTTGGGTTTTTCTTTATGTGGTTATCTCATTAATTTAGTTTAAAGACTAGTTTATCAAGTGGCGAAATATTAGACTGAGGCCATTACAAATCCCATCAATTTAAAATCAAGTTAATGCTTTATGGAAAAATTCTGCGAGTGCGGAATTCAATAGAAGTGACTTTTTTGGGGTGTTTAAAAACTTGTTTGTGCGAAGAGTGGTAAGGGTTGAAGGGAAGTATTTCATTTTTGGCATACACTACAA
This sequence comes from Methylophilaceae bacterium, assembly GCA_043788445.1. GTDB lineage: Bacteria > Pseudomonadota > Gammaproteobacteria > Burkholderiales > Methylophilaceae > JACMMS01. The sequence continues at coordinate 1,805 of JAYVTW010000171.1, forward strand.
TAAAACGTAGACCTTTGCCCTAATCTCACCATCTTTATTGCGTTGCCGCAGACTTTACAGGGCTGACCAGCACGCCCATAAACAAAATATTCTTGCTGAAAATATCCAGGATTACCATCCGTACCAAAAAAATCACGCAAACTACTGCCTCCAGCTGCAAGTGCATCACGCAGGGTTGTTTTTATTTGCCCAACCAGTCTCTCACTATTAACTAAACTTAATTTGTTGGCAGGCGTTTGTGGGTCTATTTTTGCACGGAATAACGATTCGCTAGCGTAAATATTACCTACGCCCACCACCAAATGGCTATCCATAATTACGTTTTTAATTGCCATGCTACGTGTATGGATGCTGCTTAATAAGTATTGCCCAGTAAAAGCATCATCCAAAGGCTCGGGGCCAAGTACGGAGAGCAAACTATGTGTTAACGGCTCTGCACCAGCCCATAAAACAGCCCCAAAGCGGCGTGGATCACGCAAGCGTAAAACTTGGCCAGTTTTAAGGCCCTGAGCTTTAAAATGAATATCAAAGTGATCATGTTTTTGTGCTGGCTCATCGACCTCTAACAATTTAATACGTCCCGACATGCCTAAATGTAATAGTAAGGTACCGCATTGAGAATTAGCAAACTGGAACTTTGCTAATATGTACTTAGCGCGGCGACTAAGCTCTACTAGGGTACTGCCAACAAGAGTTTGATGTAGATGATTAGGAATAGGCCAGCGCATAGACGCATTGCGGATAATCACCTTATCAACCTCACTATTGATAAGGGGCAGCAAGCCTAGGCGCGTAGTTTCAACCTCGGGGAGTTCAGGCATAATAAAAACATACTGATCGATTACATTGTTGTGTTGGCCGATGCTGAAACCTTGACCATAGAACAACATACTGTGTCAGGTTTTGTGCTCCCTGCACTTTGCACCGCATCTCAAACATTGGCGTTTTAAATATTAACAATACTATTTAATATTGAGTGGCGGATTAAGCATAGTAAAACCCGCATCATTTGCAAAGTGATACTGCAAGCCTTCATCAGGGCGACCAAGAATAAACTCGGGGGATTCTTGTATTCTATCAAAATGTACTTTTTTACCGTCTTTTAGTTTCACATCAAATGACACATAGCCTGACTTACGATCTGGCGTATACAACTCTACTGATTTAGCCTGTGCTTGCATCCAGCTAAAGTCTAGCCATTCATTCAGCTCATTTTGCGTAGGTTTGGCTTTGGGAACATTAGTTTTCCATTGCCCATCCACTAAATCCAAATTCAAGTGTACAGCTTGCCATTGTTCTAAATGAGAAAAATCAAAACCTATTACCTGATCAGTTGGTTTCAATGGTTTTTTGTCCACCATTTCCATCGACGGTACTGTAGCCGCCTCAGAGTAGCTGC
>JAYVTW010000172.1:0-2836 GCA_043788445.1 Methylophilaceae bacterium
GTTAATTTCTTCCGTAATATCGTGCATAGAGAGTTGAATATGATCCAAGCCTCCCTCTTTAAAGGCTTGAATACGTTTTTCAGTAAGGCCAACGCCAGAAGTAATTAAGTTACTGTAATAACCTAGCTTTCTTGCTTCTACAACGATGTCTTCAATATCATCACGTAATAGTGGCTCACCGCCAGAAATTCCCAGTTGTATTGCACCTTGCTTCCGCGCATCACGTAGCACTTGAATCCATTGCTCAGTACTCAGCTCGTTTTGTGTGTGCTTATCATAATCGGTTGGGTTATAGCAAAAGGCACAGTGTAGTGGGCAGCGATAGGTTACTTCAGCTAGCAACCACAACGGTTGCGTATGCGTAATATTAGCATTCACGCCGTTATTTAACGCCTGTGGCTGTCCTTCTTTTTCGGCTTGCACAGTCTTTTGCACTACCGATTGACCTAATGATGCTTGTGTCATTTTGATACTCCTAATTTACTATACAGCAATTTTATTGTTAGCTAGATTAACTAACTTTGCGTATCCAGGCTTTACCGAACGCCATATCAAACATACCAATTATATCGGCTTCAATATTCGGCGCATACGAAAATTTTGCTTTTAATATCGCCACGATTTCACCTACCGTAGCTTTACCATCAATTAACTTAATCACTTCCCCAGCTCCACCATGAAGTTTGACCATGCCTTCTGGAAAAAGTATCACATAACTTTGTTGCGCTTCTTCCCATTGAAAACGATGATGCAATGCAATCGCATACACGTCTGAATGTTGGATATTATTTTCCATATTTTTACTGTCTTTAACTATTTAACTAATCAAAATGAATCACCGGCTGACGCAAGTAATCTCTTCCTTCTACCTTAATATCAGTAGAAGCTAACATGATGGAATCGGCAATCACCCATAATACATTCAATTTGAATTGCAAAATTTCTAATGCTTGTAATTGTTTTTCACGTGTTTCGCTAAAATAATCTAGCGTCACACCCAAACCTTGTTCAACATCACGGCGCGCTTCTGTTAAGCGTTTTTTAAAGTAGCTTAAACCCTCTTCTTTAATCCAAGGATACATCGTAGGCCATGAGCTAATACGTTGCTGATGTATATGCGGTGCAAAAAGCTCCGTTAAACTAGAACAAACACTTTCTTGCCATGAACGTTGTTTTGCAAAATTGATGTAAGCATCTACCGCAAATCTTACTCCGGGACTCACCATTTTCAGCGAGGTCACTTGCTCGCGTGTTAAACCTACTGCTTCGCCCAGTTGTATCCACGCCTCTATACCTCCCACTTGGTCAGGCTGTCCATCTACTCCGTCTGTACCATCATGGTCGGTAATACGTACTATCCACTCTTTGCGAATTTCTTTATCTGGGCAATTTGAAAGAATCGCAGCATCTTTCATCGGTATCGCGATTTGGTAGTAGAAACGGTTGGCTACCCAGCATTGTAATTGCTCTTTGCTTAACTTGCCTTCATACATCATCACGTGAAAAGGATGATAGATATGATAGCCACGTCCTTTTTCACGTAGTTTTTCTTCGAACTCTGCTCTAGACCAAGGTTTTAATTGTTCAGCCATTTACCATCTTTCTTACAGAATAATATCCATGCCATCATAGGCCACTTCAATTTTATGTTGGTTTAAAATTGCGCGCTCTGCTGAGTCTTCACGCAAAATCGGGTTGGTATTATTGATATGTATCAATACTTTACGCACTTGTTTATTTTGTCCATACTCGTTTAACTTCTCGATCATTCCGCCTTCGCCTGATTGCGGATTGTGGCCAATGCTGCGCGCGGTCTTAGTCATCAAACCCATATCAATCATCTCAGTATTGGTCCAAAATGTACCATCAACCATAATGCAATCAGCTTGACTCATTAGCACGGGTAAATGTGGTTCAATTTCACCTAAACCTGGTGAGTACCAACATTTTTTGCCACTACTGATTTCTTCTATTAACACACCAATGGTATCGCCAGGATGCGGGTCGTTGCGGTGTGGTGAGTATGGAGGTGCAGCGCTTTTAAGCGCAACCGCGGTAAATTTCAAATTTGGCGCGCCTTTTACTTCAAATGAAGTCACGCCATCTGTGGGCACATCATGGTGATTGATGCCACAATAGTGGCCTAAAATATTCAGCAAAGGGTTACCCGTAGTTAAATCTTGGTACACCATATCGGTACAGTAAATTTCACGTTTTACTTGGCCTTCACGTAACATTAACAAGCCTGTAGTGTGGTCAATTTGTGCATCAATTAGCACAATACCTGCAATACCACTATCGCGAATAGCACGGCCTGGCTGCAAAGGCGCAAAGTCTTGAATTTGTTGTAACACATCAGGTGAAGTATTAAACAGCACCCAATTGATGCCATCACCACTCACACAAATAGACGACTGAGTGCGTTTAGTCGCTTTAATCGTCCCTTTGCGCAAACCATCACAATTGGGACAATTACAATTCCATTGTGGGAAACCACCGCCTGCTGCGGCACCTAAAACATGTATGTGCATTTGTGTTTATTTTCTAATCATTAAATTTAAATCTTACCGCATTTATTATAAGCATTACGACTAACGGGCTTTACATCAATAAATGTCACACCTATAAAAAAAGGCTGCGCTAAATAGAAATAGCGCAGCCTTTCAGTTAATTAGCTTACGCCAATTATTTGTTCATTACGTACATTGTTACTTCAAAGCCAAAACGCATTTCAGTAGCCGCTGGTGTTGTCCACATAATAGATTTCCTTTTTAAATATATAAGTTAGTTATCGCTGTAACGTTTTGAAACAATTGTGTCACAACGTGATGCAGAT
>JAYVTW010000173.1:0-9612 GCA_043788445.1 Methylophilaceae bacterium
CCATATGCGAATGATGTTAAGCGATGTACGTCGCTTATTACTATAAGTTACCCCGATAAGGTTTTACATGAGCAATTTAGTAGAAATTTTAGTGCCTGACATTGGTAATTTCGAGAGCATTGATGTGATCGAGGTGCTAGTAAAAGCTGGCGATGCAATTGAAATTGATGATTCATTAATTACTGTTGAATCTGACAAAGCTTCGATGGACATTCCAGCCAGCCAGGCTGGAATAGTTAAAGAAATCAAAGTAAAAGTTGGCGACAAAATCGCCAAAGGCTCACTGATCTTGCTTTTAGAAGCATCACAGCAACCTGTCCCAGTTGAAGAAAATGAAAGTGCAAAATCAGTACATGAAAGCGAGGAGCGATCTGCGCTGATAGTAGATGTGCTAAAGCAAGAAGCCGTTGATAAAGACGGGAAATTAATGGCGATGCAATCAGATTTAGAAGCTGAAGTTGTAGTTTTGGGTTCTGGTCCCGGCGGCTATACGGCTGCATTCCGTGCTGCAGATTTAGGCAAAAAAGTTATCCTGGTCGAGCGCTATTCAACATTAGGCGGCGTTTGCCTAAACGTAGGTTGTATTCCATCAAAAGCATTGCTGCATACAGCAAAAGTCATTACTGAAGCAGAAGAAACGGCGTACCATGGTGTGAGTTTTAGCGCGCCAAAAATTGACTTAGATGCCTTACGTAACTGGAAGTCTAACGATGTCGTGGCGAAACTCACTAGTGGCTTAAGTGCTATGGCTAAACAACGTAATGTGACGGTTGTGCAAGGCTTAGGTGCATTTACATCACCTCATAAAATTGCCGTAACCGCGGATGATGGACAAGTAACGACTGTAGGCTTCCATAATGCAATTATCGCAGCAGGTTCACAAGCGATTAAATTCCCAGGTTTATCAGAGGTGACTGCTAGTGATCCTCGCATCATGGACTCTACAGGCGCATTATTACTCACTGATATTCCAGAACGCTTACTTGTGATTGGCGGCGGTATTATCGGCCTAGAAATGGGAACGGTGTATGATGCTCTAGGGAGTAAAGTCAGTGTGGTTGAATTTACCGATGGCCTTGTGCAAGGTTGCGACCGCGACTTAGTGCGACCGCTGCAAAAACGTATGGAAAAGCGTTTTGAAGCAATTATGCTTAATACCAAAGTGGCAAGCATGGATGCTAAGAAAGATGGCATTCATGTCACCTTTGAAGGGACTGCTTCAAAAGAAGAGCATGGCAATGCAGATGAGCCTAAGAGCACAGAGATTTATGACCGTGTTCTAGTATCTATCGGACGTCGTCCTAATGGGAAAAACATAGGCGCAGAAAAAGCTGGTGTAATAGTTGATAATTACGGTTTTATTGCTGTAGATAAACAAATGCGTACCAATGTACCGCATATATTTGCCATTGGCGACATCGTTGGGCAACCTATGCTTGCACATAAAGCGACACATGAAGGTAAAGTGGCAGCAGAAGTTATTGCAGGTCATAAGGTTGAGTTCCAAGCACTAGCAATACCATCAGTCGCTTATACTGACCCAGAAATTGCTTGGGCAGGCGTAACTGAAACCGAAGCTAAAGCTAAAGGTATCACCATTGAAAAAGCCAGCTTCCCATGGGCAGCAAGTGGTCGTGCAATTTCTGTTGCTCGTACTGAAGGTGCCACTAAACTGATATTTGATAAAGAAACACAACGATTAATCGGTGCGGGTATCGTGGGTGTAAACGCTGGCGAATTGTTAGCTGAAGCAGTGTTAGCCATTGAAATGGGCGCGGATGCTCATGATTTAGGTCTTACTATTCATGCTCACCCTACACTTTCAGAAACTATCTGCTTCGCAGCAGAGATGAAAGAAGGTACGATAACTGACTTATATATCAAAAAAAGATAAGTAGATTATCAACATGGCAATTATCGCTTTAATTAAAGCATTAACAGAGCTTTTACCAGAGGATAGACTCTACACCGACCCTGTCGATTGCTATGCTTATGCCTATGATAATTCACGTAATTTTCATTCGCCGTTAGCTGTTGTTTTTCCACTCAGCATTGATGAAGTACAAGCTGTAATCAAACTTTGCAATGAATACAAAACTCCGGTTGTACCACGTGGTCGCGGCACTGGTACTGCTGGTGGTAGCGTACCGGAAATGGGTGGAGTTGCATTATCATTGGAGCGCATGAATAAAATCATTTGCGTTGACCCAGATAATCGTATGGCGATTATTGAACCGGGTGTGCTCAATCAAGAGTTACAAGACGCAATTAAAGAAGTTGGTTTCTTTTGGCCACCAGATCCTTCCAGCGCGGCGTATTGCAGTATTGGCGGTAATCTAGCCACTTGTGCTGCAGGCCCTCACGCTGTGAAATATGGCGTAGCCCGTGACCATGTATTAGGTTTAAAAGCAGTAACAGGCAAAGGGGATATCATCAAAACCGGCTGCTACACTAGCAAAGGCGTAGTAGGCTATGATTTAACAAGGTTACTTGTCGGCTCTGAAGGTACATTAGCCGTCATTGTAGAAGCCACCCTCAAGCTGACACCCCTGCCTAAACATACTGGTGGCTTAACTGCTGAGTTTGCTCATACCGCAAGCTGTGCTCGCGCAATTGCCGCAATTATGGCGCAACCTTACACACCAAGCGCCTTAGAGTTTTTAGATAACGGTGCCTTGAATTTAATCCGTAGTCGCCATAAAAACCTATTACCTGAAAATGCCCGTGCTTACTTGATGATAGAAGTCGATGGCGCATTACAAGAGATTAAAGAAGCGACCGAGGCGATTCTGGCTGCTTGCCAAGTGGAGGGCTTAATTGAAGCAAAGATTGCGGAAGACACTAAGGCACTGTGGGCAGCACGCAAGGCCTTATCGCCCTTACTTAAAGACATCGCTCCCAAGAAAATCAATGAAGATATAGCTGTGCCTGTATCACATTTGCCTGAGCTACTTACAGGCCTAGAGAAACTGGCTACTCAATACCAAATCAGTAATGTAAATTTTGGTCATGCCGGCAACGGTAATATTCATGTCAATTTACTAGTTAATCCAGATAATGCCGAAGAAATGTGTCGAGCTTATGCCTGCTTGGATGAAGTTTTTACGCTCGTGTTATCGCTACAAGGCACATTATCTGGTGAGCATGGTGTGGGCATGGCAAAACGTCCTTTTATCTCACGTGAAATTGATAAAACCACGATGAACCTAATGAAAGCAATTAAACTAACCTTTGATCCAAATAATATTCTTAACCCAGGAAAGCTATTCCCTGTTTAAACTATAATCGGAATCTAATTTTTTAATAGGTAAAGTTAGCAATCAAACCCCTGTTTTACAAGCTACTGATTTCATCTCACTACCTGGAAATTGAGCTCTCATTTTAGCCAACTCGGCAGCAGTCGCAGCAGATACATCTTTAAGCAAAAAACTGACGTGCTCTTTACCCTGATTGCGCAAATTTTTAGTCGCGGTTTTAACGCCTTTAGATTTAAGCTCGTTCAATAAATTAGTCGCTAATTTTTCATCCTGAAAAACACCAAACGAAATCGCATTTCGCCATTGCGGCTCTTGTACGATAAAAGTATCTTGTATACCCAAAGCCTTTAATTCTTCTACTTTAGTTTGTGCCAAAGCCGCGGACTTCAATGGTGGGATATACACCCAAAAACGTTGCGCCTCCTGTGAGGTTTGCTTCTTTTCGCTACTACTCAGTGCTAGGCGATTCAACTCTACTTTAGCAGCAGCTAAATTATTTTTTGAGAAAATTCCCCATTCATAACAGCCAGCTTGCTCTGCAACGTTATTCAAATTTGCAGGGGAATTTGAAGTTGGGCTGGGCTCTGTTGATGGACTGGCTAATACAATTTTTTTAGGCATTGCAGCTAGCGCTTGGCTGTCTAATAAAGTCACTTTATTGGGTGACACATCAGGTTTAATAAGGGATTGATGTTGATTAAACAAATCCGTATTAAAATAAACTGCCAAGCCAATGTTAATCAGCAATAAAAGCCACACTAACCACTTCATTCTTGTTCTCTTTCTAATAAGTACAAACCTTGTAGCACAAGATTGTGATGCACCAAAACCCGTTTTACTGCATCCGTATTAAATTTAAGTGCTAATTGTGGCATCAATAAATTGGCATCACCACCCGTTAACACTATTATTGCTTGTACACCGCCACCTATAAATAGCTGTAATTTAGCAACCAGCTCTGTAACTGCGCCCACAATCGCTAAACAAATGCCAGTTTCTACCGCATCAGCCGTGTTTAGTGGGAAGTATTTGATTTCACCTAATTTACTAGCGACACCGCTAGCGATATCTCGCGTTCCGCCCACTAAAGCTTGTTGCAATAATTTTAGTCCCGGCAGAATTAAGCCGCCTAAAAATTCTGCGCCGTTATGATTGGCTACTAAAGCATCAACAGTTATCGCCGTGCCTAAATTAACGACAACACAGGGTGTTTGGTACAGATTCCAAGCTGCAATCAAAGCCGACCAACGATCAACACCTAACTGACTAGGATGTTCATAATTGTTTTTCACACTACAAGCTACGTTAGATGATTTTGCCCATGTAATAGTTAAGCCAGAGGCCTGACATTTTTCTTTAAGCTTTTGGGAGATTTCTACACCAGCCACATTGGCAATCATCACCGTTTTGCATAGATAATCTTTGGCGAGAAACTCTGCTGAAACCAAATCCTCGTTAAGACAAGCGCCTTGGGTCAATATCTCTCCAACACCATTAAATAAAGCCCACTTAGTGCGCGTATTACCTGCATCTATTGCGAGTAAATTCTCTCTAACGAGACTCACAGCAAGCTCCGCATGCTAATTTCCCCAGATGAAAAGCGTTGCAAGCCTGATGCTGTTTCAACTAATAAAATACCATCCTCAGCCACACCGTTTACCACGCCTTCTATTTCACGACCGTCCGGCATTAACAACCTGACGGGCATATCATCATAAGCGTGATATTTTGACCATTCTTGATGCACACTGGAAAATCCATCACGCTCAAAATCACTTAATACATCAGCTAAATGTTTAAGTATGTATCCTAGCAATTCATTAGGGTTAATACTTTCTGTTGTTACACTATGCAAATCAACAGCGGGTTGATCTATCGCGCTACGCAAAGTTTCAGGCAAGTTCATGTTAATACCAATACCAATAACCGCGGTACTTGGCCCTTCCATGTCACCTTGCAATTCAATTAAAATCCCTGCCAATTTTTTGCCATTGATCAGTACATCGTTCGGCCATTTAAGTTGCGCCTCTGCAATTCCCAATTCATGCAGTGCACGTATCAACGCTACACCCACCGCTAAACTTAAGCCGGATAAACCGGAAGCCCCACATTGAAACATCCATAATAGTGAGAAAGTCAAACTTGCGCCTAAACCTGCTTGCCAGCTTCGACCACGACGACCGCGGCCTTTAGTTTGCACTTGCGCGGCAACACAAGTTGCATGAGACACAGATTGACTATTTTTATAGCTTGCAATTTGGCGCATTAAGTTACTGTTGGTAGAATCAGTTTCATCTAGTATTTCCAACTTAAACCACGAGCGTTGCTCGCCAATGGCTTGAGAGATAGCCTGTTCGTCTAACAAAATAAGTGGTGCTGGTAGTTTATAGCCACGCCCAGGAACAGAGTGTACTTGCACACCGATACTTGCAGCATATTGCAAAGCTTGCCATACAGTAGTGCGCGTTACGTTTAAGCGCTGTGCTATCACCTCACCAGAGTGAAATTTGCCATCAGCTAGTAAACGTAAAATAGGAAACGTGTAAATATTCATATTGTTAATATGTAAGTAATGCCTGAATATTATCACAGGCCATGAGTTTTCAATTTACCGAGTAATACCTAATTCCAACACGCGCTAACTAGCATGCTATCTGCCAAGAAATGCAGCAAGCGTGTAAAATAAGCTTAATTCATTTGAGTACAAGATATGTCAGCAGAAAAAGCCCCTATTGCACCAGCCTCTAATTTTATTCGCGGTATTATCAAGCGCGATATTGAACATGGTACTTACCAAACTCGTACATGGTGTGGTGGGCCTGGTGATGCGGCACATCAAGCAGCAGGAGCTCCAGACCCAGCTAAAATTCGTACACGTTTTCCGCCAGAGCCTAATGGCTATTTACATATCGGTCACGCCAAAAGTATCTATTTGAATTTTGGTTTAGCGCGTGATTACAATGGCGTATGCCATATGCGCTTTGATGACACCAACCCAGAAAAAGAAGAGCAAGAATACGTTGATAGCATCACAGAAATGGTGCAATGGCTGGGCTTTGGCTGGAATGCTTTTAATAAAACACATTTGTACTACGCCAGCAACTATTTTGACTTTATGTACCGCGCGGCGGAAGCATTGATTTACACTGGTCATGCTTATGTGGATGCACAAACAGCAGAGGAAATGCGTGTTAACCGCGGCACTTTGACTGCAGCAGGTAATAACTCGCCTTATCGTGACCGCAGTGTTGCAGAGAACTTACAATTATTCCATGAAATGCGCGATGGCAAATACGCGGATGGCAGCATGGTATTACGCGCTAAAATTGATATGGCATCGCCCAATATCAATCTACGCGACCCCGCAATCTACCGCATTAAACGTGCTCATCACCACAATACAGGCGATACATGGTGTATTTACCCGATGTATACTTTTGCACACCCTTTAGAAGATGCGCTCGAGCAAATCACTCATTCCATTTGCACCTTGGAATTTGAAGACCAACGTCCATTTTACGACTGGGTTTTAGAGCGTCTTGCAGAGGCTGGTTTATTAGCGCATCCACTACCTAAGCAATATGAGTTTGCGCGATTAAACCTGACTTATGTGGTGCTATCTAAACGCAAGCTGATTGACTTGGTAGAAAATAAACATGTAAGAGGCTGGGATGACCCACGGCTGCCGACTTTAGCTGGCGCACGTCGCCGTGGTTACACCGCGGAAGGCTTTAAGCTATTTACCGACCGCATTGGTGTATCTAAAGCGGATTCATGGATTGAATACACGATACTGGAAGACTGCATGCGTGAAGTACTGAACGTATCTGCCGAACGTCGCATTGCGGTTCTAGACCCAGTTAAACTAGTCATTGATAATTATCCTACAGACCAAGTAGAAGACTGCTTTGCACCTAACCATCCACTAAAACCAGAACTAGGTAAACGTATTGTGCCACTGACGCGGGAGTTATGGATAGAACGAGAAGACTTTATGGAAGTACCAAGTAAAGGCTATTTCAGATTAACAGTAGACGGTATGGTGCGCCTACGTTATGGCTATGTGGTGAAATGTACTGGTTTTGAGAAAGATACATCAGGCAATGTCACCGTTGTACATTGCGAATACCTGCCAGACACCAAATCCGGCACGCCAGGCTCCGATAGTGTTAAAGTTAAAGGAAACATCCATTGGGTTAGCGCACAGCACGCCTACGCTGCAGAAATCAGGCTTTACGATAGATTGTTTAAAGAGGCACACCCGGGTAGTGGCGATAGAGATTATTTAGATGATATTAATCCAAATTCAGTCACTACGATTATTGCGCAATTAGAACCATTACTGAAAGAAGCTAAACCCGAAGATCGCTTCCAATTTGAACGTCATGGATACTTTGTGGTGGATAAAAAAGACAGTGTGGTAGGCAAGCCAGTGTTTAATAGAACTGTGACACTAAAGGATGCTTGGCAAAAATAAGAGTGTTACTTAAGGATTGCGAATGAAAGGGCAATGGATAGGTTGCTTTTCAGGAACTACTGCTAGCATCTTTGTTATTAATATTGATGTAGTAGGGACATGTTTTCAAAGAGTTGCTTATCTTATCCAAGATAATTCACAATTACCCAATCCTTTAATTTAGCTATTGTGAATTTATATTTTTCTGATAGTGAAGTTATTGCGATTGAGAATTAAAGGATAGTTCCAAAGCAAGCTGCATCTACAGTCACGAATATTGATGACATAGAGTCTTATATCCATTATCTTAAAGCTCAAACATGTAAAGTGTATTTAAAAGGTTTTGACTTGCCAATGTTAGAAAGAAATTAGATAATTCATGAGCTTAGGTACATGGGGATGACGTCAAGTTCAATATTCCCTGAACTAGACGTGGCTTGCAAGAGCTTATGGAGAGAAACTTCAGAATATGGTTCCACGCAATCACTTGAGTTAAGTAAAGCTTATTGCCTCCTCAACCATGGCCTACCGTGTTGGTTTCCATTCGTCACAGCGACTTAGCCAATACAATGGCCGCGGCATGGAACATGCCGCTAGATTTTGAACCGCATATTCTGAATACGTATGTTTTACTCCTTGCAGAAGTAGTTGCGGCTTGGGTGGATGTGCAATTGTTCTCTAACAGTCACTGGCATTTAGAATGGTTTAACGAACTTCGCACCATTCACCATGTTGCCGGTGGTAACTTAATGGCAATTGGTGAAGCATTTAAACTCTAAATAATCAAATAAAAGTAAACCATGAAAAAAATCCGTCAGCGTAAATCTAAAAAGCAGTTATCTAAAAAAATAGGCATGGCGCCCGGCGCATTGATTTACGTGGGGGATATGGATGCTGACGTTGCAAAAATGCCTAAACCGACAGTTACGCTGATGGAGTACGATGCAGCAGATTTGGTTGAGACACAATTAAGCGATGATGACCTTCTTACTTTCAATTGGAGTAACTACACAAAAGTCGGTAAAAAGATATGGTTGAATATTCATGGCGTGCATGATACGGCTCTGATTGCCAAAATCGGCACTCTGTTTGATTTGCATCCTTTGATTCTGGAAGATATCCTAAATACCGAGCAGCGACCAAAAATTGATGAGTTTGATGGTTATGTATTTTTAGAAACGCGTAGTTTTAAATATGATAAAGCAAACATGAGCATAGAGTCTGAACAGGTGAGTTTCGTGCTTGGGCACAATTATCTGCTGACTTTTCAAGAGCGCTCAACTGGCATATTTGAACCAGTGCGTACCAGAATGCGCGCAACCAGAGCCCACATACGCGAGTTAGGAGTGGATTACCTAGCATACGCCTTGTTGGATAGCGTGGTTGACCGTTATTTCACTGTGCTGGAAGGAGTTGGGGATACTAGCGAAGAGTTAGAAGAACGGCTGTTATCTAAGCCGACGAATACTGAGTTACATATGATTCTCCAACTTAAGCATGTAAGTATGGAATTGCGCCGTGCAGTATGGCCATTGCGCGAGATAATGAATAATTTAACACGTAATGAAAGTAATTTCTTTAAGCCTGCCACTATGCCTTATTTGCGCGACGTTTATGACCATGCAGTGAGCTTTATTGAGTCTTTAGAGTCGATTCGAGATTCATTGAGTGGTATGACGGATATTTACATGGCCAGTGTAAGCCAGCGCGTAAATCTTGAATTACGCGCCCTGACCGTGGTTGCCATGCTGTTCATGCCTGCGACACTGATTTCAGGCATATTTGGTATGAACTTTCATAATATGCCTGTATTAGCAGAGCCCAATGGGTTTATATGGGCATTAGGCTTAATGGGCGGTATAGCCTTATTTATGTTACTAATCTTCTGGCGCAGGCAAT
>JAYVTW010000174.1:0-3970 GCA_043788445.1 Methylophilaceae bacterium
CTAAGAAAGGTTATTTTATTGATTTGAACCAATATGGTACTGGAGAACAAACCGTCACCTCTGCAGTCATTGCCGCTGGGTTAGTTGCTTTTAGTACTAATCGCCCAATCCCAGCGGCTGCAGGAACTTGCTCTACAACTTTAGGTGAAGCTAGGGGTTACTTGCTTAATCTTTTCAATGCATCAGGTGCAGTGGGTGTTGTAGGAGCTTGTGGCGGAGCAAGATCAAGTATATTCGTCGGTGGCGGCCTTCCTCCCTCACCTTCAATAGGTATTGTTCCCATTAACGGTAAACCTACAGCGGTTGTTATTGGCACAGTAGATAGAACAGGAGCTGTCAGCACTTCAATTTCTCCACAAGAACTAAAACCAACGATTAGTAAGAGCCGTAGAACAATTTATTGGAAATCCTCCGGTGAAAATTAAAATTTAATCTAATATTTTAGTGAGTTTTAGAATCTTTAAATGAATTCACTAAATTTTTATTGATTAGCATATAAGTAATCAAACCGTTCAGATAACCAAATATCAAGCTAGCACAAGCGAAAATAGGAATTAGATAGGTAATGCCTGCCTGAGGGATTAGCCACAGGCGCACAATAATAAGCTGGCCTGTGATGTGTGCAAAAGCGGCTAATATACTCAAAGAAACAGGGCTAAAATATTGTTTTGGTAATTTGTAAAATAGTAGAAGTGTTGCTAAGCTCAGTAAAGTGCCACTTAAACTTAATACAAAAGTAGGTGTTAAAAATTGCCCTAGTAGAAAGCTACTAGCAAATACGCGCAATAAACTTACCCAAGCCGCCGTGGCAAAGCCATACTTATAAAGCACATACAGTGTAACGATATTGGCAATGCCAGGTTTAACGCCGGGAAGCGGTGATGGAATCACTGATTCGATTAAATGTAAACCAATAGCCAGTGCTGTCAGTTTGGCGATACGATGGTCATCAGGCGTTGTGTGCAACGTAATCATAGTAAAGCCTAATAGTTGAGCGAGTCATAGGTTTTTTTTGTACCTAATAATTCTAAGCTTATTTCATTAGGCAAACAGATAGCAGCCTGTCCAGTCCTTTTTAACCAGCCTTGGTTTACACAGTATTGATTGTGGCAGGGTGAGCTTACAAATCTAGCTTGACCAGCTTTTATTATGATAACAGAGTCGCCAAGAGGCCCGTGTATATTCAGTGTGCGTTTTTGGTTGAGGCTGTAAGTGCCGTAAATCTTATTACCTTGCCGGATACGCAGCTTGGCTGCCGGCTCAAAACTCCAAAGCGTTGCAAATAGCAATGCAACCATCCCTGCGCTTATACCAATGATTAGCCAATCGCCATTGAGCAGTATGGGTAGATGTAGCTTAGTCAGTGACATATGTTATAAAGGGCAAACCATGCTATTAATTAAGTAGCTG
The DNA here is from genome assembly GCA_043788445.1 of Methylophilaceae bacterium. Taxonomy (GTDB): domain Bacteria; phylum Pseudomonadota; class Gammaproteobacteria; order Burkholderiales; family Methylophilaceae; genus JACMMS01. Next base: position 1,411 of record JAYVTW010000174.1, read on the forward strand.
CGCATCTTTTTCTTGATTAGCACCTAGCCAAGTTATTCGTTTGGCTAAGGCCTTAGTGATGAAAATATGATGATGGCTATCGATTACCATCACATTCTCTAGATTAAATTTCTTTACATACTTGATGCGTTGATTGGCTGGCGATAGAAAAATAGGTTTAGATAGCACATCTGATAAAGTACCAGCATTATGTTGTGGCGGCATCAAAACCGTTACTGCTTGGGTGTCTTGAGCAGGTATACCAGTATAGGGATTGATAATATGACAGTAGCGTTGGCCATTAAGCTCAAAAAAGCGTTGATAATCGCCGGAAGTACCAATTGCCCATCCATCAGCTAAATCCACTGTAGCTAATGCACCTGGCCCACGCGGGTCTTGTATGCCGACACGCCAGGCGTTATCGCCGTGCTTCCCTAATGCAATAATATTGCCACCAATATTAATTAGTGCATTTTTCACACCCTGACTACGCAAATACATAGCTGCAACATCAAGGGCGTAGCCTTTAGCATAGCCACCTAAGTCTAGTTGTACTGCTGGGTTGGCGCTGTAGGCTTGGTTATTTTTAAGTACAATATCAGTCATCTGTGGATTTGCCTTAACAAGTGCACGAATTTTTTCAGGGTTGGGTTGTACAGGCGTAAATTCACTACGCTGAAACCCCCAAGCATTAACTAACCTGCCGATTGCGGGATTAAATGAGCCATCAGATTGCTGTGATAACAAAGTTGCATCGCTAATAATCTGCTTTAACTCTTCACTAATAGTGACTTTTTCACCTTGTGCAAACCCTGCATTGAGCCGACTTAAATCACTATCTTGCCAAGCATGCAGTCGGTTGTGTAAACCTTGGAAATCTTGCATGACATGATTGGCTAATTCACGTGCACGTGTTTCTGGTAAATCGATAATAGTAATATCTACTAGCGTGCCAAATATATAGCTTTGTGATTTAAATATTGGTTCCTGACCGCAGCTTATCAGGCAGAGCATGAGTAAGCCTAGAAAAAAAACGGATAAGCTACGCATTATTACTTAAACTTGGCTTTGTTCTACAAGATTGGATAACTCATTTACAAAAACTTGTGCTGGATTACAACTATCTGATAACTGCGCTGTTTGTGATGCAATTTCTACCATGCCTGTTGGGCTGGTGACATTGATTTCGGTAAGATAATCGCCAATCACATCAAGCCCAACTAAGAATAGTCCTTCTTTTTTTAGTACTTTGCCAACAGTTGTGGCAATTTCTAAATCACGTACACTTAGTTTTTGTGCCACTCCAGTTCCACCAGCGGCTAGGTTGCCGCGAGTTTCACCAGCTTTGGGGATGCGTGCAAGTGCGTAAGGCAACGGTTGGCCATCAATCACCAGTATGCGTTTATCACCTTGAAAAATTGATGGAAGATAGCGCTGTACCATGATGGTTTTAGTACCAAATAGCGTGCTAGTTTCTAGAATAACACCGATATTGGGGTCATTTTTAGTTAAACGATAGATGCCGCTACCACCCATACCATCAAGTGGTTTCACGACAATATCATCATGCGTTGATAAAAAGTCACGAATGAGTTCTTGATTAGCTGTTACTAAAAAGTCAGGAGTGAATTGTGGAAAACGTGTGACAGACAGTTTTTCGTTCCAGCTACGAATGCTGGCTGGATTATTCAGAACAAGAGCACCTTGCTTGGCTGCAATCTCTAATAAGTAAGTGCTATATAAATATTCGTTATTAAAGGGTGGATCTTTACGCATTAAAATCACGTCAAATTCTGCTGGTTTGCATTCGTGTTGTTCACCTAAAGCGTACCAATTGCTTCCCTCATTAAATTCAAAGGCTTTGATAATGATATAGGCAGTTTCGCCGCGCAAAAACAGGTCGTGTTGTTCACAAACAAACAAGCTATGTCCCCGAGATGCTATTTCGCGCATGATAGCAATACTGGTATCTTTATAGCTTTTCAGGCTGTTTAATGGATCTAAAATAAAAACAAATTTCATATAATAGATAGCAGCTTATGTGTTTAGTGGATCATTTTCTTGAAGTTCCATCGCCGCTGCTAATAAAGCTAAACGTGCTACTACGCCATACGCATAAAAACGATTGGGTGCGGCATCTGGTGCGCCTGCACAGTCTGGTGTTGTACATGGTTTATCAAAGGCTAATGGCACAAAGTGCATACCTGGTGCATTAAGGTTTTCATCAATACCACGACCTGTGTGCACGCGATAAAACCCGCCAATAACAAAATGATCCATCATATAGACCACAGGTTCAGCAATCGCGTCATCAATACTTTCAAAGGTATAAACACCTTCTTGAATAATCACTTCTGATACTTGCAAGCCTTCTTTCACCACTGACATTTTATTACGTGTTTTGCGATTAAGGTTACGTACATCCTCAGAACTTTTCACTGTCATAATGCCCATACCATAAGTACCTGCATCGGCTTTGACGATAACGAAGGGTTCTTGAGTGATGCCGTATTCGACATATTTTGTCCGAATCTTCATCAGAAGTTCGTCAACTTTTGTTGCTAAGCATTCTTCGCCCACG
>JAYVTW010000175.1:0-7079 GCA_043788445.1 Methylophilaceae bacterium
TTGTTTACACCTAGCGCATTACTTTCAATAAATGCACGCCTAGGTTCCACGTTATCACCCATTAAAGTAGTGAATATTTCATCAGCTGCAATTACGTCATCAATTTGTACTTTGAGTAAACGACGTACTTTAGGATCCATAGTTGTTTCCCACAACTGATTCGGGTTCATTTCACCTAACCCCTTATAACGCTGAATGTTTAAATTGTGCCTAGCCTCTTCTAACAACCAATCTAAAGCTTGTTTAAAAGTGCTAACCGCTTGCTGTTCTTTTTCACCACGTTTAATGATTGCGCCCTGACCCAATAAGCCATGCAGCATAGCCGATGCGCGACTGATTTGACGGTAATCACCACCACTTAAAAAACTGGCGTCTAATACGCAGCATTGCAAATTACCATGCACGTATTTATTCACTTCTAAGCGATAAGTACCAGACTCTTGATCAAATGCGACAATTACTTCTGAGCCTGTTGCACCTAAAATAGGACGTAATTTCTCAGCTGCACTTTCAGCACCTATTGAGTCGCTTAGGCTGATTTCACCCAAATCTTGCAAAGCACGCAATACACTTTCATCATAAAGGGATGATATGCGGCGTATTACTGCCTCTGTGAGCACCATTTGCTTAGCAATGGTAGCCAAGGCATCACCCGTTAGCGTTTCGCCGCCATCGCGCGTTAAAAGCTCTGCGCCTTTAAGGGCAGATTGCAATAAATACTCATCTAACTCGTGTTGATCTTTTAAATAACGTTCATCTTTACCTTGTTTGACTTTGTAAAGCGGCGGTTGCGCAATATAAATATGGCCGCGTTCAACCAAATCTGTCATTTGGCGGTAGAAAAATGTGAGAAGCAAAGTGCGAATATGTGCACCATCAACGTCGGCATCAGTCATGATGATAATGCGGTGATAGCGTAGTTTTTCTACGTTATAATCTGCTTTACCAATTCCCGTACCTAATGCGGTAATGAGTGTTGCAATTTCTTGTGAGCCCAATAATTTATCAAAACGTGCTTTTTCCACGTTTAAAATTTTACCTTTAAGTGGCAAAATCGCTTGGTTTTTACGATCGCGGCCTTGTTTTGCTGAACCACCCGCAGAGTCACCTTCTACTAGGTATATTTCGCATAATGCGGGGTCTTTTTCCTGACAATCAGCTAACTTACCTGGTAAGCCCATAGTATCCATCACGCCTTTACGGCGTGTAATTTCACGTGCTTTACGAGCCGCTTCGCGCGCTCGGGCTGCTTCTACAATTTTACCGCAGATGATTTTGGCATCTATTGGGTTTTCCTGTAAAAACTCAAATAACTTTGCAGAAACTACTTCAGAAACAACAGGTTGAACTTCGCTTGAAACTAGTTTATCTTTAGTTTGTGATGAAAATTTAGGGTCTGGCACTTTTACCGAAAGTACACAGGTAATACCTTCACGCATATCATCGCCAGTGGTTTCAACTTTGGCTTTTTTAGCCAAATCTGTCTGCTCAATATATTGATTCAGCGTACGTGTCATCGCTGTACGCAATCCGGTTAAGTGAGTACCGCCATCACGTTGTGGAATGTTATTGGTAAAGCATTGTACCGTTTCACTATAAGAATCGTTCCATTGCATCGCCACTTCAATAATCATGCCATCTTTTTCGCCTGAGGCATAAAAAGTTTTAGGATGTAAAACCGTTTTAGTACGGTTCATATACTCCACAAATCCTTTAATACCGCCTGAATAAGCAAAGTTTTCGGATTTACCATTACGTTGATCTAACAATTCAATCTTAACGCCATTATTAAGAAAGGACAGTTCACGAATGCGCTTAGCTAAAATCTCAAAATGATATTCCACCAATATAAATGTTTCTACTGAAGCTAAAAAGTGTACTTCTGTACCGCGCTTTTCGGTAATTCCTGTAATGGCCAACGGCGCCACTGGCACACCGCGACGAAACTCCATTTGATGCACTTCACCTTTGCGGTAAATTTTAAGTTTAAGCCAATCGGAAAGTGCGTTCACTACCGAAACGCCTACACCATGCAAACCACCTGATACTTTGTAAGAATTTTGATCAAATTTACCACCGGCATGCAGTTCAGTCATTACAATTTCTGCGGCCGAACGTTTGGGTTCATTTTTATCATCGTCTTTTACCCCCGTAGGTATACCCCGACCATTGTCTGAGACGCTAATAGAATTATCAACATGAATAATGACTTTAATATCATCACAATGACCAGCAAGCGCTTCATCAATAGCATTATCTAAGACTTCAAACACCATGTGATGCAAACCACTACCATCAGACGTGTCGCCAATATACATACCAGGGCGCTTACGTACAGCATCTAAACCTTCTAAGATTTTAATACTGTCTGAGTTGTATTCTTGGCTGATTATTTTTTTTGCATTTTCGGTCATAGTTATTTATCTTTTGCATATTGATTTGGTATTAGTTTCACGTGAAACAATAACTACGTGTACTTTACTCTTATATGCGCATGGGCATCACAACATATTTGTAATTATGATCATTTGGAATGGTGATCAAGCAACTACTGTTAGCATCGGCAAATGAAAATGTAATCTTTTCATGGCTTACATTGGTCAACACATCAATTAAATATGTAACATTAAAACCAATGTCTAGTGCATCTTGCGTATAAGTAATATCTAATTCTTCTTCTGCTTCTTCTTGCTCACTGTTGGTACTGATTAAACGTAATTTATTTTCATTCAATACCATGCGAATTCCACGATATTTTTCATTGGACAAAATAGAAGCGCGCTGCATAGCTAATAGGATTTCCATACGGTCTATTGAAAAACTATTTTGATGCCCAAGCGGAATCACGCGATTGTAATCAGGAAACTTACCGTCTATAACCTTTGAAATGAGTTTGATATCACCAAAACTAAAAGTAACTTGCGTGGAGGTAAAATCAATATTCACTTCATTCTCACTATCGTCCAATAGCTTGATTAATTCTATGATGGTTTTTCTTGGAATAATAATATTGTTTTTTTCAAAAATTTGACTTAATTCTGTTGTAGTAAAACTTAAACGATGGCCATCTGTGCCTATGATATTAAGTTTTTTTTCATTCACTTCTAGCAACAAACCATTTAAATAATAACGAATATCTTGTTGTGCCATAGAAAACTCAACCTGTTTTAACAAGCGTTTAAATTCTCTTTGTGGCAATTGAATCACTGTATTCAGAACATTAGTTGCTTGTGACATTACAGGATAATCTGCAGCTGGCAAGGATTGCAAAATAAAACGACTTTTGCCACCTTTAACTGTTACGCGACTATCATTCGTTGTTAAATCAATATGCGTGTTTTCTGGTAATGAGCGGCAAATATCCAAAAACTTTTTGGCTGAAATTGTGGTGGAAAATTCATCACTTGCTGCACTTTCTATGCTTAAAGAAATTTGCATTTCTAAATCAGTAGTCGTGAGCTGAATTTTATTTTTTTTAGCTTCCAACAACAGATTAGACAAAATTGGAAGTGTATGACGTCTTTCAACAATACTTGTGACGTTTGATAATGGCTTTAGCAAGATTTCACGGTTAATTTTAATATTCATTTGTGTATCCATTTTTTAATCTTTAGTAAAAATCTAATAGTTACTTTATTAACAGTATTAATAGTTTATAAAACTAATAGTAATAATAATAATGTGAATTTCTGTTGATAATTTCATATTTAATATTAAATTCAACATCTTAAGTTGTGATTTAAAACACTCAAAACACTTAAAATTCTTGTGTATAAAATGTGTATGTTTTTTTAAGATATATAAAACACAAATTCATGCAATTTTTATACACAATTTAATCACAGACTTTAAATAGCGTCTCTTTCAGTTAAAAATATTTTTATTAATCACGTAATACCTGTAGCAAAAAACCTAAATCACGAGCTATTGTTTGGTCGTTTAATCTTAATTGTTCGATTTCATCACAGGCATGCATCACAGTAGTATGGTGGCGACTACCGAAAGCTGCGCCTATCTCAGGGAAGCTATGATTTGTGAGCTCACGTGCTAAAGCCATAGCTATTTGACGTGGTCTAGCAAAGTTACGCGTACGTTTTTTGCTGGACATATCAGCAACTTTAATTTTGTAATAATCAGCCACGGTTTTTTGTATATTTTCTACACTAATCTGACGACCACGCACCGCGATTAAATCACGTAAGGCATCTTTAGCTAAATGTATATCGATTACATGACCAGTAAAATTAGCCATAGCAACAATTCGGTTTAAAGCACCTTCAAGCTCACGTATGCTAGAACGTATCTGTTTAGCGACAAAAAAAGCGACGTCTTCATTTAAATCTATTTTGGCTTCTTCGGCTTTTTTTAGCAAAATGGCTACACGCATTTCTAGTTCTGGTGGTTCAACAGCTACCGTTAAGCCCCAGCTAAAACGAGTACGTAAGCGTTCATCAACGTCAATAATTTCTTTAGGATATGTATCACACGTGATAATGATTTGTTTTTTTTCTTCAATTAAAGTGTTGAAGGCATAAAAGAATTCTTCTTGAGTACGCGTTTTTTTTGCAAAGAATTGAATATCATCAATTAGCAACAAATCAAGTGAATGATATTGACGTTTAAAATCATCAAAAGTTTTATTTTCATAAGCTTTCACTACATCAGAAACATAGCGTTCTGCGTGCAGATACCTAATTTTTGCGTCAGGATTCTCTTGTTTTAGATAATTGCCAATCGCTTGCAGTAAGTGCGTTTTACCTAGTCCCACCCCACCGTAAATAAATAATGGGTTATAAGCAGCACCAGGATTGTTGGCGACTTGTATTGCGGCCGCGCGTGCTAACTGATTGGCGCGTCCAGTGACAAAATTATCAAAATTAAAACTTGGATTTAAACCGCTTATATTTGAGTTTTTGCTGATGATACTGGCATTATTAATACCGTCATTTTGTCTTTTGTTATGAGAAACATTACTACTTTTATTTTTTTTAATTAATTCGCTTGCTGCCACATAATCTGCAATCACGTCTTTAGATTTTAACGGGTTGTGATTATTTTTAGCATCACCTTTTATGATTTCAGTTTTGTTAGCTTCGCTTATAATATGTAATTCTATTTGTTTTATTTCTGGCAGTAATTCGCGTGCGATAGACTCAATTTTACTTAGAAAACGATCTTTCACCCATTGTTGAACAAAACGATTAGGAGCCAGCAGGCGAAGATGGTCATGGCTAATATCAAGCCTTAACGGTTTAATCCACGTGTTAAATTGCTGAGGTGAGAGCTCTTGCTCAAACCGACCGAGGCAAATAGACCAAAAATTTTCCATCGGTGCGATACGGGCTTTCTTAAAGATAAATGCTGGAAATTGTTTAAACAACAAGAAACTAGATTTTAATTATAAAAATTAACTTAACTAGTTGTTATGTATAGTTTATGTGTTAAGTTAATTATTGTTAAGTAATTAACTTAACAAAATGTATTTTATCCTGTTTATTTAAACTTATCCACAGGCAAGATTAAAGATATTAAACAAAATAAACATTGACATAACACTTTGTTTTGGAGTTTAATTACGCCCTTTGCAGCATAACGCACAGCAATGCATAAACAGCAATACTGGAGATTAATATGAAACGTACTTACCAACCATCTAAAGTTCGTCGCGCACGTACGCATGGCTTCTTAGTGCGTATGAAAACAAAGGGTGGTCGTGCTGTGATTGCAGCTCGTCGCTCTAAAGGCCGTGTTCGCTTAGGCCTATAATTGCTACTTTTAATGACGCTTTAATTTTAATTAAATGAGTTAAAGTAATTAATCAATTAACCAAAATTATAAACAAGAATAAATTAGTAAAACTAACTAAAACGGATGAATTTTCATCCGTTTTTAGTTTCCGCAAGCGTATTTCTGCGGAGCATTTGGCCATTCACTATCAGCCTAATCTTATACAGTCACCAAGATTGGGTTTGGTTGTAAGTAAAAAGGTTGCCAAGCTTGCGGTTCATCGTAACTACATGCGACGTGTGTTGCGAGAGATGTTTAAAAAAACTAAGCATATTTTACCCAATTTTGATTTTGTCGTACGTGTGCAAATTTTTTTCACACAAGCAGATTTTATGCAAATTGAAAAAGAATTTAATCAACTAGCATTGAAGTTTCAAAAATTGACCGCAACTAAAAATGTAATACAAGTGGGATAAGCTAACTATGTCACACTTATTAATAGGCTTAATTAAATTGTATCAATACACACTAAGCCCATTTATTGGTCAGCAGTGTCGTTTTAGCCCTACTTGCTCGCAATATGCAATTGAAGCAATAAGCAAATATGGCGGTTTTAAAGGCTTTTATTTGGGCCTTAGGCGCCTAGCACGTTGTCATCCGTGGCATGCTGGCGGCCAAGATCCTATTCCTTAAACATTAAAAAGATTTGTAAAAACACTTATGGACATTAAACGTCTGATTTTATTTGTAATATTCTCATTTTCTATCCTGATGTTATGGGATTCATGGCAAAAAAAAGATGCGCTAAATGTAGCGCCAGTTGTTGTATCAGCTAATCAAGATGCAAGTATTCCTAGTGCTATTAATGTAACAAGCACCAATACTAGTGTAAACAACAGCGTTCCAAACTCTGGTGTAACATTTAAGCTAGAGACCGCACAGCGTATTAAAGTATCTACTGATTTATATCAAGCTGAGATTGATACAGTTGGTGGTGATCTCCGTCGCTTAACGTTAAACAAACACCGAGCCTCTGATTCGCAAGACAATTTTGTATTGCTGGATGATGCAGCTAAACCGATGTTGTATGTTGCACAAACTGGTTTAATCGGTGCAGAGTTACCAACACATAAAAGCTTATTTACTACGACGGCTACTAGTTATAGCATGCCTGCAAACTTGGAGACTCAAGAGGTTCGTTTAAATTGGGTTGGTAAAGATGGCATCAGTGTAGATAAAATTTACACATTCCATCGCAACAGTTATGTGATAGATGTAACTTATCAAATAAATAATACTAGTGCAAATGCCATTACACCAACTGCGTACTATCAGATTTTACATGATGATAA